>DATCXP010000195.1:0-3322 GCA_036565765.1 Terrimesophilobacter sp.
CGACAACAGCGTCGTGGCGCCGCCAGAGCGCGAACAAGACATAGGTCTCGGAATGCGCGACATCGCGGTCGATTTCGATAGTTGAGTTCGCGAGGAAATGCGAGTGACGCCGTGTGTGCGTCGCGTGCAGTTCGTTGCCCCACTGGGCGAGGTCCTCAGGGTTGCGGGTGTCACCGCCGTGATGATCAAGGCTGTCCGGGTGGAACGCGCTCTCGATCAGTTCGGCGTCGTGGCGGTCGATGCCGCGTGCGTAGCGGGTGACGCACCGCAGAATGTCCCGCTCGTCGAGCAGGAGCTGCAGGTCGGCTTCATTGATAGTCATGGTCTTCTCCCGAGGTCGGCTCGTCTTGGCACGGGCGTTATTATCCGACGCCGCAGACACGATGTCGCCCCTCACTAGCGGAGGGTGATCGTCAGTCTGGCTGATAATCGGGTCATCGTCAATAGGCCCGACGCTGGCCCCGCATGGCGCATCGCGGTGTCGCTTGACAAGGCTTCTCAGCGTGCCTTACAGTCATGGGTTATCAGGCAGACTGATAAATTGGGTTGTGTCACCAAATCGCCTCCGAGGTGGCACAGTTCTTCGCCATGCTGGCCCAATCCAAATGGACCCGACGAGGTCTGCTCCACCCCGACTCGATTGCGAGCCGGACCAATCACCAGGCAACAAGGGAGTTCCTATGACACAGATCAAACGTCGAATTCGCGGCCCATTCGCGGCGCTTGCGATCGGCACCATGGCCGCCGTCGCCCTGGCGGGTTGCGCAGGCGGAACCGCTGTCGTCCCCAAGCCGTCAGAGAGTGCAGCACCGGCCGCTTCGACCCCGAAGGGTGTCGAATTCAACCAGGCCATCCAGGACATGCTGCCCGCGGACATCAAGTCCGACCGTGTGATCAAGGTCGGTATCACGATCGGCGACGCACCGTACATCGATAAGGTCAACGGAAAGTACGAGGGAATCATCGCTGAGCTCGCCTCCGACGTCAGCACGATCCTCGGTGTGAAGTTCGAGTATCTGGAGATGCCGTTCCCCGGCCTCATCCCAGCCATGCAGGCGGGCAAGATCCAGATGGTGTGGTCGTCGATGTTCGACAACGCCGATCGGGAAAAGGTCATCGACATGACAACCTTTGCGCGGGCCGGTATGGGGATCGCGGTGGTCAAGGGCAACCCGAAGAAGATCCAGGGGATCGCGGACCTCTGCGGCACCGTCGCCGGGACAACTCAGGGAACGGTGCAAGAAAAGGCGCTCGTGGCCCAGAAGGCGAAGTGCAAGGCCGACGGCAAGCCGGACCTCACACTGATGCTGTACGCGACGCAGAACGACGCCTATACCCAGATCCAGGCCGGAAAGCTCGACTCGGTCATGCTGACCTATACGCCGATGGTGTACCAGGTGGCGCACATCGAGAATGGGAACGCGCTGGAGTCGACTCCCTGGTCGAGCCCGGCGGGTTACATGGCAACCGGAGCGGTGAAGACCGCGGACGGTCTCATTAAGGCGCTCAACGCGGCACTGCTCCAGCTCGAGGCGAGCGGCGACTACCAGAAAGTGATGACCGCACACGGGGCGGCGCCCGATATCCTCAAGGCGGATCTGCTCGTCGTCAACGGCGCCACTTCTGGTGTGTTGAAGTAGGGGTCGAGAATTGAGCCTCGCCATCCGCGACGCTGAGGCCCGCCGGCACGACGGGGCCGAGGTGGCGTTTGAGCCGCTGCGATCGGTGCCTGTGCGGCACTGGGGACAGGGAATCACGGCAGCGGTCCTCGTCGTCCTCGTCGCCGCCTTCCTCCTTGCCCTCGTCCAGAACAAGCATCTGGACTGGAGCGTCTTCTGGCAGAACCTGACGGCCACCGACGTCCTCAACGGCCTCGTCGTCACGGTCGAGCTGACGGTTGTGAGTATGACCGGCGGCATCTTGATCGGCATTCTGCTCGCGGTGGCGAGGCTCTCCTCGAATCGGGTCCTGATCGCGGTGAGCTCCGCATACATCTGGTTCTTCCGCGGCGTGCCGCTGATCGTCCAAATTCTGGTGTGGGGCAACTTTGCGTTGCTGTTCCCCAGACTGGGGATCGGCGTCCCGTTCACCGACATCATGTTCGTTTCGCTGGATACGAACGTCGTCCTCACCACCTTCGTCGCCTCCTGCGTCGCCCTCGGGTTGCATGAAGCGGCGTACATGGCCGAGGTCGTGCGGGGCGGGATTCTCGGCGTCGACCAGGGACAGCGCGAGGCGACGGCCGCCCTTGGCATGACCGAAGCGCAGACGATGTGGCGCGTCGTCCTACCGCAGGCGATGCGGATGATCCTGCCACCGAGCGGCAACCAACTCATCACCCTCTTCAAGTCGAGCGCACTCGTCTACGTGATCGCAGGTCAGGACCTCATGACCGTGGTCACGGGGATCGGTGCGACGACGTATCGGGTTATGGAGGCGCTCTTCGTCGGCACATTCTGGTACCTGGTGATCGTCACGGTGCTCATGATCGCGCAACGCTTCCTGGAGCAGCGCGCAGCGAAAGGACAGCGGCGATGAGCACAACACCGGCGACGACCGCGGGGCGTCCTCTGGTCGAAATTTCCGGGCTGCACAAGCGTTACGGCGATAACCACGTCCTGCAGGGCATCGACCTTGAGGTCCGTCCGGGTGAGGTCATGTGCCTCATCGGCCCGTCCGGCTCCGGGAAATCCACACTGCTTCGTTGCGTCAACCGGCTCGAGATCCCGGACGCCGGCACGGCGGTCGTCGATGGGGAGCTCATGGGGTATCGGGAGCGAAACGGCCGACTTTACGACCTCCGCCCGAAGGAGGTGGCTCGTCAACGACGCGCGATCGGCATGGTCTTCCAAAGATTCAACCTCTTCCAGAACATGACGGCGATCGAGAACATCATGGAGGCTCCCCTCCACGTGGCCCGCGAGCCGAAGGCCCTCGCTCGCGAGCGAGCACTCCGGGCACTCGATCGGGTAGGGCTGCTCGATCACAAGGACCACTACCCAGTGCAGCTCTCCGGCGGCCAACAACAGCGCGTCGCGATTGCTCGGGCGCTCGCGATGCGGCCGAAGCTCATGCTCTTCGACGAGCCGACGTCGGCCCTGGACCCGGAGCTCGTCGGGGAGGTGCTCGACGTTATGCGCGAGCTTGCGGCGTCCGGCATGACGATGATCGTCGTGACTCACGAGATGAGCTTCGCGCGCGAGGTCGGTGACCAGGTCGTCTTCATGGTGGACGGCCGCGTGGTCGAACGCGGTGACGCCCGCGAGATGCTTCGCAATCCCCAGAATCCGAGGTCGAAGCAGTTCCTCGACGCGGTCCTCTC
>DATCXP010000203.1:0-16338 GCA_036565765.1 Terrimesophilobacter sp.
CGGCTGGGTGGCGCCCGAACCGGCATTCAGCGGGACGAACGGGAGCACCCAATGCGCGACCGGATCGCTGATCCGGCTGAACGCCAGCACGATCGTGATCCAGTTCAGCCAGGCGAAGTTTCCGGTCACGACCAGCCACAGCTGGGTGAGGATGATCACGGCGGCGGCGCAACTCGCGACCGGCTGCGGAGCGAACAGGAAGAACGGCACGATCAGCTGCGAGAAGTGATTGCCGAGCACCTCGAGCCTGTGCACCGGCTTCGGCAGCAGGTGCGCGAACCGGCTGATCGGGTTCGGCATCGGCTGCGTCTCGTGGTGGTAGTACAGCGCGGTGAGGTCGCGCCAGGCCGCGTCCCCGCGGATCTTGATCATGCCGGCGCCGAATTCGAGACGGAAGACCAGCCACGCGGTCAGCAGCAGAATCGTGGTCGGAGGCGGTACAGCATCCGAGCCGAGGAACGCGACCGTGAACCCGGCTTCGAGCAGCAGCATCTCCCATCCGAACGCATAGAACGTCTGCCCGACGTTGACGACCGACATGTACAGCAGCCACAGCGCGAGGAACACGAGCATCGGAACCCAGGGCGGTCCCAGCTGCGGGAGGCCGGCGACGACGGATGCCGCGAGCGCCACCCCGGTCCAGGCCACCCAGCGCAGGAGCCGGTCGCTGTACCTCCAGCGGAACAGCGTCGGCCCACGGAGGAATCGCTTGTGCCTGAGCACCCGCGACACCGGCAGGAGCCCGTGCTCACCGAGAAGGGCAGGGAACTGGGCCGCGGTGGAAAGGAAGGCGACGACGAAGATCGCCGCGACACCCCGCTGCAGCACCTGCCGGGCGAACTCGTAATCCTGGGCGGCGAACCAGTCCACCCGTCTACGCTACGCGCGGTGTCCACGGTCAGGAAGTGGGGACCTCGATGCCGAACTTCTCGTGCAGGGCCAGCCGTGCCGCGAACCATCCGTTCATGCCGTGCACGGCGGGGCCCGGCGGAGTGGCCGACGAGCAGAGGTAGACCCCGTCGATGGGTGTGCGCCACGGGCGCACGGAGACCACGGGCCGCTTCACGAGTTGCCGCAGGTTCAGCGCCCCGCTGTAGATGTCGCCGCCCACGTAGTTCTCGTTGTACCGGGAGAGCTCCTCGGCCGAGCGGGAGGCCGAGGCCAGAATCGTGTCGCGGAAGCCGGGCGCCGCGCGTTCGACGGCCGAGGTCACCAGCTCCGTGGCGTCGAGCGTCGAGGCGGCGGGCACATGCGTGTAAGCCCAGAGCACGTGGTGCCCGGCCGGAGCCCTGGTCGGGTCGAGGACGCTCGGCTGCGTGACGAGAACGTAAGGATGTTGCGGGATCGTCCCCAGGGACACCGCGCGCTCGGCGGCGGCGATCTCCGCGCGTGTTCCTCCGAGGTGCACGGTCGGCGCTCGCCGAACCTCTGCATTCGCCCACGGCACCGGGCCGGAGAGCGCGAAGTCGACCTTGGCGACGCCGGAGCCGTAGCGGTACCGCCCGAGCGCGCGGCGATAGCCGGCCGGCAGGTCGCCGGTCATCAGCAGCGCTGTCGAGGTGTCGAGCAGCGTGACCCGCGACGGTTCGAGCTGTGCGAGGGAGTCGACGCGCCTTCCGGTCTCCACGGCGCCGCCGTGTGCCACGAGGTCGGCGACCATGACATCCGCGATCGCCTGCGAGCCGCCGACCGGGAAACCCCAGCCGCCCGCATGGGCGTGCACCGCGAGGAGCAGCCCCGCCCCCGCTGCGGCGAGCGAGGGCTGCAGGCCGGCGGCATGCGCCGCGACACCGGTCAGCATCGCCCCGGCCGTCTCGCCCCTGAATCGCAGGTTCCACAGGCCGGAGCCCTGCTCGATCGCCCGCAGGCCGAAGAGGATTGCCGCGGCCGGGTCGCGCGGGATCCGCAGGAGCTGGGAGCCCGTGAAGTCGACGACCCCGTCCACGCGCCGCAGCAGCGGTCCGAGCAAGCGGCGCCACTGCGCGCCATCGCGGCCGAGCGCCTCCGCGGTCCTATCGAGGTCGCGGTAGGCGATGCCGGCTTCCCCGTCCGGCATCGGATGCGCATAGGAGACGTCGGGGATGATCCACTCGATGCGCTCCGTCAGCCCGAATGCCCGGAAGAACGGCGAGGCGAGCGCCGCGGGATGCACGGCGGAGCACACGTCGTGGCGGTAGCCGGGCAGGGTCAGCTCCGCCGTGCGAAGGCCGCCGCCGAGCGTCGGCGCGGCCTCGATGAGCCGGACGCCAAGACCCGCACGTGCCGCCGTGACCGCGGCGGCGAGCCCGTTCGGCCCGCTGCCGACCACGGTCACGTCGATCACGGATTCTCCAGGCGCTCGGTACCGGTCATCCTCTCAAGTCTGCTGCCGCCGGCCCATCCCGTCGAGAGGGCCGCATCAGCAGGCCGGCTTGCCCTCCACGATGCGGCAGAACACCAGCGTCCACTCGAAGCGGTAACTCACGAGGGAGCCTGGCTTGTGCTCACCGCAAACGATCGATCCGGAGACTTCGAGCTTCGGCATGTCGGCATCGAACACGTCGTTGATCGCAGGGAGGCGTCCGCCTTTGCGTTCCATCGCGGTGCAGCCGGCAACATCCGGCGGGATGAGACCGTCCCGGGGAGCCATTGCGCCGCCACAGTGCGACCAGGGCCGGCGGTCGAGCGACTTCCCGGTCACGACGAGTTTCCGCCCGAGCACGCTGACCTCGAGGTCCCCGACGAAGTCGCGCACACCGCAATCGGATTTCGGCGGTGCCTGCTCCCCGCTCCCGTCGCCACAGCCAAGAGGCCCGGCCCGGAGTGGGGTCGGCAGTGGGGCGATCCCGGGATCGGAGTACCGCTTGTCGACGCGGAAATCGCCCAGCATCGGGAACTGCTTCACACCGTTCTCGCCGATCATCCAGGGGAACTCTCCTGTGCCCGGTTCGGCGAACAGGACAACCTGGTCGGCGTAATACGAGTCGGGATCGCTGACGAGCTTCGCGTACACCCGCACCGCGTTCTCGGTGACAACGGATCCCGTCGCATCCGCCGTTGAGGAGCTCACCAGCTCGCCACCTCCGCACCCCGCCATCACGTCGTAGATCAGGTTCGCGGCGTTGCGCCCGTTGACCCTGCCCTCCAGTGTCACGTCGAACTCGGCGTCGAGATACCAATCGCGGAACGGGACATCCGTGCTGAAGCTCAGCAGCTTCATCCGCTGGATCGTCTGCAAGACGCCACCGAGGAGCGCGCCGAGTCCGCCCGCGGCGGCGTCACCCGCCAGGGTCTGCATGTCGTTCCAGAAATCGCTCTCCTGCAGGTTCGAGTCGACCCTCACCCCGACCGTGAGCTCCTCCGGTGTCGCCGTGTCGGGGATCTTCTCGGCATAAGGAGCGCCGGAGAGCTTGAAGGTGGCTTCACCGTTTCCGTTCGTGGTCGCCTGATTCACCGCCGTGGTGCTGGCTCCCGTACCGTCGCCGACGCGCATCCGTCCCGACTCGAGGCTGTGGATGTCCAGCTTCAACCCCTCGCCCGTTCCGTCCCCCGGGCCGCCGTCGATCCCCACCCCGCCCATGAACAGGCTCATGCAGCGGCGCATGTCTTCCCAGAGCTCCTTGTCGAAGCTCATCTTCACCTTCAGGTCACGGATTTCGCCCGGCCGGTTGGTCTTCGTCCTCACCAGGGGCGCATCGGAGAGCGACATCTCCGCGCGCAGCGCCTTCGCCTTGAGGATCACGGCCAGGACAGCCAGCGCGGCCGCGCCCGCGCCCATCCCGCCCTTGAACTTGCTCGTCCAATTGGCGAACCCCGGGGTTACTTCGAGGATGTCCATGACGGGCCCGAAGACGAAATTCTCGAAGGAGAGATTGCTTCCCTTCAGAAAAGCCTTGACCCAGGGATTGGAGACATCGCAGGGTTTCGCCCCACCCTCCGCCCTGGCGAGGCCGATACCCCCGGCGGGCACCGCCGATGCGCGGTCGCTGGCACCGGGTGCTACGGCAGCGCCCGGACTGTGCGTTCCCAGAAAGCGCGTCTCGATCTCGGCCGAGAGTCGTCGCAGCACGAGGTTGACCTGGTCCAGGGTCAGCAGGACCTCCTCGACGGGACGCAAGCCCCACGCACCCGAGAACATCTGCGGCTGGAAGGTGTTGAACGCCATTGAGAAGTCCATGTCGAGCGCTCCGACGAGCGAGTCGTAGAGCGGCGTGAGGAGTTTCCCCTCCCCGACCTCGTAGAGCCCCGCGACGATCTCCGCCAACTCGGTCAGCGAGATGCCGACGCCGGGACTCGGCACCGCCCACAGGCGCAGTTCCGCATCCGAAACCGGGTAGCCCGCTCCGGTCCTGCCCTGGACCTCCACCGGCTTGCCGTTCGCCCCCGTCACCGCGATGCCGGCCGTGACGTACAGCGTCTGCCATGCGGCGACCGCCTTCTCGCCGCCTCCCGCGGTCAGCGCCACCAGCTTCTCGAACTCCTGGCCGTATTCGAGCGCACCGGCCGGGACCTCGACTCCGTTGCCCGTCTCGAGATCGATGCCGCTCTCCTCGAGTGCTTTCAGATAGACCTCGATCTCCTTCTGGTAAGCATCCATGGCCGCCTGGTCGCTCAGATCGCTCGGCGGCATCGGTATCGGGGGGAGTCCTGCCCCGGGCCGCACGGGGGATGACGTGAGCGCTATCGGCTGCGGCAGCGGACCGAGGTAGAGACCGCGATCGCCCTTCGGAGCATTCAGCACCTCGGCGCCTGGAACACAGCCTCCCAGCAGAAGAGAAACCGTGACCGCGACCGCGGCGACCCCGAGCATCCGCTTCGAGTTTCGAATACTCGTCGTGATGGCGCCCACAATGCTCCCCGTCATCCCCGCCGGTCGTCCCGGCGCTTATCGTGCAATAAGAGAAACTGTAGGGGAAGGACTCCCGGGATCACAACCACTTCCCGGGCCCCGGGCAACCCCGGACCGTAGGCTCGACTCATGTCCGATTCCGTTCGCGTCGACAGCTGGCTGTGGGCGGTCCGCGTGTTCAAGACGCGGTCGGCCGCGACAGCAGGATGCCGTGCCGGCCACGTGCGCGTCGGCGGCGAGCGCGCAAAGGCGGCCCAGCCCATCCGGGTGGGCGACGAGGTCCGGGTGCGCATCGAGGGATTCGACCGCATCCTGACCGTGTCGCGCCTGCTGACCAAGCGAGTTGCGGCATCCATCGCCGCCGAGTGCTTCGTCGACCTCACTCCGCCACCGCCACCACGCGAGGAGACAGCCCTGGTGTCGCAGCGCGATCGCGGGGCCGGCCGACCGACCAAGCGCGATCGCCGCGAGATCGAGCGGCTGCGCGGGCGCTGACCATCCCGCTCCGACGGCACCCATGCTGGCCGTGTATCTTTGAGACCCATGGAATCGGAGTCCCCCCTGCACCGCGTCTCGGCGGCGATGCTGGGAGACTTCGAGACGATCATGGCCGAGGCCACGAACCGGATCTGGCTACAGGTTCCCGCCTACGCCGACGTGATGGTGCAGCGCGATGAGCTCGCCGATCGCGTTCGCGAGAACATCGCGATCGTCATCGAATGCCTGATGAAGGACCGTCGGCCGTCGCAGGTGGAGCTCGACCGGGCACTGAAGAACGGCGAGAGACGGGCTCTGCAGGGGGTGGCCCACGAGGCCATCATCCAGTCCTTCCGCAATGCCGAGCGCACGCTCGACGACTCGCTCGCCCAGTGGTGTGCCCAGTTCCGCATGGACGGAGACTCCACTCGCATCGCGAAGCGGCAGATGGTGGATCATCTCGACGCGATCGAACGAGCGATGCTCTCCGGCTTCGTCGCCATGCGCATGCGAATCAGCACGCAGAACGCCCTGACCGAGCCGGACCTCGTGAATCGGCTGGTCTCCGGCCAGGTGATCCCCGCCCAGGAGGTCGAATACCTCGCGATCGCGCTTGGGTGGGGACAGGAGGATGTCTCCGGCTCCCGCTTCCTCGGAGTGTGTGTCGCCCTGGCGGAAGAGTCCGAACTGCACGACCTCGTCAGCATCCGGCACCGCATGGTCGCGAAACTGCACGCCGTGATCGGCCAGCCGATTCTGTCGGGGACGGTACGCACCGACTCCGGGTTGAGCATCGCCGCGTTCGCCGTCCCCTACGCCTACGCTCCTGAGGCCCTCGCCGAGTTGACGGATGCGGCGATCAGCGAAGTCCAGCCCGGCCTGCGTGCGCTCGCCGCGATCGGAAGCCCCCGGATAGGCCTGAGCGAGGCCGGGAGTTCCTGCCGCGAGGCGATCTCCACCCTGGAGGTCGGCCGCGCGCAGGGCGTGCATTCACGGACGATCATCTACTCGGAGGTGCTCCTGGAGGTGCTCGCGCTGCGCAACCCGATGATCATGCGGCAGTTGCACGACGAGTACATCCGACCGCTGTCCACCTACGACTTCCTCGAGGAGACGCTGCGCTGCTTTCTGGAGACAGACCAGTCGATCGCCAAGACCGCGCTGCGACTGAGAGTGCACAAGAACACGGTGATCTACCGGGTCCGCCGCATCCAGGAACTCACCGGGCTGGATCTTCACCTGGTCCGGGATGTCGCCCGCGCCGTGCTCGCGATCGAAGGAGCCGCCTTCGCGGCTGCCGACAAGGGCGCCGAGGTGCCTGCGCGGCCCTAGCGCTCGAGCAGGCCGGCGATCACTGCCGGTTCCGCAAGGCTGTCGATCAGCGTCTCAGGGTTGCTGACGCCATCATCCATGATCACGAGCGTGTCGACCCCGGATGCCGCGAACCGCTCAAGCCCCGCCGCGCACTCGTCCGGAGTTCCCGAGATGGTGAACATCGCCAGGGTGGCGTCGTCGACCAGGTCGGCCGCATCGCGATTCGCCAGCAGTCGCTCCCGGAACGCGCTCGCGCGCTCCGCACTCAGTCCGGCTCGCTCCGTGATGGCTGACGCACCGTGCATGCCCAGGAAGCGCCCGGTCCAGGATCTGATTCTGTCGCGAGCGGCACTGCCGTCGGCGTCGGTCGACAGGCTCACGTACGCGGTCACGTTCTTCGGCGCGTACTCGGAGACCACCCATCGGATGTAGTCGGGGGATGAGAGCACGGAGAGCATGAGCCCGTCGCTCTGCTCGCTGCCGACGCGCAGGGCACGGGGGCCTTTGACTCCGAGATAGATGGCGATGTCCTGCCGCATAGGCTCGAACGAGAGTTTCGCGTCGATGCGGTGGCCACCGACCTCGGCCCGCAGCCGCTGCCCGGACAGGAGGATGCGCAGCGCCGCGGTGTATTCGGCGAGATGCCGGATCGGGGCTTCGAACGGAATGCCGAGCTGCTCCGTCATCCACCGCTCGTTGCTCGCCCCGAGCCCGATGACGAGCCGCCCCCTCGACAACTCGTCGAGAGCCGCCGACTCCATGGCGGCGAGCGCGACATGCCTCGTCCACGGATTGATCACGCCGAGCCCAACCGTCACGGACGACGTCGCGGCTGCTATCCCCCCGGCGACGGCGAAAGCGCCTCGCTCGAGGTAGTCCTCGCTGACCCACACCTCGGCGAAGCCCGCCTCCTCGGCGCGGCGGGCCAGGTCGACGGCCGTCGAGGTCCGTCGTCGACCGGCCGGGGCGAATCCGATTCTCATCGCGACCCGGAGGCGGATGCGACGATGTCGGTGTCGGCGAGCGCGCGGTCGAGCGCATCGAGGGTCGGCTCGATCACGGGAACCCGGTTCAATCGGGCCGCGGTCGCCGGGATGTCCTTCAATCCGGTCGATGTGCCGAGGAGCACGACCCGCTCGTCGCGCTCGATGGCGCCGCGAGCCAGCAGATCCGGCAGAACGGCCGCGGTGATGGCCGAGGACGCCTCGAGGAAGAGGCCGTCGCCGGCCGCGAGCGCACCCTGCGCACGCATGATCAGTTCGTCGTCGGCCCTCGCCGCGCAGCCATTGCTCTCCACCAGGGCGTTCCAGCCCTGCCAGGTGGCCATCGGCGATGCGATCGAGAACGCGACGGACGGGCCGTAGGGCACTGTCGCTCCGCTCACGAAGCCGTCGCGGAGCGACGCGGCATACGGCCCGAACGGTTCCGCGGCCACCATCCGCGGAACCGAGGAGGTCAAGCCAAGCTGCACCAGTTCCTGGAACCCGCGAAGGATGCCGGCGAGCCCGTCACCGTAGGCGACCGGCACGACAACGGCATCCGGCACCGCGTCGAGCTGCTCGTACAGTTCGTAGGCGATCGACTTGTACCCTTCGACGCCGTACGGGTTGGAGCCAGACGGCGGGCTGACGAACCCCGACATCGGCACCCAGCCGCGCTCGGCGACCGCCTGGCGCATGACGGTCCAGCGCTGCGTGGGTTCCTTGAAGGCGAACACCTTCGCCCCATAGCTCTGGATGAGCGTCTTCATCGCTTCAGGAACCGACTCGAGCGTCAGAACGATGCACTGCATTCCGGCTTTCGCCGCGTACGCCGCGACGGCGGCGCCGTGATTCCCGGTGGACGAGACGATGACCGTCGACCGGCCCTGCTGGGCCGCCTTGGTGACGGCGACGGCCGCGAGGCGGTCCTTGTACGACCAGGTCGGATTCCGCGACTCGTCCTTCAGGTAGAGCTCATGCATGTCGAGGTCCGCACCGAGCCCGGTGAGGGGGATGAGGGCGGTGTCGCCTTCCCCCAGACTGATCACGCCGGTCTTCTCGACGGGAAGCAGCGGCTGGAACCGGAAGATGCCCGCAGCGCTTCCGCGTTTCGGCAGTGAGTCGAGCCGGGAAAGGTCGTACTGCGGCACCGGATACAGCCGCACGCCGTCCCGGTCGAGAGGAATGTAGGCGTCCTCCTCTTCGACCCGAGCACCGGTGTACGGATCCTTGAGATATCCGGAGTAAGCGGAGTCGTCCTGCTCGCTCATACCGGCACCACCGTGAGATCGCGGCCCCGATCGGTGAGCATCCGGATTCCGTCATGCGTCACGACCACGGTGTCCTCCACCATCATTCCTCCCCAACCCAGTTCGTAATAGGGAGTCTCGAAGCAGAACACCATGCCCTCTTCCAGCAGCGTGTCGACTCCGGGTTGGATGATGGGCGGCTCGTAGACGTCCAATCCGATTCCGTGGCCGCAATGCTGCCGGCGATAGGGTTGCGGCCCACCGGTCGACTGCACCGTGTTCACCGCCGTATCGAACAGCGAACTCGCGGAGACGCCCGGTCTGGCGGTCGCGAGCTGGGCATCCTCCCCCGCCAGCATCGCCGCATAGAAGCTCGCCTGCCTCGTCGTCGGCTCACCGATCACCGCGGTGCGCCCGATGTCGCTCCAGTAGCCGTCCAGCACGCAACCGACATCGAAGCGCAGCAGATCCCCGGCCTGGATGGCCTTGTTGGTGGCCTGAGTGTCGGCCAGCGCGGAGCGCGATCCGGTGGTCACGACGATGAACTTCGGCTCACCCCCCGCCTCGACCAGGGTGCGCCCGACGATCCCGGCCAGTTCGCGTTCCGTGACGCCGACGCCGGCCTGGGCGATGGCGGACAGGATGCCGGTCTCGGTGACGCGCGCAACGGTTTCCAGGGCGGCGACCTCCCCCGGCAGCTTCTGCGAGCGGGTCGCGAGGAGCCAGGCACTCGCATCCACGAACGTGGTGCCCGTGTTGAAGCCCGCCAGCAGCGCGCGGAGTTCCGCCGGGGCGGCGCGGTCGTCGATGCCGATCCGGGAGGAGCCGAGGTTCAGCCGGCGGACTGCGGCGGTGATCGCCTCCGCATACCCCGGGTTCTGATCGACGAGCGACGTTGCGATCCCGTGGCCGTCCTGCGACTCGAAGAAGAACCGGCCGTACGCGACGTAGTCGGTCTCCGGGATTCCGAAGTCGAACGCGGGCGCGGAGTCGGCGACGTGCCCGACGAGGACGAGGTCGTGCTGCGTCACCAGGGCGGCAACCGCCGAGACTCCGTGCACCGCAGCGGACACACTGCGGTAGCCGCTGGTGTACGCGACGTTGGCAGGGCTCAGCGCGAGGACCGCGTCGAACCCGGAGTCCCCCAGGCCGGCCCTGAGCTTGTGCAATCGCTCCGCTGCCAGTGTCGACGTCGTGCTCACTCGGATGCTCCTTCTGTTTCGCGCAGGTAGGGCTGCATGACCGTTTCCGCGAACTCCGCCATCGCGTCGAGGGTCTCCTCGACCGTGTTGCAGGCGAAGAGCAGGGCGGACATCGTCGTGACACCGGCGGCGGCGTAGGCCCGCACCTGGTCCAGCATCTGTTCCGCGTTCCCCACGAGGTTGCGGTTCGTCCACGATCCCTGCTGGTCCTTGAGGGTCGAGGCCGCCAGCGAGCGCATGTGCAGATACAGTTGCGTCTTCTCGAACTTGGCGACGGCATCCTTGGTGTCCTTGCCGAGCACGACGGAGAACTGCGGGGCGACGTCGAAGTCCGCCGGCAGGGTGCGGCCGGCCTTCTGCGCGATCGCGGTGATGTCGGCGACGCCGGCGGCGATCTCCTCAGGGCTGAGGACCGCCGGAATCCAGCCGTGACCATAGAGCGCGGCCCGCTCACGCGATCCCGGTGCGTTGCCGCCGGACAGGATCGGCAGTGGCGTCTGCTTCGGCTTGGGGTAGCTCTCCACGTCCGTGAACGAGATGAACTCCCCGGCGTAGCTGGCCCTGCGCTCCGTGAACAGAAGCTCGAGCGCCTGTAGGAACTCGTCGGCCTGGCGTCCCCTGTGCAGTTTGGCACCCGGCCACATCGCCTCCGCCTCTTCGCGGTAGGCGCCGATGCCGACGCCGAGGATGAAGCGGCCTCCGCTGAGCTGGTCGAGGGTGGCCGCCTGCTTGGCCAGAACGACAGGATGACGGAATGCCAGCACCGTGATGGCCGTCGCGAGCCGGAGAGTGGTCGTCTCCGCCGCAACGTACGCGAGGTAGAGGTAGGGGTCGTAGAAGCGCGGCGGCTCCGGGAACTCGGCCCGCACATACTGCTGGGTGGTGACGTGGTCGTTGCCCCAGACGGAGTCGAACCCCAGGCGCTCGGCCTCGACGGCCAACCGAACGGCCTGTTCCGGGTCGGCGAACGGCACCGGGTACATCAGTCCTTCAGTTCCGGTCGGTACTCCTAGCCCGAATTTCATGCTTACCTCTTTCTCATCATCGTGAATCGTTCCTGTCATGCCCCAGGCTCAGTGGGGAGCACGCTCGCGGCCGACCGGAGCCGCGGCGCCCCCCGTCGCCCGACGGTGGGGTCCATCGACGGCACGGCATCCAGCAGGGCCCTCGTGTAGTCGTCCCTGGGGTCCTCCAGCACCTGACGCGCGGTCCCGCTCTCGACGATCAGCCCCCGGTTCATCACGATCATGTCGTGGGCGATGGATCGCGCCACCTCGATGTCATGGGTGATGAAGAGGTAGGCGACCTGTTTCTCGCGCTGCAGATCCTTGAGCAGGGCGACGGTACGGCCGCGGACGGACTGGTCGAGGCCGGAGGTCGGTTCGTCGAGCACGATGAGGTCCGGCTCTGGCGCGAGGGCGCGGGCGATCGCGACGCGTTGTTGCTGGCCTCCTGACATCTCGCCGGGAAGCCTCTTCCGCACGGCTCTGGGGAGCCCGACCAGGTCGAGCAGCTCGTCGATGCGCGCCGAGGCCGCGGCGCCCTTCAGGTTCCGCAGCAGAGCGAGCGGTTCGGCGAGGATCGTCTCGATCCGCATCTTCGGATTGAGGGACTGGTACGGATTCTGGAACACCATCTGCACTTCGCGACGGATCGGACCGCGCCAGGACGCGCGGGTCAGGGTCTGCTGCCGGAACAGGATCTCGCCGGTGGACGCCTGCTGCAGACCCGCGACGATGCTGCCGAGGGTCGACTTGCCCGATCCGGATTCCCCGACGACGGCGACGGTCTTCGCCGCCTCGACGCGCAGCGAAACACCGTCAAGTGCGCGGATCGTGCGCTGACGGGAGGAGAACACCTTGGTCAGGTCGCGGACGTCAAGCAGCGTCATCGTCGCCTCCCTCCGCGTTCTCCGGCTGGCCGGAGGCGAGCAGGTACTTCGTGTACTCGTGCTGAGGGTCGGCGAACAGCTGTTCAACGCTTGCCGACTCGACCAGTTCGCCCTGGTACAGCACGTTCACGCGGTCGCAGGTCTCGGCCACAACACCGAGGTCGTGCGTGATGAGCAGCACCGCGCATCCGGTGACGTCCGCGAGCTCGACGATCAGATCGAGGATCTGCGCCTGCACCGTGACATCCAGTGCCGTGGTCGGCTCATCGGCGATCAGCAGCGTCGGCTTGCAGGCCAGCGCCATCGCGATCATCACGCGCTGGCACATCCCGCCGGACAGCTGATGCGGATAGCTCCGCGCCACCTGCTCCGGGTCGCTGATGTGCACCTGCCGCAACAGCTCGACGGCCTGAACCCGAGCCTCCTTCTTCGCCGCGCCCTGATGGATGCGCAGCATCCGCGCGATCTGCACGCCGACCCGCATGAGCGGGTTGAGGGAGTCGCGGGGGTTCTGGAAGATCATCGCGAAGCGGTGGTCGACGGATCTGCTCGACGTCGCAGTCGCATCAGCGCCGTCGACGTGGAATGTTCCGCCGGTCTGCCGGATCCCCTGGGGGAGAATGCCCATGATCGCCAGCGACGTCATGGACTTCCCCGAGCCGGATTCCCCGACGAGGCCGACGATCTCGCCCGGCTCGACATCCAGGCTCACGTCGTGCAGGAGTTCGACGCCGGTGTCGGCGACCACGACGCTCAGATTCCGTACCGCGAGCCTGCTCATGCGTTGTCGCCCCCCAGGTCGTCACCGATGAAGTGCAGTGCCATCACGGCGATGACGATCATCAGTCCGGGGAAGAACGCCGTCCACCACGCGCCGGTGAGCATGTTCTGCGCGCCCTCGGACACCATGACGCCCCATTCGGCCGTCGGCGGGTGGATGCCGATGCCGAGGAAGGCGAGCCCGGCGACGTTGAGGATCGAGTAACCGCAGACGAGTGTGAACTGCACGGCGGCCGGCCGGATCGAGTTGGGCAGGACGTGGCGGAAGGCGATGCGCAGCCAGCCGGCGCCGGCGACCCTGGCCCCTGCGACGTACTCGAGCTCCCGTTCGCTCATCGCCTTCGCGCGGACCAGCCGCACGAACGGCGCGACGGCCGCGACGGCGAGCGCGAGGGCGAGCTTCTCATTGCTCTCGCCGACGGCCAGCAGGAGGATCATCGCGAGGATGAATCCGGGGAAGGCCATCAGGATGTCCGTGATCCTCATGATCACCTCGTCGACCTTGCCGCCGAGGTAGCCGGACACCACGCCGATCGCGGAGCCGACCAGCATCGCGAGCACCGCGATGCTGACGCCCAGCGCCAGGTCGATCCGAATCGCGGTGACGCTTCGCGAGAGGATGTCGCGGCCGAAGCTGTCCGTCCCGAACCAGTGTGCGGCCGACGGGCTCTGCAGCGCCTGCGAAGGATTGAGGGCGAGCGGATCCGGCAGGAAGAACGGGCCGATCGCTCCCGTGACGACCAGGAGGCCGATGATCGCGACCCCGATGACGAGGAACGGTCGTCGACGAAGCGAGCGTCGCTGCCGGGTCGGCTCATCGAGAGAGGCTGTCGTTGCGCCGATCATGGTGCTTTGCCTCCCAGTCGGATGCGGGGGTCGATGACTCCATAGACCAGGTCGACCGCGAAATTGAGCGCGATGTAGAGGATGCCGATCATGATGACATCCGCCTGCAGCATCTCCAGGTCGTTGGATCTCATCGCGTCGTAGGCGAGTCTGCCGAGACCTGGCCAGCTGAACAGCTGCTCGACGATCACGTTGCCGCCCAGCAGGAACCCGAATACGAGGCCGATGGCCGTCAGCACCTGAAGCATCGCGTTCCTGAGCTGGTCGACCCAGAGCACCGTGCTGCCCGGGACGCCATAGGCGCGTGCCGTCCGCACGAAGCCGCTGCTCGACGTCTCGATCATGGCCGAGCGGACCATCTTGATGATTGCCGCCGACGCCCCGATACCGAGGGTCAGTGCCGGCAAGGCGATGTACCGCAGGCTCTGCCATGCGGCATCCAGGTTGCCGGTGACGAGGGAGTCGAACAGGTACATCCCGGTCACATGGGTGGGTATCGGGAAGCCAACCGGCAGGCGACCGGTCGGCCCCGGGAAGAGGTGCAGTACCGAGAACAGGCCGAAGATCAGCAGCAGTCCGAGCCAGAACGACGCCATGCTGGAGCCGAGGATGGCGAAGATCCTGGCGAAGACGTCGGGGACCTTGCCGCGCTTCGCGGCCGCCAGCATGCCGAGCGGGAAGCCGATCAGCAGCGCGACGATGAGGCCGGCGAAGGCGAGCTCGAGCGTTGCGGGAAGCCTGGCCAGCAGTTCGCCGGTGACCGGGCGGCCGGTGGAGATCGACATTCCGAGGTTCCCCTGGAACAGGCCGACCACATAGTGCCAGAGCTGGACGATGAGCGGATCGTCGAGCCCGAACTCCGCGCGGAGTGCTGCGACGTCCGCCGGTGTCGCCTCAGGGCCGAGCCGGGCCGCAGCCGGGTCTCCCGGGAGCACGTGGGAGACGAAGAACACGACAAGCGCCAGCCCGAAAATCGTGACGACTGAGATGACGAGTCGTCTCAGAACATAACGGATCACCGGTGGCGCCTTCCTGATCGGTACGGCAGCGAGCGGGACCCCGGCCGTCGGCCGGCGCCCCGCTCACAGCGTTCTAGTGCTTGGTGAGGTACTGCAGTCGCAGCTGCTCGGTGTTGTCCTTCGTCATCCCCGACACACCGTCGCGGACCACGAAGGTCCACTTCGCGTTGTACAGCGGGATGTAGGGCATCTCCTCGAACAGCATCTTCTGGCCCTCGGCCGAGATCTTCGCCCGCTCAGCCGCGTCTCCGCTCCTGAAGCCCGACATCATCAGGGCGTCGAACGCGGGGTTGTCGTAGCTGGTGAAGTTCGTGCCGGCCTTGGCGGCCGACAGGCTGAACAGGTGGTAGAACGGGTCGGCGCCCCAGCCCAGGAAGTTGTTCAGGTACATCGGCAACTCGTGGGCCCGGGTGCGCTGGGTGAACTCCGCATCCGGGATTCCGCGGATCTCGACAGTGATGCCGATCTTCTGGAGGTTGCCCTGGATGAAGACGGCCGCCCGCTGCTCGACGCCAGAGGACTGCTTGAAGTACAGCGTCGAGCTGAAGTCGCTCACGCCGGCCTCCTTGAGCAGCGCACGCGCCTTGTCGAGGTTCTCCTCGAGCTTGCCGCCGGCGTCGGTCCAGGTCGGGACCCCCTTCGGAAGGTGGGTCGTCGCGATGTCGGCGTAACCGTACATGACCTGATCCTGCAGGTCCTGGAACGGCATGGCGAAACCGATGGCCTGGCGGACCTTCGCGTTGTTGAACGGGGCCAGCGAGGTGTTCAGACCCAGGTACTCGAGCCGGTTCGACGGCTCGGAGACGACCTTGAGCCCGGCTTCCTTGGACATCTGCTTGACCTGGTCGAGCGGGATGCCCTGCGCGACGTCGATCTCACCGCTGCGCAGCAGGAGCGCACGCTGGCTCGGGTCCGAGACGAACTGGATGGTGACGCCGCCGTTGCGGATCTTGCTCTTGTCGTAGTAGTTCGGGTTCGGCTTGAACACGAGGCTCACGTTCGGGTCATAGGAGTCGACGATGTACGGACCGGACGAGTTCTCGTTGTCGTGGAACCACTTGCCCGCCCAGGGGTCATCGGCAGTGCCGTGTTCCTCGCCGGACTTCTTCGACAGGATGCCGAGCGGCTGCATCGCGAGCAGGTTGTCGAGCAGCGGGTTCGCGTGCTCGGTGACGATCTCGAAGGTCAGGTCGTCGACGGCGCGGAATGCCGCGGAGGTCATCACGTTGGCCATCGGCAGGAAGGTCTTGACGTAGCCGGGCCCCTCCATCGAGCGCTGCAGGCTCCACACGACGTCGTGGGCGGTCAGATCGGACCCGTCCCCGAACTTGAGTCCCGACCGGAGCGTGAAGGTCAGCGTCTTGCGGTCGTCCGAGTAGGTCCAGGATTCCGCGAGTGCTGGCTCGAACTCGCCGGTTCCGGTGCGAACGATCCCCTTCTCCGTGTAGCTCTGCTCGATGAGCTGCTCGACGAGGCTTCCGGTTGCGACCATGGCGCCCGGCGTGCGCCAGGACTGCGGGTCGAGCAGGTCGACGGAGCTGTCCAGGCTGATGATCAGCGGCTTGGTGGGGTCCGAAGCCCCTGGGCTCTCTGGCGCGGGCGTCGCCGAGCACGCTGCGAGCAGCAGCGCTGCAACGGTGGTGACTCCGACGGCGGCCGCGGCGCGGCGTCGACGGCTGGGGGTGTATGGCACGGTATTGCCTCCTTGGAAGATGTGGGCCACCCGCCGCCGCAATATCGGCGCTCCGAAT
>DATCXP010000210.1:0-4662 GCA_036565765.1 Terrimesophilobacter sp.
TCCTCGAGCGGGGTGTGCTTGTACAGCTGCTCGAGAACGGCCTGAGGGTTGAACCCGGTCTTGATGCCGATGACGAGCCGAAGGCCGTGCTTGCGGTCGGTCAGGTCCGTGACGTCCGAGATGCCGGCGAGCTTCTTGGAGTTCACGCCGTCCTTGATCTTCTCGATCACCTTCTCCGCGCCGATCATGTACGGCAGCTCGGTGACGACGAGTCCGGTCTTGCGCGCCGTCAGGTTCTCGATCGAGACGCGCGCGCGGGTCTTGAAGCTGCCGCGACCGGTCTCGTAGGCGTCCCGGATGCCGTCCAGGCCGACGATGGTCCCCCCGGTGGGCAGATCCGGGCCGGGAATGTAGGCCATGAGATCGTCGAGGCTCGCGTCCGGGTTCGCCAGGAGGTGTCGGGCACCGCCGACGACCTCGATCAGGTTGTGCGGAGCCATGTTCGTCGCCATCCCGACGGCGATGCCGCTCGCACCGTTCACGAGCAGATTCGGGAACGCGGACGGCAGAACCTCCGGCTGGGTGAGCTGGTTGTCGTAGTTGGGGACGAAGTCGACGACATCCTCGTCGAGATCGGCCGTCATCGCCATGGCGGGCGCGGCGAGCCTGGCCTCGGTGTAGCGGGGCGCGGCCGGTCCGTCGTCGAGGGTTCCGAAGTTGCCGTGGCCGTCGATGAGCGGAACCCTCATGATGTAGCTCTGGTTGAGCCGGACCATGGCGTCGTAGATCGAGGCGTCGCCGTGCGGGTGCAGCTTGCCCATGACATCGCCGACGACGCGCGCCGACTTCACATGGCCGCGATCCGGGCGGAGGCCCATCTCGCTCATCTGGTACAGGATGCGGCGCTGCACCGGTTTGAGCCCGTCGCGCGCGTCCGGCAGCGCTCGGGAGTAGATCACCGAGTAGGCGTACTCGAGGAACGAGCCCTCCATCTCGGTGGAGACGTCGATCTCGTCGATGCGCTCGCCCGGGGTGTCGGGGCTTGCAGGGTTCTCTGGTGGGGTGGTGGCGGGCGTAGTCATAGGATTGCGACCATGCTACCGGCCACGAATTCCCCGCGGCCGAGCCTTGCCGAGGTTCTGCCAAGTTGCCTCAAGTCGATTCTTCGCACGCCCGATTCACTGCGGCTCCCGCCGGTCGACAAGGCCGTGGTGCTCCTCGCCGACGGACTCGGGGCCGCCGCTCTTCGTGCGCGCGCGGGACACTCCAGGGTGCTGGCGCCGGCTCTGTCGAAGGCGACGACGATCAACGCCGGGTTCCCCACGACGACGGCCGCCGCCCTCGCGACGCTCACGACCGGGGAGCAGCCCGGCGTGCACGGGCTGGTCGGCTACACGGTCCTCGACGCGGCGCATGACCGGGTCGTCAACCAGCTCAACGGCTGGGACGCGCTCATGGAGCCGGCGGTCTGGCAGCGATCGCGCACGGTGTTCGAAAGTGCCCAGGATGCCGGGATCCCGAGCTTCGCCATCGGCATCGAACGCTATCGCGACTCCGGCTTCACCCAGGCGGTGTTGCGGGGTGCCGAGTATCGCAGCGGCGCCTCGATCGAGGATCGTCTCGACACGGCGCGGGCCGTCCTCGACACGATCGATCGGGGCATCCTTTACGTCTACGTTCCGGAGCTCGACCAGTCGGCGCACTCCCACGGCTGGGAGTCGCCGAAGTGGACCGGCATCCTCGAGACCCTCGACTCCGTGGTCGGCGCCTTCGTCGCGAGTCTCGGTCGCCGGGAGGGGCTGCTCGTGACCGCCGATCACGGCGTTCTGGACATCCCCGCGCATGCGCACGTGCTGTTCGGCGAGGATCCGGCGCTCGTGGACGGGATCCGGTTCGTCGCGGGGGAGCCGCGCTGCCTCCCGCTGCACTTCGAGCCGGATGCGAGCGAGAGCCACCGGGAGTCTCTGCTGGAGCGCTGGCGCGCGGCCGAGGGCGAGCGTGCCTGGGTGCTCACCCGCACCGAGGCGATCGACGCGGGCTGGTTCGGCCCGACGGTCGATGCGGAAGTCAGGCCGAGGATCGGCGACATCCTCGTCGCAGCGAGGAAGGCCGTCGCCTACTACGACACCAGGGCACCCGTGCAGAAAGGGCGAGACATGATCGGCCAGCACGGATCGTGGTCGCCAGAGGAGACCAACATCCCGTTGCTGAGGTTCGGAGCCTACGCGCGGTAGCCGCCGGCGGTTCAGGCCGGGTCGTCGTCCGACCGGGCACCGAAGACGATCTCGTCCCAACTCGGCATCGTCGCGCGGCCCTTTTTCGCGGCCCTTTGATGGAGGTTCTGCGGCTGAGTGCTGTGCGGTTCATCCTCGAAGGAGGGGAGGGGGATGTCGACGAGCCTGATGCTGCCGGTCGACGGGTGGTCGGACCTGGCATCCTCCAGCTCGTCGTACTGGATGCTCTCGCGCTCGCCCCGCCGACGGCGAAGTGCTTCGAGGAGATCGGCGGTCTGATTCGTCGGCGCAGAGTCGTCCTCGGTGTGCTCGAGCACCTCCGTGACGTGCGGTACCGCGCCGAGGCGTCCAAAGGGGATCGCCTCCCGGTGCGGGGCCGTGTCCAGCAGGCCGAGATCGCCGTCGACGAAGGCGCCGCTGTCGAACCGGCTCGAATCCTCGACGCGGTCGCGGGCGTCGACCGCGCGCAGACGCGGGATGAGGCTCCCGGTGAGTTCACCCTGCTGCGACAGCGTTATCGCCTCGCCGTTCAACGGCGCGAGCGCCGACTTCTTGGGCTCGAAGTGCCAGCGGGCATCATGATCGATCTGTTCTGCGGTGAAGGACAACTTCACGATCCAGCCGGTTCCCTCCTCCTTCCAGCTCGCCCAGCGCTCTCCCGTCGCGCTCAGCTCGTGCAGACGGCTCATGATGACCGATCCGAAGGTGGAACCCTGGTCCATCGGGTCGGTGTCCATCGCGGTGTGCACAGGGACCGCGAGCGCCGACTCGATCACGTATTCGCGCTCGGCGAGGACCGGTCCCTCGAACCGCTGGATGTAGTCGAGCGGAACGCCCGTGATCGACGCGACGTCCTGCGCCGACATCCCGGACCGGATATGGGCCTGAATGTCCTTCGGGGCGAGCTTCCTGCCGGTGCCGGGGTCGGGGATGGCCTTGCGCAATTTCGACTGCAGGACTTCATCGATCGCGATGCGGTAACGCTGACCTTCATCGGAGGCGACGAGAAGCGCACCGCTCTCGACGCCGATCACTCTCAGGTCTTGCATGGGTATGCCTCTTTCGCCTGCCAATGTGCCTTTAGAGTGCCACGAAACGGGTCGCTGGACAGGGAATAACGCGGGCGTGCCGTAAGTTCAGTCTGGCGTGATCCTGAGTGTCCGCAATCATGGTTTGCTATTGCGGATCAATTGATGCAAACTACCCCCGCCGATTTCGAATAACCGGTCAGACAGAATTGGATGGTAATGGCAACCGACTACGACGCGCCGCGCAAAACCGACGATGACTCCGAGTCGATCGAGGCGCTCAAGGAACGGGTCCCGGACAAGATGTCCGGGGTTGTCGATGTCGACGACGCCGACAACCCGGGAGGCTTCGAGCTGCCCGGCGCCGACCTCTCCGACCTCGATCTGGACGTCGTAGTACTCCCGCCGCAGGCCGACGAATTCACCTGCGTGAATTGCTTCCTCGTGAAGCACCGCTCTCAGATCGACCACGAGAGCAAGCTCGGACCGATCTGCCTGGAGTGCGCGAGCTAGGAGCTCGCGGAGAGGTGCCGCGCTGCGTTGATCGCGTCGGCGAGCTTCTCCGGCTCCCTCGTGGAGACGAGCCAGTACGGGGTCGGATCCTGAGGGTCGGTGACGTCGATGCGCACGACGGGCGTGACCCAGCCGCGCAGCAGCAGCCAGGCGCGCGCGTCCAGCAGCCTGCCGCGCTGGAGGGTCGCCTCCGGCTCGCGGTAGGCGGTCGCCTCACCTGCGAAGCGGAGGGGCAGGCGAGCGCGACCGGCGGTGAAGGTCTCGTCACTGAGCTGCAGGGTGGGGGAGGCGAGTACGAGGATCCCGATGCATCCGGCATACAGGACGATGGCGACGACGATCCCGGCGAGCGGATTGATCGGCCAGAACACCAGCAGGCTCGCGGGGATCACGAGCGCCATCGCGAGGAACACCCAGGCGGAGGCCCACAATTTTTCGCGGTAGATCATCATTCCCCTATTCGATCAGACTTCGGGCACTTCTCTGGACTAGCCTCGTACCGTGACTGACGGTGTCGAAGTTCTGTTTCTCGGGGAAAGCGTCCCCGGCTACGCGCATCCGGGCGATGCCGGGTCCGATCTGAGCGCGGCAGAGGCCGTCGAACTCGCACCGGGGGAACGCGCCACGGTCGGAACGGGCATGTCCATCGCGCTTCCTGATGGCTTCGTCGGCTTCGTGGTTCCCCGCAGCGGGCTGGCCGCCCGACACGGCATCACGATCGTGAACAGCCCGGGCACGGTGGATGCCGGCTACCGCGGCGAGATCCGGGTGACCCTTCTGAACACCGACAGTTCGCAGTCGTACTCCGTCGCCGTCGGCGATCGGATCGCCCAGCTGATCGTCATGCCGGTGACGAAGGCCCGGTTCATCCCGGTAAACTCACTCCCCGGGAGCCATCGCGGCGAGTCCGGATTCGGCTCGACCGGCTACAGCAGCCCGTCGGGGGA
>DATCXP010000214.1:0-20624 GCA_036565765.1 Terrimesophilobacter sp.
TTCTGGCGGTCGCCCTGCTGGCGGTCGCCCTGCTGGCGGTCGCCGCCACCGCGGTTGCGGTTGCGGCTGCGGCTGCGCTGATTCGGCGCCGACTCCTCCGAGCCGTCGTCCGCGTGCTGTTCAGCGTGGAGGGCTTCAGACGGTACGACGTCATCAGCGGGAGCTGCGGGGCCCTCCGCTGCGGTCTCGGCGGCTTGCTTGCCTGATGCCCTTCGGCCGCGACCTGCCGGCTTCTCGGCCGTGTCTGCGCTTGCGCTGTCTGCGCCAATCGTCTCTGCGCCGTTCGTCTCCGCGCCGTTCGTCTCTGCGCCAGTCGACACCGCGCCAGTCGACACCGCGCCGGCCTCGCTCGGGGCAGCTTGAACCGCATCCGGAACCGTCTCCGGCTCGGGTGCACGAACGGTGGTCGTCACGACGCCCGCCGTCGCGGTCGCACGACGAGGAGCACGCTTCTTCGGTGCAGCCGGTGCAGCCGGTGCCGTCTCAGCCTGCGCGGCGTCGTCATTCTGTGCGGGCGACGAAGCGCCGACCGCGGTCTGGATCTCGGAGATGGTGTCCACGAGTTCTCCTTTACGAAGTTTGGATGCGCCGCTGATACCGAGTTCTGCGGCTAGAGCCTGAAGCTCTGGGAGACGCAGTGCGGCCAGCTTGACGCCTGTGTCCGGCCGGATGGCGCGAACAGTGGGATCAGTCACTAAGAGGGTTCCTTTCCCCTGCCGAACGCCTGCACCGTATGGTGCACCGCGGCTCGCAGCGGAGCTTGTCGCCGGTGTACCCATCGCCTGATCTGAGCGGGTGCACAGGGAGACGGGTTTGGCGAGTGCTAGTGATAATGCAACCAGGGCATTCCGCCTGAGTCAGGCGGGGACTTCTACCGGGTGCTTTATCACTGTAGCACCTTTGAAGTCGACGGCCAGCATGAGCGGCTGCCACGTCGAGACCGAGTTTTTGGCGACGAGTTCCGCCGCCGTGAGCCGCTGGCTCGGGTCGCTTCCGAGCACCAGAACGGAGGGTCCTGCGCCGGAGACGACCGCCGCGAGACCGTGCGCCCTCAGCATCCGGATGAGGTCATCCGTCTCGCGCATCGCGCTCGCACGGTAGCTCTGATGCAACCGGTCCTCCGTTGCCGCGAGCAGCAGCTCGGGACTCTGGACGAGCGCCGCGACGAGCAGTGCGCTGCGGGAGACATTGAAGATCGCGTCCTCGTGCGGCACGGATGCCGGCTGAAGACTCCTCGCGAGCGCCGTGGACATCGCCGCCTCAGGAACGAACACGACGGCGGAGACGCCGCGGTGGGCGATGAGCTTCTTGTGCTTCGGACCGTCCTCGGAGACCCAGGCGATCGTGAGCCCGCCGAACAGGGCCGGGGCGACATTGTCCGGGTGCCCCTCCATCTGGGTCGCGAGCTCGAGCAGGAGCGTCGAGTCGATCTCCACGATCCCGTCGAGGAGGCCCTTCGCCGCCATGATGCCGGAGACGATCGCCGCGCCGGAGGACCCGAGTCCCCTGCTGTGCGGGATCGAGTTGTGCGCGACGATCTCTAGGTCGGGGAACGGCAGGGCGAAGTGGTCGAAAGTGTGGCGGATGGCCTTGACGACGAGGTTGCGCTCGTCCGTCGGCACCTCTCCCTCGCCGATGCCCTGCACCGTGACGTGGACGCCAGGCTCGGCACGAACCGTCACCTCGAGCTCGTCGTACAGGGACAGCGCCAGCCCCAGGGTGTCGAACCCCGGCCCGAGGTTCGCCGTCGTCGCGGGTACTTTGACCGAGACGGAGGTCCCGATCGGCAGGTGCGCCGGATTGTTCAGGTGCGCTGAATCGCTCATGGCCCGCTCAGCCCTGTTTCCCGAGACCGAGCACGCTCGCGACCTCGGCCGTGTCGGCTGCCACGATCGTCGGTGCCATGTCGGAACCGTCGGGATTGCGAACAGCCCACTGCGGATCCTTGAGCCCGTGACCGGTCACGGTCAGGACCACGGTCGCTCCCTGGGGGATCTTGCCGGCTTCCGCGCGCTCCAGAAGGCCCGCGACGCTGATCGCCGACGCCGGCTCGACGAAGATGCCGACCTCGGCCGACAGGATGCGGTGCGCCAGGAGGATCAGCTCATCCGAGATCGCCCCGAAGTACCCGTCACTGGACTCCCGCGCGGCGATCGCGAACTCCCATGAGGCCGGGTTGCCGATGCGGATCGCGCTCGCGATCGTCTCGGGATCCTTGACGACGTGACCGAGCACGAGCGGTGCGCTGCCGGCGGCCTGGAATCCGAACATCCTGGGGAGCTTCGTGGTCGCTCCGCGCTCGAGCTCCTCGCTGTAGCCGCGGTGGTATGCGGTGTAATTCCCCGCGTTCCCGACGGGCACGATGTGGAAGTCCGGCGCGTCGCCGAGCACCTCGGCGACCTCGAACGCCGCGGTCTTCTGACCTTCGATCCGATCGGGGTTGACAGAGTTCACCAGGTGCACCGGGTAGTGCTCGGCAAGCTCCCGCGCGATGTCGAGGCAGTCGTCGAAGTTGCCCTGCACCTGCAGGATCTGCGCGTTGTGGGCGATCGCCTGGCTGAGCTTGCCCATCGCGATCTTGCCCTCGGGGACGAGCACGACCGCCGCGATCCCGGCGTGGGTCGCGTACGCTGCGGCGGAGGCCGAGGTGTTCCCGGTCGAGGCGCAGATGACGGCCTTCGCGCCGTGCTCGACGGCCTTCGAGATCGCCATGGTCATGCCGCGGTCCTTGAAGGAGCCGGTCGGATTCATCCCCTCGAATTTCACCCAGACCTTCGCGCCGGTACGCGACGAGAGCGCGTCGGCGGGGATCAGCGGCGTCCCGCCCTCTCCGAGAGTCACGATCGGGGTCGCTGCGCTCACATCGAGCCGATCGGCGTACTCCCGGATCACTCCACGCCACTGCCTGGACATGCTCACAGTCCCTCTACTCTCAACACGGACACAACGGATTTGACGACGGAAGTCGCGGCCAGGGATGTGACGGTCGCGGCAAGGGAAGATTCGGACGCCTCGTGAGTGCCGATAACAAGGGTAGCGGTGGGAACCGGGTGTTCCCGACTGCTCTGCACCGACTGCTCGAGCGTCTCGACCGAAACCCCCTGGTCACTGAACAAGTGCGCGATCTCCGCGAGCACTCCCGGCCGGTCGACGACGGCGAGCGTGATCTGGTACCGCGTACGCACGCTCGAGATCGGCAGGATCGGGAGGTTCGCATGCGTCGACTGCCCGATTCCCGGCCCTCCGATGACATGGCGGCGCGCGGCTGTGACGAGGTCGCCGAGCACAGCGGATGCGGTCTCGAGCCCCCCGGCGCCGGCGCCGTAGAACATGAGGTCGCCTGCAGCCTCCGCCTCGACGAATACGGCGTTCTTCGCCCCGTGCACGGCGGCGAGCGGGTGGTCAGCGGGAACCAGCGCCGGGTAGACGCGCGCAGAAACACCCTCGACTCCTTCGGCATCCATCAGCCGCTCGCAGATCGCCAGCAGCTTCACGACGTAGCCGGCCTTCTTCGCCGCCTCGACCTGGTCGAGGGTGATGTTCGTGATCCCCTCGCGGTGCACCGCCTCGAGCGGGATTGCGGTGTGGAAGGCGATTCTGGCCAGGATGGCGGCCTTCTGCGCAGCGTCGTAGCCCTCGACATCCGCCGTCGGGTCGGCCTCGGCGTAGCCGAGCTCTGTCGCCGTAGCGAGCGCCTCCTGCATGGTCGCGCCGGTGGCGTGCATCCGGTCGAGGATGAAGTTCGTCGTTCCGTTCACGATGCTGAGGATGCGCTTCACACGGTCGCCGGCGAGGCTGTCGTGGAGCGGCCGGACGATGGGGATCGCGCCGGCGACTGCCGCCTCGTAGTAGAGCTGGGCGCCCACCTGCTCCGCGGCGTCGAACAGCTCGGGGCCATGCGTCGCGAGGAGCGCCTTGTTGCCGGTGATGACGTCCGCGCCGGAGTTCAGCGCCTGCAGGATATAGCTGCGAGCGGGTTCGAGACCGCCCATGAGCTCGATGACGATGTCGGATCCGAGGATGAGGGACTCCGCGTCGGTCGTGAGCAGGTCGTGCGGGATCTGAGCCGACCGCTCCGCCTTGAGGTCGCGCACGGCGATGCCGACGAGCTCGAGGCCGGCGCCGACGCGCTCAGCGAGCTCGGCACCGTGCTCGAGCAGGAGCGCGGCCACCTGGGCGCCGACCGATCCGGCGCCGAGTAGGGCAATCCGGAGGTTGCGGTACTCGATCATTCTGTTGCCCCTTCACCAGCACCATATCGTTCGACAGCGTGCAATCCGGCATCCCTGCTCAGCAGCTCGGCTTCGCCCTCGCCCCTGACGATCACCCGCGCCCTGCCATCGGCGACGGCCACGACCGCCGGCCGGCCCAGGTAGTTGTAGTTGCTCGCGAGCGACCAGCAATAGGCTCCGGTCGCCGCGACGGCGAGAAGGTCCCCCGGCGCGACGTCCTCGGGAAGATAGTCGGCCTGAACCACGATATCGCCGCTCTCGCAGTGCTTGCCTGCCACGCGCACGAGCGCGGGATCGGCGGGCGATGCGCGGTTCGCGATCCGCACCGTGTAGTCGGCCCCGTACAGGGCCGGCCGGGCGTTGTCGCTCATCCCGCCGTCGACGCTCACGTACTTGCGGGTCGCCTGCGGTCCGTGATCGCCGGCGTGCGCGCTCAGCGCGACGACGACATCCTTCACGGTGCCCGCCTCGTACAGGGTCACGCCGGCCGGCCCGATGATCGCCCGGCCGGGCTCGATCGCCACGTCCGGAACCGGGATGCCGAGCCGAGCCGCCTCCCGCTGAACCGCGCGGGCCAGGCTCGCGGCGATCTGCCCGATCGGTGCGACGCGATCCGCGGAAGTGTAGGCGATGCCGAAACCTCCCCCGAGGTTGAGCTCGGGAACCGGACCGTGCTCCAGCAGCGCGGCGTGCACGGGCAGGAGCCTCTCGATCGCCTCGACGAATCCGCCCGGGTCGAAGATCTGCGAGCCGATGTGCGAGTGGAGGCCGAGGAGTCGCAGGGAGTCGAACGAGCGGATGCGTGCGGCGAACTCGGCGACGTCGGCGAGCGGGATGCCGAACTTCTGGTCCTCGCGGGCCGTTGCGAGGTACTCGTGGGTGTGCGCGTGAACGCCCGTGTTGACGCGCAGCCGCACCGCCTGGGACACGCCGTGCCGCTCCGCGGCCTCGGCGACCCGCTCGATCTCGACCCAGCTGTCGATCACGATCGCACCGATCCCGACGCCGACTGCCCGGTCGATCTCGCGGAGGCTCTTGTTGTTCCCGTGGAATCCCATCCTGGCCGGCTCGACACCGGCGGCGAGTGCCAGGGCCAGCTCCCCGCCGCTCGCGACGTCGATCGACAGGCCATCGTCGGACATCCATCTCGCGACCTCGGCCGAGAGGAACGCCTTGCCCGCGTAATAGACCGTCACATTCGCGCCGAGTGGGGCGAATGCCTCGGAGAACGCAGCCAGGATGCCCCTGGCTCGCTCGCGGGCATCCGCCTCGTCGATGACGTACAGCGGCGTTCCGAACTCTGCCGCGAGCTCGGTCGCCGTCACCCCCGCGAACGCAATTTCTCCGGCAGCGCTGCGCACGGCGCCGGCCGGCCAGACGCCGTCTGCGAGGGAGTTGGCATCGCCGGGCGGCACGAGCCACGACGGAGCGAGCGGGTTGGCAGTCACGGGAACCTCGGGGAGTCTTGGGCCTCACGGGAATCTTCGGCGAGGCGAGCGAACCCGGATTGGTTCCTGAAGCCCCTCAGATTCTACTAGGAGGCCGCAGCGAGGTGTACGTCAACCGAGACCGTCCGGTCGATCGTGAACTGGCCGAGCACGCGCGTGCCGAGGTAGATCACGGCGCTCTGGCCGGGAGCGACGCCGTTCAGCGGCAGGTTCGGGGTGGCCACGAGCTCTCCGTCCCTCAGCTGCACGAGTGCGGGTACCGGGTCGGCGTGGGCGCGGATCTGCACCTGGCACTCGAACGGCTCACTCGCATCGACCGGCGCCTGCCCGGCCCAGCTGAACCGCCTCCCGGCGATCAGGGCGAGGTCGAGCGCCTCCTTCGGGCCGACGATCACTTCATTCGTCTTGGGGCGTACCTCGAGTACGAAGCGCGGTTTGCCGTCATCGGCGGGAAAGCCGATGCTGAGGCCCTTGCGCTGGCCGACCGTGAACGCGGCCGCTCCCTGGTGGGTGCCCAGCTTCGCACCGCTGCGGTCGAGGATGTCGCCGGTCTCGGCACCCACGCGCTCGGCGAGCCAGCCGCGCGTGTCGCCATCCGGGATGAAGCAGATGTCGTGGCTGTCCGGCTTGCTTGCGACGCTCAGGCCCCGGGCGGCCGCTTCCGCCCGCACTTCGGCCTTGCTCGGGGTCGCCCCGAGCGGGAACATGCTGTGCTCGAGCTGGGCGGCCGTGAGCACTCCGAGCACGTAGGACTGGTCCTTCGCCCAGTCCGCCGCGCGGTGCAGCTCGCGGTTGCCGTGCGCGTCCGTCACGATGTTCGCGTAGTGCCCGGTCGCGACCGCGTCGAAGCCGAGGTCGAGCGCCTTCTCGAGCAGCGCTGCGAACTTGATGCGCTCGTTGCAGCGCATGCACGGGTTCGGGGTGCGTCCGGCCGAGTACTCCGCGATGAAATCGTCGACGACGTCGAGTTTGAACCGCTCGGAGAAGTCCCACACGTAGTACGGGATGCCGATAACGTTCGCGGCCCGCTGCGCGTCCATCGAGTCCTCGATCGTGCAGCAGCCTCGGCTCCCGGTGCGCAGCGTCCCCGGCATCCGACTGAGCGCGAGGTGCACCCCGACCACCTCGTGGCCGGCATCGACCGCGCGCGCCGCCGCCACGGCGGAGTCGACGCCTCCGCTCATTGCCGCTAAGACTTTCATAGCCCCAGTTTAGGCAACGCTCGGTTACGGGATGTCGGTGAGGGTCTACTCCACCGCGCCGAGGCGTGAGTCGATCGAGCCAGCACGGAGTGCTTGCACGGCAGACGGCTCGGCGGTAGCGTGACGGTACCTGACGGGCGTCCTGCGCCTTCCCGGCACCGGTCGCTCGCCGCGGGAAGCCATCATGACCTTCTCAGCAGACCTTGACCGTGGCCGCACAGCTTACGCAGAGCATCGGTGGAGTGATGCGCTCAGCGCATTGACGCACGCCGACCAGGATGGCGGCCTGCCGCCCCAAGATCTCGACAATCTCTCAACGGCTGCATTCGTCACCGGCCAGGAGACGGTCGGGATCGACACGGCGACGAGGGCGCATGAAGCGTTCCTCGCCGAAGGCGATTTCACCAGCGCAGCCAGGTGCGCCGGCTGGATCGGCATGTACCTCATGGGTATGGGTGACGAGGCTCGTGCCTCGGGCTGGTTCTCGCGGGCCAGGCGAGTGCTTCAATCGAATCCGGAGCCCTGCTCTGTCGAGGCCTTCCTGCTCATCCCGGCTGCGCTGGCGGCGCTCTACGGTGGAGACCCTGCGGGCGCGGCCCGTCTCTTCGGTGAGGCCTTCGCCGCCGGTGAACGATTTCACGATTCCGACCTGGTTGCCCTGGCCCAACTCGGGCAAGGCCAGGCGAAGATCGCGCTGGGCGAGCCCGCCGAAGGGCTGGGGCTGTTCGACGAGGCGATGGTCGCAGTCACTGCCGGGGAGGTTTCGCCGATTCCGTCCGGCATCATCTACTGTGCGGTGATCGGGAACTGTCACCTCGCCTTCGACCTGCGTCGCGCCCAGGAGTGGACTATCGCGCTCGACCACTGGTGCGAACACCGGCCGGACATGGTGATGTTCAGCGGTCAGTGCCAGGCGCATCGCGCCGAGCTCTACCTTCTGCACGGCGCATGGGCCGATGCGCTCGAGGCGGCGCAGGCAGCCCAGGACCGGTATCGGCGCGGTGACCGGAACGCTGTCTACGGTGCCTGGTATCAACAAGCCGAGATCCAGCGCTTGCGCGGAGAACTGGATGCCGCCGAGGGGTCCTACCGTCAGGCCAGTCAGGGCGGGTACGAGCCCGAGCCGGGGCTCGCCCTGCTCCGGCTGGCGCAGGGGAAGACCCGGCTGGCCCAAACCATCATCCGCCGGGCCTGCGACCTTGCCGATCAGGCAACCCGACGCATGTTGTTGCCCGGCGTGGTCGAGATCGAGCTTGCCGCCGGCGATCTCGCCGCTGCACGGCTGGCGGCCGACCAGCTCGCCGAGATCGCCGCCATCGCCGCCATGCCGATGTTGCAGGCCATGGCGGACCAGGGCGACGGCGCTGTGCTCCTGAAGGAGGGTGATGCCAGGGACGCGTTGAGCAAGGCCCGGCGGGCGTGGAGGATATGGCAGGATCTGGATGCTCCTTACGAGGCCGCACGCTGCCGGGTACTCGCGGCACTCGCGTGCCGCGCACTGGGCGATGAGGATTCGGCGTTGATGGAGCTCGCGGCTGCACGGGACGAATTCACCGAACTCGGCGCGGCACCGGCACTCGCCGAGGCGAACGCCTTGTCGCGGACAGATGCGACGGGTCCGCTGACCTCGCGGGAACTCGAGGTGTTGCATCTGGTTGCGGCAGGCAAGACGAACCGTGTGGTCGCCACCGAGCTGTACATCAGCGAAAAAACCGTTGCGCGGCATATCAGCAACATGTTCACGAAGCTCGGGCTGTCGTCGCGGGCAGCGGCCACGGCATACGCCTATGAACACGGCCTGGTCTAGCAACGCTTCGGCCTACACAGTTTTACCCATGTGGCCGCCGTGCAATGTGGGGGACCTTCCCGACGCGGCAGCGGAGCGCTCTCCGTAGCGTCGATGACATGAACGTACCCATCCTCGCCGGCACGATCTCGACGGCACTCTTCGCGGTCAGCATGCTGCCCATGCTGCGCAAGGCTGCGCGCACGAGGGATCTGGCGTCATACAGCCTGAGTTACCTCGCGATGACCAATCTGGCCAATGTCGTGCACTCCCTCTACGTGTTCAGCCTCCCGGTCGGCCCGATCTGGCTCCTGCACACCTTCTACGTCGTCGCAGCCGCGCTGATGCTGATCTGGTTCCTCCGCTACCGGCATGACATCCACGGGCGTCAGCGATCGACCGCGAACGAGTCACGGTGGGCGTGAGGAGTCGCCTGCACAACCTGCCGCTGCCTCCTGGGCAGGTCATCGGAATGGCAGCAGCCGTGCTCCTCGAGCGGCTCCGTCCAGCCCGACTGCCCGGTCCGCGTAGTGCTCACCGAGCGGCGGGCCAGGCGCTGATGGCGGCCGGATGCGCGTTGACCGGTTGGGCATTGTCGGAGCGGCGTCGCCACGCGGCCGGCGGGTTCGATCTCGAACGACCGCAGACTCTCGTGACGACTGGACCGTACGCGTTGAGCCGGCATCCGATGTATGTCGGCTGGTGGCTCATCCACCTCGGATTCGGGGTGCTGCGCGGTTCAGCCTGGGTCTTCTTCACGGTTCCCTCGGCGGTGGTGGCCGAGCACCGCGCGGTTCTCGCCGAGGAGAGGAGGCTCGTCCAGGCATTCGGCCGGCAGTTTCTGAGCTACGCCGAGCGGGTTCGGCGCTACGTCTAGTTCGCGGCTCAGCGGGCGACGGTGCGATCCGCATAGCCGGCCCGGCTCGCGGCCTCCACCGCGGCGGGCAGTGCAGCGATGAGGGCGTCGACGTCGGCCTGGGTCGAGCTGTGGCCGAGCGTGAACCGCAGCGCTCCGCGCGCCTCGGATTCGCTGAGCCCCATGCCGAGCAGGACGTGGCTGGCCTCCGGTATCCCCGCCTGGCAGGCAGAGCCCGTGCTCACCGAGACGCCGGCGGCGTCGAGCAGATAGAGCAGCGAGTCTCCCTCGCAGCCGGGGAAGGTGAAGTGCGCGTTGTTCGCAAGGCGGTCGACCGGGTCGCCGCGCAGGATCGCCTCCGGCACGGCCGCCCGCACCCCGGCAATGAGCCGGTCGCGCAGCGTCCCCAGAGAGGGCGCCGCCTGCCGCGCCGCGACGCCGAATGCGATCGCTGCCGGAGCATCCTGGGTGCCCGACCGAACCTGCCGCTGCTGCCCGCCCCCGTGGATGAGCGGGACGACGCTCGCCGCTCGCGACAGCACGAGCGCCCCGATGCCGAGGGGGCCGCCGATCTTGTGCGCGGAGACGGAGAGCGCCGCGAGGCCGGAAGCGGCGAAATCGATCGGGACATGGGCGTAGGCGGCAACCGCATCCGCGTGCACGGGAACTCCATGAGCGGAAGCGAGCGCGACCAGTTCCGCTATCGGCTGGATCGTCCCGACCTCGTTATTCGCCCAGAGGACCGTGAGCAAGGCGATGTCGTCGTACCTCTCGAGCGCCTCGGCGACCGCCGCGACGCGTACGCGGCCGAACTCATCGATCGGCAGCCACTCGAGAAGGGCGCCATCGTGCTGCTGGAGCCACTCGACCGTGTCGATCGTGGCGTGGTGTTCGCCGCGCGGGACGAGAATGCGGCGCTTGCCGGCTGCCCAGTACATCCCCTTGATCGCGAGGTTCACCGACTCCGTCCCGCCCGAGGTGAACACGACCTCGATCGGATCGCAGCCGAGGCTCGCCGCCACCTGCTCGCGCGCCTCCTCCAGCATCCGCTTCGCATTCTGGCCCGCACTGTGGATCGATGATGGGTTGCCGACGAGACCGAGCGCGTCGACATAGGCCGCGCGCGCTTCCGGCAGCATGGGGGTCGTCGCGGCGTGATCGAGGTAGACCGACATCCTGCCCCTCCCAGTCCAGCGCGGCCGGTCGGCCGCATTCAATTACTCTAGAACGATGTCTTCCGCCGATCCCCTGCACGAGCTGGGGGCCCGCATCACCGCGGATGGCGGCCAGGTCAGGGTGTACTCCGCGACCGCGACCGCGATCGAACTGTGCCTGTTCTCGAGCAAGGACCCGAACTGGGTCACCGATACGATCCCGCTCGAGGCGGATGCCGGCAACGTCTGGTCGGCGGCCTCCCCGAAACTCGTGGCCGGGTCGAACTACACACTGAGGGCATCCGGCCCGGCCCGCGCGACAGGACGCGCGGCGAGACCAAGCCGATTCGACCCGAACCTCCACCTGATCGACCCCTACGCGCGCGGCCTCACGAGGACGAGCGGTGGCGAGTGGCGCTCGAGCATCCTCGACGACCAGTTCGACTGGGGCGGCGTGCCCAAACCGCAGACCCCACTCGACCACACCGTCATCTACGAGGCGCACGCGAAGGGACTCACGAAGCTCAACCCGGCGGTTCCGGAGGAGCTTCGCGGCAGCTACGCCGGGCTCGCGCACGAATCCACGATCGCCTACCTCACGGGACTCGGCGTCACGGCGGTCGAGCTGCTCCCGATCCACCAGTTCGTCACGGAACAGCGACTCGTGAAGATGGGGCTCAGCAACTACTGGGGTTACAACAGCATCAACTTCTTCTCCCCGCACGCGGCGTGGGCGTCGAAGGGCGCCCAGCTCGCCGGGCCGGCCGCAGTTCTGCGCGAGTTCAAGGGCATGGTCCGGCTCCTGCACGAGGCGGGCATCGAGGTCATCCTCGACGTCGTCTACAACCACACCTCCGAGGAAGGTCCCGGCGGCCCGACCACGAGCCTGCGCGGGCTGGACGATGCGAGCTACTACCGGCAGACCGACTTCGGCGACTACGTCGACGTGACCGGATGCGGCAACTCGCTCGACGCCTCCAATCCGGTCGCACAGCGTCTGGTGCTCGATTCGCTGCGCTACTGGGCGAACGAGGTGCAGATCGACGGCTTCCGCTTCGATCTCGCTGCGACGCTCGGAAGGGACGCTGCGGGCGATTTCGATTCGGAGCATCCGCTGCTCACGGCGATCGTCTCCGACCCGCAGCTCGCCGGCGTCAAGATGATCGCCGAGCCCTGGGATGTCGGGCCGAACGGCTGGCAGACGGGAAGGTTCCCGAACGGCTGGCTCGAGTGGAACGACGGCTACCGCGACCGCGTGCGCGACTTCTGGCTCAGCGACGTGGCCGCCGCGCGCGCCCACGGCGCCGCACCGATCGGGATCGGCCGGTTCGCCACCCGGCTCTGCGGATCGTCGAACGTGTTCTCGGCCGAGCGCGGCCCCGTGGCCTCGGTGAACTTCGTCACAGCTCACGACGGCTTCACCGCCTGGGACCTCACGGTCTACAACGACAAGCACAATCTCGGGAACGGCGAGAACAACCGCGACGGCACCGACAACAACCACTCGTTCAACCACGGAATCGAGGGGCCGACGGATGACCCGCAGATCACGACCGCCCGCCGCAAGGCCGTTCGCAACCTGCTGGCAACCCTCCTGCTCTCGGCGGGAACCCCGATGCTCACGGCGGGGGACGAGATCGGCAGAAGCCAGCGCGGGAACAACAACGCCTACTGCCACGACGACGAGCTGAGCTGGCTGCCGTGGGAGCTCGAGGACTGGCAGCGCGACCTGCTGGCGATCACGAGCGCCGGCATCCGATTCCGCCTCGACAACCCGGCCGTGCGACCGAGGAACTTCGGCGTGTGGGGCGAGACGCTCGAGACGGCGACTCAGATGGACTGGTTCAATTCGGCGGGAAACTCGATGTCGATCGATGACTGGGACTCCCCGAAGGAGCGCACGCTCCAGTACCTTGCCGCCTCGACCCATGAGATCGAAGGTTTCAACCGGATCCTGCTGATCGTGCACGGCCTCGAGGCTGAGGAGACCGTCGTGCTTCCCATGCATTCCGGTGTCGGGTCCTACACGCTCCTATTCGACAGCGCCCGTGACGAGATCGAATCGGAGGAGCACGCGCCCGGAACCGCCCTCACGATGTCCCCGACGTCGATGAAGCTCTTCAGGGCGCACCAGAGCTCCTAAGCGCTCGCGAGGGTGCCCAGTTCCTGGAACGCAGTGATCTGCAGACCGCCCGGGGCTTCCAGCCGCGCGTTGAGCGAGTTCCACGGAGTTCTGGTCGGCGGGGCGAGAACCTCCGCGCCGGCAGCGGCAAGCCGGGCGGTCAGGCTCGCGGCATCCGGGACCTCGAAGGCGACCCGGATGCTGAGGGTCGACCGCCTCGCCACCGGGCGGCCGACCTCGACATCGTCGATCATCCGCACCTGGGCCGGATTGGCGAGCTCGAGCGTCGCCGATGGGACGGAGAGGATCGCGACCCTCGCGCCGCCGTCGCCCGCGTAGGCCTCGAGCTCCGGCAGCCCGAGAACGTCGCGGAAGAAGGTCAGTGCCTCGTCGTAGTCGTCGGTCTCGACCACGAGGCGCAATTGGGTTACCGGGGAATCAGTCATGCCCTCAAGCTTTGCATCGGGCGGCTTCTTCTTCGAGCACGGGCTCAGGTGACGTCCTTGCGCCAGCTCGTGAGGTATCCGACGCCTGCGGCCAGAACTGCGATGCCGAGCAGGACGAGGCCGCCCTGCCACCAGTCGAGCGACTGCGTCTGGGCAGTCGCCGCCCCGAGCGAGGTGAAGATGCTCGAGCCGACCAGCGCATCGCTGGCCGCCCCGGGAAGGAACTGGCCGATCGCGGCGGCCCAGTCCCATAGCGACGCGACGAGGCGGAGGATGGGCTCGACGAATTGGGTGAAGGCGAGAACGATCACGATCGCGGCGACCTGGCTCGGAATGAGCGCGCCGAGGCCGACGCCGATGACGGCCCAGATCGCCATGGCGAGTACGACCCGAGCCATCAGTGCCCAGGTGTCCGTCTCGCCGAGCGCGGCGGAGTGGCCGGTCGCGGTCAGGATCGAGGCTCCGAGCCCGACGCTCGCCGCGAGCGCCGCGACTCCGTAGATCGCGCCGAAGACCGCGAGGGTGGCGAATTTCGCTCCGAGCACCGCCCCGCGCTGGGGTGTCGCGAGAAACGTCGGAGTGAGAGTCTGGTGACGGAATTCCGCCGTCGTGGCGAGGGTGCCGAACAGCACCGGGAACACGTATCCCACGCTCGAGGCCACGCTGTAGATGATGGGCGGGAGGCTCGCCTCCGGGATCCGCGGCGCGCCGCCGCCGGCCGCGAGCTGGTCGCCGAGGCCGCTGAACACGAGGGCGAGCAGCCCGGCCGTGAATCCGACATATCCGACGAGCACGATGAGCAGTACCCACCACATGCGCACCGTGAGAACTTTCGCGAACTCGGCGCGAACCGCTGCCAGGAACGTCATGGCCGGCCTCCCTCGCCGACGAGGTCAAGGAAGGCCTTCTCCAGACCGGCGTGCTCGGCGCTCAGGAGGCTGAGTGCCACTCCGGCGGATTGGGCGATCGCACCGACCCGTTCGGCGCTGAGTCCCGTGACGGCGAGTCCGGCATCCAGCCGGTGAACCGCTGCGCCCGCCGCGAGCAGCGCGGATTCGAGTGCGGCCCGGTCAGGAGCGTCGGCGAGGATCCGCCGGCCGCCCTCGAGCTCGGAGAGCCCGCCCTCGTAGACGAGACTGCCGTGCGAGATGATGACGAGACTGTCGACGCTCTGCTGCACCTCGCTCAGGAGGTGCGAGGAGACGAGCACCGTCCTGCCCTCCGACGCCAGTTGGCGCAGGAACGACCTGATCCACTTGATGCCCTCGGGATCGAGCCCGTTGACCGGCTCATCGAGGACGAGCACTCCTGGATCGCCGAGCAGGGCGAACGCGAGGCCGAGCCGCTGACGCATCCCGAGCGAGTATCCGCCGACCCGGCGATCGGCGAACTCCGCGAGGCCGACCTGCTGGAGCACCGTGTCGACGCGGGCTGGAGCGATCCTCGCCGCGACCGCATACACGCCGAGGTGATTCTTCGCGGTGCGTCCCGGGTGGAAGCTCGAGGCCTCGAGGGCGGTCCCGACGGTGGCGAGCGGATGCGCAAGATCGCGATAGAGGGTGCCGCCGAACGTCGCACTCCCGGCGCTCGGACGGACGAGTCCGAGCAACATCCTCAGCGTCGTGGTCTTGCCTGCGCCATTCGGTCCGAGGAATCCGGTCACCTGCCCCGGCTGCACGCTGAAGCTGAGGTCGGTCACGGCGCGCACCGGCCCGAAGGACTTGGTCAGTCCCCGGATCTCGATAGTTGTGCTAGTTGACATAGAAGAAGTAAAGCAGTTTAAGTGCCCGAGAGCGAATCATCCGACCGTGCCGACGTCCGGCAACGACCAATCTACGGGGTCAGCGCCCTGGGCGACCAGCAGGGCGTTCGCCCGGCTGAACGGCTTCGACCCGAAGAAGCCGCCGCTCGCCGACAGGGGGCTCGGATGCACCGACTTCACGACCGGGGTGGAACCGAGCAGCGGCTCGAGGTTCGCCGCATCCCTCCCCCACAGAATCGCCACGAGCGGCCCGCCCCTGGCGACCAGGGCGCGGATCGCGAGCTCGGTCACCGGCTCCCAGCCCTTCCCGCGGTGCGAGCCTGCAGCACCGGGTCGCACCGTGAGCACCCGGTTGAGCAGCATGACGCCGTGCTCTGCCCAACTCGTGAGGTCACCATGGTCCGGCGGCGTGATCCCCAGGTCGTCGTGGAGTTCGCGGTAGATGTTCTGCAGACTGCGCGGGATCGGACGAACGCCGCGGTCAACGGCGAAGGACAGGCCGATCGGATGGCCAGAGGTCGGGTAGGGATCCTGCCCGACGATGAGCACGCGAACTGACGACAGCGGATAGCTGAAGGCCCTGAGCACGTTCTGCCCTGCGGGGAGATAACCGCGGCCGGAGGCCACCTCTGCACGCAGGAAATCGCCCATCGCCGCCACCTGTGCAGCAGCCGGTTCAAGCGCGGCGGCCCAGCCGGGATCGACGAGTTCTGCGAGGGACTTCGGCACGGGCATGACAGCAGACTACGGCGCACCGAACCGCTAGTGTGCGTTCATGACTCTTCTTCGCGGCAAAGCCGGCGCGGTCACGGTGAGCCTCATCGGATTCCTGTTCTTCGTCGAGTTCGTGAGCGGGATCCTGCAGGGCTTCTATGTTCCGCTCATCCCCGACCTCGTGAAGTATCTCGGCATCAAGGACGCCGACTTCAACCTCTTCGAGGGTGCGCAGCTCCTGCTCTCCGCGCTCGTCGTCCCGATCCTCGCGAAGCTCGGTGACATGTACGGCCACAAGAAGATTCTTCTGGTCGCCACGGTGCTGACGGCCGGGGCGACGTGGTGGCTCGCGTTCGCGGGTGATTTCACGAGCTTCCTGGTGGCCTGGACGCTGCAGGCGTTCTACGTCGTGTGGCTGCCTCTGGAGATCGCGCTCATCTTCGACAAGGGCAGGAGGAGCGGACGCGCGGCATCCTCGACGCGCAAGGCAGCCGGCCTCCTCATCGTCGGCCTCGAGGCGGGCGCGATCGCCGGGGCGCTCGGCAGCTCGGCCATCTTCGACGCGTTCGGCGGCGCAGCCGACCTGCAGAACTCGGTCGTCCCCACCATGATGGTGCCGGCGATCGCCGTCTCGCTCGTGTTCTTCGTGATCCTGTTCGGGGTGCCGGAGTCCGAGTCGCTGCCGGACCGCAGACTGGACTGGGTCGGCTTCTCGATCCTCACGATCGGGCTTCTGCTCGTCACCTCGGGGCTGACCTTCCTGAAGCTCAACGACGAGGCGTGGTGGCCGTGGGCGATCATCGCGCTCGGCCTGGCGACGTTCTGGCCTTTCGTGCGCTTCGAGCTGAAGCAGAAGGATCCGGCCATCGACATCCGCGTGTTCGCCCAGCCGAACATGTGGCCGGTGCAGCTCACCGCGTTCCTGGTCGGGATCAGCCTGCTCGGAGCCCAGGCACCGCTTGCGACCTACGCCGGAACCGACAAGGCGGAGCTCGGCTACGGCCTCGGCCTCGCCTCCGGGACGATCTCGATCCTGATCGGCCTGTACCTCGTCTCGATGATCATCGGCGCGCTCCTGTTCCCCGTGGTGTCACGCCTGCTGACCCCGCGCAGCACGCTCATCGCGGCCGCGTTCCTGGTCGCGATCGGCTACCTGCTGTTCATCCCGCTGCACCTCGAGGCCTGGGAGGTGTTCATGAACATGTTCATCGCGGGGCTCGGCAGCGGAGCACTCGTCGGGGCGATGCCGGCCGCTGCGGCGGCTGCGGCGCCCCGCGGGCAGACCGGCATCGCCTCTGCGCTCACCAATACGACGAAGACGATCGGCGGTTCCTTCGCCTCGTCGGTGTTCGCCATCGTGCTCACGATCGGTGCGGTGCAGCTTGCCGGGTCGACGGCCGGGAGCCTGTTCGGCTACTACCTGGTCTGGACGATCTGCGGCGTCGGGGCGCTCGTCGCCGCCATTCTGCTGTTCTTCGTCCCGAAACTCGCGTTCGCGGATGCCGTGGAGCTCGAGCCGGAAGTAGCGGCGGCGGCGGCGCAGGGCTGAGACTGGTCGGATGAAGCTCACAGATCTTGCCACGGAAGCCGCGAACTACCTTCAGCCGCTGCGGGAGGTCCGCCGCGACATCCACCGCCAGCCCGAGCTGGGACTGCAGACGCCGAAGACGCTCGAGCGGGTGTTCGCCTCGATCTCCGAACTCGGTGCCGAGATCATCCGATCGGAGACCATGACCGCGGCGGTCGTGCGGATCACGGGCGACAGACCGGGTCCTACTGTGCTGCTCCGCGCGGACCTGGACGCGCTCGCACTCCACGAGGACACCGGCCTCGACTACGCGTCGGAGGTGCCCGGCCGTATGCACGCCTGCGGCCACGACCTCCACGCCGCGATCGCGGTCGGAGCCATCCACCTGCTCGTGACGCACAAGGACGAGCTCGCCGGAGAGGTGCTGTTCATGCTGCAGCCCGGCGAGGAAGGCTCCCGCGGCGCCGACCTCATGCTCGAGGAGGGGATCCTCGGCCTCGCGAGCGGCGAGCTGGTCGGGGCCTACGCGCTCCACGTTACGACGAGCCAGCCGCTCGGGCACTTGATGACCCGCCCTGGGACGCTCATGGCCGCCGCGGCGACGCTCGACGTCACCGTTCACGGCAGCGGAGGACACGGCTCCGCCCCGCACCTCGCGCTCGACCCGAATCAGGCTCTCGCCGAGATCATCACAGGACTCCAGACCATGGTCACGCGGCGCTTCAGCGCGTTCGACCCGGTGATCGTGACGGTCGGCTGGCTGAGCGGCGGGGAGCGCGGGACGAGCAATGTGATCCCGAACGAGGCATCCTTCGGGGCGACCGTGAGGACGTTCTCCGAGGCGAACCTCGAAGCCGTGGAGAAGTACAGCGCGGAGCTCGTGACCGGGATCGCCGCGGCGTACGGCCTCACCGCGGATGTCGAATTCTCGGTGGTGACCGTACCGCTCGTGAATGACCCGAAGCATGTCGCCCTCGCGGAGGAGGTGGCCTCCGAGATGTTCGAGCCCGATCGCTTCATGATCGCCGAGAATCCGATCGGAGGGGCCGAGGACTTCGCCTCGGTGCTGCGCGCGGTGCCCGGCGCATTCGTGTTCGTCGGGGCCTGCCCGCCGGAGCTCGATCCGCTGACGGCGCCGTACAACCACTCCAACCTCGCCGTGTTCGACGACAGCGTTCTGCCGGATGCCGCCGCCTACCTGGCCGGGCTGGCGTTCGCCCGGCTGGAGTCGATCGGCCGGCTGGAGGGTGTCAGCCCTTCGGTGTGAGCGGCCCGCGGACGACCTTGTGCGGCGCCGCCTGGGCGACGGGCTTGATCGTCACGAGGTCGAGATTCACGTGGCCGGGCAGTTCGATCGCGTGCACGATGGTCTCGGCGATGTCCTCGGCCAGGAGCGGGTTCTCTACCCCGGCGTAGACGGCATCCGCCCGCGCCCGGTCGCCGCCGAAGCGCACGAGCGAGAACTCGTCGGTCATCACCATCCCCGGCGCCACCTCGATCACACGGATCGGCTCCCCCGCGAGTTCGAGCCGCAGCACTTCCGTCATGGCGTGAGCCGCGAATTTCGAGGCGTTGTATCCGCCGCCGCCCTCGTATGCCGTGTGCCCGGCGATCGAGGTGATCGTGAGGATGTCGGCATGGCCGGCAGCCCTCGCCCCATCGCGCAGCAGAGGGAGCAGAGCGGTCACGACGCGCTTGACGGCCACGACATTCACGTCGAACATGCGAATCCAGTCCTCGGGATCGCTCTGCTCGACCGAGGCCATGCCGAACGCGCCGCCGGCATTGTTGACGAGCGCGTGGATCGGGCCGGTCGCCGCCAGGTGGTCGCGCAGCGCGTCGACCTGGGCCTGATCGGTGAGGTCGGCGGTGAAGACCTCGGCGCCGGTGGCTGCGGCGAGTCCCTCCAGCCGATCGGTGCGCCGGGCGACTCCGACAACCTCCCAGCCGTGCTCGCGGAACCGGCGGGCCGTCGCCGCCCCGATTCCGGAACTCGCCCCCGTGACAACTACGCGTCGTGCCGACATCTGATGCTCCTTGCAAGTCTCACAGCCCAGTTTGTCAGCTAACGCTCCCGGGAACGTGCTACGAATTTCAGGTGACGGATACTCGAACGGCCCAGGCTCCCGCCCAGCGGCGCCGCGTTCCGCTCTGGGACAATGCGCGTTTCCTGTGCGTGACGCTCGTGGTGATCGGACACGGCATCCAGCGGCTCACGGCCGATTCGAACAACGCCCTCATCGTCTACCTGGTCATCTACGCGTTCCACATGCCCGCGTTCGCGATCATCAGCGGGTACTTCTCCAAGGCGAGCCCACCGACCTCCCGCCGGATGAAGAAGGTGCTCACCGACATCCTCCTGCCGTACTTCATCATGGAGACGATCTGGTCGCTCGTGCAGTTCCTGGTCGAGGGCAAGAGCGAGTTCAACCCGACGAAGCCGTCCTGGACGCTGTGGTTCCTGCTCGCCCTGGGCATCTTCCGGCTCATCCTGCCCTACCTCGTGATCTTCCGCTGGCCTCTTCTGCTCTCCCTCGTGTTCTCGGTCGGCGTCGGCTATCTCGGCAACATCGACAGCACCTTCTCGCTGTCGCGGGCGATCGGGATCATGCCGTTCTTCGTACTCGGCTGGAAGGCGAGGCAGTGGGGCATCGTGGAGCGGTTGCGGAAGGTGGGCAAACGGATCTGGTGGCTCCGTGCCGCCGCCCTCGCGGTTTTCGGCCTCTGGCTCGCCGTGATCGGGACCTTCATCCAGACCTGGCGCGACCTGGATCTGCGGTTCTGGTTCTTCTACGACGACTCCTACACCGGGCTCGGGGAGAGCGCCTGGTGGGCCGGGCTCATCCGACTCGCCCTCATCCTCGTCGCCGCCGTCCTCTGCGCGGCGTTCTTCGTCATGGTCCCCCGCCGGGAGAACTGGATGACGAAGTTCGGCCAGGCGACCATGTACATCTACCTGCTCCACAGCTTCCTGCTCTATCCGCTGCGGGAGAGCGGGTTCCTGCGCGGCGAGCACTCCTCCGCCAGCTGGCTCGTGTTCATGATCCTGGCCTGCGTCGCGATCTCCATCTTCCTCGCGAGCCCGCTCGTGCGCAGGGTGTTCCGACCCATCATCGAGCCGAAGCCGAAGTGGCTGTTCATCGAACTGGAAGACGACCACCCCGGGCCGTCCAGGATCGATCCGACCGGATCGAGGCGCAGCGGCTGACACTGTTACCTCGTGTTGCGTCGAGCTTTGACGGGCCAACCGGCCCTTCCTAGGCTCGACCCCATGGGCACGATCGCCCGCAGAGCAATCAGGAGGCAGTCCCATGAGCCAGCAGCAGGCAGACTGGAAGTTCGAGACCAGGCAGATCCACTCCGGCGCCCAGCCG
>DATCXP010000226.1:0-4388 GCA_036565765.1 Terrimesophilobacter sp.
CCCTCGACGGGCGGACCGTAGCCGACGAGCACGGGCTCGCGCTCGGGCTTCGCCGCGGCATCCGGAGAGGCGTCCGCAGCATCGCCCTCTGCGCCCTCGAGCTCGAACGCGACGATCGGTGCGCCAACGAGCACGGTCGTGCCCGGCTCGGCGTAGAGCCTGCGGATGACGCCGGCGAATGGCGAGGGCAGCTCGACGAGCGCCTTGGCGGTCTCGACCTCGGCGAGCGGCTGGTTGAGCTCGACGGTGTCGCCAACGGCGACGTGCCAGCTCACGAGCTCGGACTCGGTGAGGCCCTCCCCCAGGTCGGGCAGGGCGAAGTCCTTGAGCGCCATCTAGTTCTCCCAGTTGCTCTGCGAATTGGCACGGCCGAGAACTCGATCGACCGCATCAAGCAGCCGGTCGAGATCCGGGAGGAAGTACTCCTCTAGCGCGGCCGGCGGGTACGGGGTGTCGAAGCCGGTCACCCGCGCCGGCGCGGCCTCGAGCCAGTTGAAGCAGCGTTCGGTGATGCTCGCTGCGACCTCCGCCCCGATGCCGCCGGTCTGCGCGGCCTCGTGGGTCACGACGAGGCGGCCGGTCTTGCGCACGGATGCCTCGATCGTCTCGAAGTCGATGGGCGAGAGCGAGCGCAGGTCGATGAGCTCGATCGAGACGCCGTCGTCCGCGGCGGCCAGCACGGCATCCCTCGCCGTCGCCACGAGCGGTCCGTAGGCCACGAGCGTCACATCCGTGCCGGGAGTGACGACCCTGGCGCGCCCGAGCGGAAGGATCTCGGTCGACTCGAGGTCCACCTCGCCCTTCGACCAGTAGCGTCGCTTGGGCTCGAAGAACATGACCGGGTCGTCGCTCGCGATCGCCTGGCGCAGCATGTTGTAGGCGTCCTGCGGGTTCGAGCAGCTCACGACGCGAAGGCCGGCCGTGTGGGCGAAGTACGCCTCGGGCGACTCGGAGTGGTGCTCGACGGAACCGATCCCACCGCCGAAGGGGACGCGGATCGTGATGGGCATCCGCACGAGGCCGCGCGAACGGTAGTGGAGCTTGGCCACCTGGGCGACGATCTGGTCGAAGCCCGGATAGATGAACCCGTCAAACTGGATCTCGGCGACCGGGCGGTAGCCGCGCATCGCGAGCCCGACCGCCATGCCGATGATGCCGGACTCTGCAAGTGGCGTGTCCATGACTCGGTCGGTCCCGAACTCGGCCTGGAGGCCATCCGTCACGCGGAACACGCCGCCGAGCTTGCCGATGTCCTCGCCGAGCAGGACGACCTTGTCGTCATCCTGCATCGCGCGCTTGAGCCCCGCCGTGATCGACTTCGCAAGCGTGAGCTGAGTCGTCGCTGTCGCCGGCACTGTCGCCGTGTCGGTCGCCATCACTCGCCTCCCTCGAAGGTCGCGAGGTAGGCCGCATACTGCGCCCGCTGGCGTTCGAGTACCGGGTTCGCCTCGATCTGCACGTTGTCGAACACACTCATCGGCTCCGGCTTGGCCATGCCGATGCAGCCGGCGCGGAACTCTGCCGCGACGCTGTCGGCCTTGGCCTTGACACGGGCACGCAAATCCTCGGTCAGCACGCCCTTCGCCTCGAGATGCTTCTCGAGCCGCGAGATCGGATCCTTCGCCTTCCACTCGGCGAGCTCCTCGGCCGAACGGTAGCGGGTCGGGTCGTCGGATGTCGTGTGCGGTCCCATGCGATAGGTCACGGCCTCGATGTAGGTGGGCCCGCCGCCGGTGTGGGCGCGGTCGAGCGCGACGCGGGTCGCAGCCATGACGGCGAGCACGTCGTTGCCGTCGACACGGATGCTCGGGATGCCGAAGCCGGGCGCGCGCTCGGAGATGTGCACTTTCGCCTGGAGTCCGACGGGCTCGGAGATCGCCCAGTGGTTGTTCTGGCAGAAGAAGACGACTGGCGCCTGGTACGTTGCGGCGAAGACCATGGCTTCGTTCGTGTCGCCCTGGCTCGTCGCGCCGTCGCCGAAATAGGTGATCGCCGCGGAGTCCGCGCCGTCCTTCAGGATGCCCACCGCGTAACCGACGGCGTGGAGCGTCTGCGCGCCGATGATGACGGCGGGGATCGCCATCCGGTGCACTTGCGGGTCCCAGCTGCCGTGCGCGTACCCGCGCCAGACGCGCACGAGGTCGTCAAGGGCGATGCCGCGGCAGTAGGCGACGCCGTTCTCGCGGTAGCTCGGCAGAACGAAGTCGTCCTCCCGCAGGGCGCGGGCGGAGCCGACCTGGGCGGCCTCCTGGCCGAGCAGTGGCGGCCAGAGAGCAAGTTGGCCCTGGCGCTGCAGGGCAGTCGCCTCGACGTCGATACGACGGATGACGACCATGTCCTCGTAGAGGGAGGCGAGTTGTTCGTCGCTGACATCGGCGACCCAGGGGTCGAAACTCGGATTCGCCAGTCGTTCGCCTTCCGGCGTCACCAACTGCACGAACTCCTCGGTACCGAAGAGGTCGGACTCCTTGGCGCCGGGTTCTGACATGGTTGCACGCAACACTTCTTCGCCTTCCTTCGGGACCCGCCCGCGGATAAGCCGCGAATCCACTCCAGAGAGACGACCCGCTACTTGTTGTGGGGGCCGCCTCGCACCCCGCATCATTACGGGGCTACTAGCGAGGTTACGCAAGGTGGCTGGGAATATACAACCCAACCCACCGCGGCACGCGAAAGGAGTTTGCCCCAACCTTCAGGGCAAACTCCTTCGCGGTACTGCTTAGCCCTCTACGAGCACCTCGTGGCCGCCGTCCGCCGCCGCAGAGCTGTCGGCGTCCGCGGACTCCGCACCCTCCTCGACGGGCGAGAGCGAGAGCTTGCCGCGGTCGTCGATCTTGGTGATCTCCACCTGGATCTTCTGGCCGACCGCGAGCACGTCCTCGACGTTCTCGACGCGCTTGCCACCGGCAAGCTTGCGCACCTCGGAGATGTGCAGCAGGCCGTCCTTGCCCGGCGTGAGCGAGACGAACGCGCCGAACGTGGCGATCTTCACGACGGTTCCGAGGAACCGCTCGCCGACCTCCGGGTTGAGCGGGTTCGCGATCGCGTTCACCGCGGCACGAGCGGCCTCGGCCGACGGGCCGTCGACGGCGCCGATGTACACGGTGCCGTCGTCCTCGATCGAGATGTCCGCTCCGGTGTCGTCCTGGATCTGGTTGATCGTCTTGCCCTTCGGGCCGATCAGCTCGCCGATCTTGTCGATCGGGATCTGGACGCTGATCACGCGGGGCGCGGTCGCGGCCATCTCATCCGGGGCGTCGATCGCCGCGTTCATGACGGCGAGGATGGCCGTGCGGGCCTCCTTCGCCTGCTTCAGTGCACCATCCAGAACGGAGGACGGGATGCCGTCGAGCTTCGTGTCGAGCTGGATCGCCGTGACGAACTCGCTCGTGCCGGCGACCTTGAAGTCCATGTCGCCGAGGGCATCCTCAGCACCCAGGATGTCGGTCAGCGCCGCGTAGCGGGTCTCACCGTCGACCGTGTCGGACACGAGGCCCATCGCGATGCCGGCGACCGGCGCGCGCAGCGGAACGCCCGCGTTGAGCAGCGACAGCGTGCTCGCGCACACCGAACCCATCGAGGTCGAGCCGTTGGAGCTGAGAGCCTCAGACACCTGGCGGATCGCGTAGGGGAACTCCTCGCGCGGCGGCAGAACCGGCACGAGGGCGCGCTCGGCGAGGAAGCCGTGCCCGATCTCGCGACGCTTCGGGCTGCCGACGCGTCCGGTCTCACCGGTCGAGTAGGGCGGGAAGTTGTAGTGGTGCAGGTAGCGCTTCTTCTTCACCGGGGCGAGGGAGTCGATCTGCTGCTCCATCTTGAGCATGTTCAGGGTCGTGACGCCCAGGATCTGGGTCTCACCGCGCTGGAAGATCGCGGAACCGTGAACGCGGGGAATGACCTGCACCTCGGCATCCAGCGGGCGGATGTCGGCGAGGCCGCGACCGTCCATGCGAACACCCTCGGTGAGGATGCGGCCGCGCACGATCTTCTTGGTGACCGACTTGTAGGCGGCGCTGACCTGGCCGTTCGCCGTGTCGGGAAGCTCTCCCGACTCGACCTTCGCGGCCACGGCATCCTTCACACGGGCCTTGAGCTCGTCGTCGGCGTGCTGGCGCTCGACCTTGCCGGCGATCTGGTAGATCCCCTTGAGCTCGTCGTAGGCGAGCCCGGCGACCGTGTCGTAGGTGGCCTGGTCGTAGGGAAGGAAGACCGGGTAGTCCTCGATCTCCTTCGCGCTCTGCGCGGCAAGCTCAGCCTGCGCCTTCACGAGTTGGGCGAGGAACGGCTTCGCCGCCTCCAGGCCCTGCGCGACGATCGTCTCGTCCGGCTTGGTGGCGCCGGCCTTGATGAGCTCCCAGGAATGCTCGGTGGCCTCGGCCTCGACCATC
>DATCXP010000236.1:0-17020 GCA_036565765.1 Terrimesophilobacter sp.
CGAATTGTTCATGCTTCGCGATCATCGATTCCTTGTCGCCGGTCCAGGTGGTCTGGGTGATGGCGGCGCGTACGACAGTCATGGGGTTCCTCCACGTTGAGTTCGTTCCCGGGTATCTTTTTCGAGTTTAGGACGTTTGGGTCAACCTACGTGGCTTCCGGGAAAGTGGGAAATCGGGCACGCGCCCGCCCACACGGCATTAAGAACTAAACTCGGGTCAGACCCCTTCACCGGATGTGGTGTTGTGCGCGTGCCCCGCTCTGGGGCAGCAGGTTTCCGTCGGATCGTTCCACCGACACATCCCAGGACCCTCGACATCCGGAGACCCCCTTGACCTCTCACGCATTCCCCCGCCGGCTCACTGCCGCCCTGCTGGCCTCCATGACCGCGCTGGCCCTCGTCGGCTGCGCCGCGAAGGCGACCGAGCAGCCCGCAGAACCGACGCATCGCGCGTCGATCGACAATTGCGGCACCCCTGTCGACCTGACCGGCAAATCCCCGCAGCGCGTCGTGACGATCAAGTCGACCTCGACCGAGATGCTTCTCGCTCTCGGGCTGGGGGGGCGCATCGTCGGCTCGGCGTTCCAGGATGGGCCGGTCCCCCAGGAGTGGGCGGCCGAGGCCGCGACGATCCCGGTGCTCGCCGACAAGGTCCCGTCGCAGGAAGTCGTGCTCGACGCCGAGCCGGACCTCGTCTACGCCGGTTGGGAGTCGAACTTCTCTGCCGACGGCGCCGGGACGCGCTCCGACCTCGCGGCCCTCGGCATCCGCAGCTATGTGTCCCCGGCCGCCTGCAAGGAAGCCGGGTACAAGCCGGCGCGACTGAGCTTCGCCGACATCGACTCCGAGATAGGCGAGGTCGCCGAGCTGTTCGGCGTCGACGACTCCGCTCTCATCAAGGAGCAGCACGACATCCTCGCCTCCATCACGCCGGACCCCCGCGGACTCAGCGCGCTCTGGTACTCCTCGGGCTCCGACACGCCCTACGTCGGCGCCGGAATCGGCGCACCGCAGCTCATTCTGGACACGATCGGCGTCCGGAATATCGCCGCGAGCGTCAAAGACACCTGGACGTCGTACAACTGGGAGAGCGTCATCGCCGCGAACCCCGATGTGATCGTTCTCGTCGATTCGTCCTGGGGCAGCAAGGAGAAGAAGATCTCCGTGCTGGAAGGAAACCCGGTGACCGCGCAGCTCGACGCCGTGAAGAACCACCGCTACCTCGTAGTGCCCTTCGCGGCGAGCGAGGCAGGGGTCAGGACGGTGTCCGCGGCGGCCGACCTCGCGAAGCAGCTGGCGGCCCTCGACCTTGGCTAAAGGCCTCTGGATCGTCGGGCTCACGGCCGTACTTCTCGCCTCGGTGACGCTCGCCGTGACGATCGGTCCGGCCGCGATCTCGCCCGGCGAGGTGTGGGGGTCGATCGTGCATCACCTCGGGTTCGGCGAGAGCCCGCTCGCAGCTCTGCGCGACGGCATCGTGTGGGAGCTGCGGCTCCCGCGCGTGCTCACCGCCGCCGCGGTCGGGGCAGGGCTCGCGGTGAGCGGTGTGGTGATGCAGGCGATCACGCGTAATCCACTCGCCGACCCGTACCTGCTCGGCCTGTCCTCCGGCGCCTCACTCGGCGCGGTCGCAGTCCTGCTGCTCGGGACCGCGCTTCTGCTGCCCGTCGCGGCATTCCTCGGCGCCATGGTCGCCCTCGCCCTCACCCTGCTCCTGGCCGGCTCGTTCGGCCGGGTGACCCCGGGAAGAACCGTGCTCGCCGGCATCGCGGTCTCGTCGCTCGCCGCGGCGATCACGAGCCTCGTCATCTTCTGGACGGTCACGGGCGACTCCTATCGTGAAATCCTCGGATGGCTCCTCGGCTCCCTGGCCGGCGCCCGCTGGCCGGCGGTCGCCATCGCGTTCGCGGCGATCCTCATCGCGGGCGTCCCCATCATGCTGAGCGGCCGGGTGCTCGACGCGTTCGCGTTCGGTGACACCTCCGCGGCTGCGCTCGGGATCAACGTTCAGGCCGTGCGGTGGACCACGCTCACCGGGGCGGCGCTGCTCACCGGCGCCATGGTGTCGGTGAGCGGTTCGATCGGGTTCGTCGGCCTCATCCTCCCCCACGCCGTACGCCTCATGGTCGGCCCACGGCATCGCCTGCTCCTGCCGCTCTCCGCTCTCGTCGGCGCGACCTTCCTGATCTGGGCCGACACCGTGGCCCGGTCGTTGTTCGATCCGAAGGAGCTTCCGGTCGGAATCGTCACGGCGATCATCGGCGCACCCGTGTTCGCCCTGTTGCTGGCGAGACGGAGGGTGAACTCGTGAACGGGCTCGACCTGAACCGGGTGGTCGTGCGCATCGACGGCATCCTCATCATCGACGGTGTCGACTGCACGGCCCCGGCCGGCTCCGTGACGGCGCTCATCGGCCCCAACGGTGCGGGCAAGACGACGCTGCTGCGCGCGATCGCCGCCGTCGACAAGCCGGCAAGTGGCGAGATCCGGTTCGAGCAGGGCAGCCTTCTCGGGATGCACCGCCGCGCCAGGGCGCGCCTTGCGGCCCTCGTCGAGCAGGACGCCTCCACCGAGCTCTCCCTGAGCGTGCGCGAGGTCGTCGCCCTCGGGCGCATCCCGCACCAGGGGCCGTGGGCGGATCCGACCGCCGCCGACGAGCGGATCATCGACGACGCCCTCGCCGCCGTGAACATGACGACCTTCGCCGATCGCTCGGTCACCGAGCTGTCAGGAGGAGAGCGCCAGCGCGTGCTCCTGGCGAAAGGGCTCGCCCAGCAGCCGCGTCTGCTGCTCCTCGACGAGCCGACGAACCACCTCGACATCAGTGCGCAGCTCGCCACCCTCGACCTGCTGAACCGTCTCGCCGCGACCGGAGTGACCGTTGTTGCCGCCCTGCACGACCTGAACCTCGCCGCCGCCTACAGCGACCACGTGATCGTGCTGCAGCACGGAAAGGTCGTGACCTCGGGCCCGACCACCAGCACCATGACTCCCGAGCTGATCGGCACGGTGTACGGCGTGCGGGCGGATCTGCTCCCGCATCCGCGCACGGGACGGCCTACGATCGCGTTCAGCCTGCCCGAGTGACTTCCGGACGCCCGGCCACCGCCACCGAGAACAGGCCGCCGATCCTCGACCAGATCGATCGCGGCGCGAACGCAGCACGCAGTCGCGCGAGTGGACCTGCAGCCGCACGCAGCCGCCTCAGGACCCGGTTCAGATGTTCGACCTGTTCCGTCCCCGACATGGACCTGCCCGGCCTGGCGAAGCTCTGACGCTCAACCGCGTGGAGTGCGCTCACGAGCGACCCCGCGTCAGCCCCGCCCAGACGGGCGGAGCGGGCGATCGTCCGTGCCGCTTCCCGAGGAGTGCCGGCACTGTCGATGCGGATGCCGAGGTCGACCGCGGTCTGCAGCAGTTCCCGCCACCCGGTGCTCGCCGAAGGAGACCCCCGCGCAAGCTTCCGCATCCGGCCGCCACGCTGCAGCGCCCGGATGAAGGCAGGCACCAGAAGCAGGAGCGCCGCACCGAGCAGGACGAGCCCGAACCACAGCCAGCCGAGCAAACCTTGAGCAGTCGAACCCGGGGTGAGCGGATTGCTCGGGTCGAGCGGAATCGCCGGGGCGGTCGCGGAGGAGGACGGGGAGGGCGAGCTGGTCGGACTCGGCGTCGGCACGATCGGCGGCGTCGGAACGTCGGGGTTCGCCTCGTCGGCGTAGGTCGGGACGAATCCGCGGCCGGGCGTCGGCTCGAACCGGGTCCAGCCGATCCCGTCGAAGTACAGCTCTGGCCAGGAATGCACGTTCTGCGTCGTCACCCGGTAGGCGACCCTGCCCTGGACGAGGTCGTCGGTCTGCGTTCCAGGAAGGAATCCGACCGCGACGCGCGAGGGGATCCCCAGGGTCCTTGCCATGACCGCCATCGCCGAGGCGAAGTGCACACAGTATCCGTTCTTCGCGACGAGGAACCTCGCAAGGACCTCCATTCCTGTCCCGTCATAGCCCTCGTCCTCCGGCGCCGTCTCCGAGTACCCGAACTCTCCGTCCCGGAAGTACTCCTGCAGAGCGACGGCCTTCTCATAGTTGCTCTCCGCTCCCGCGGTCACCTGCTCCGCTGTGTCGGAAATGATGGCCGGGAGCCGGTCCGGCAGCGCAAGGTACTTGTCGTAGCCGTCAGGAACGACGGTGCCGGCGCTCTCGAGCTGGCTCGGTGTCGGCTGCACCTCGAGACTCTCCACCCGGTAGTCCTCGCCGCGGGCTCCCCGGTCCGGGCTCGTGAAGGTGAGGGCCTCGGCATCCCAGAACCAGTTCCCGGCGAGCCCGCTCACGCTCGTCGCCGGATACGGGACCGGCAGCCACGGGCTTCCCAGGTTGTTCACGTCGACCCAGGTGGTCTCGTCCTCCACCGCGACATCGGAGGCGAGGCCGGGAGGATCGCCGACCCTCGAAGGGAGATTCCGTTCATCGATCACGGGAGGGTCGGGCGCCCAGGTCTCGGCGGTGAAGTTCTGCAGGCTGACCAGCCGGAGATAGTGGGCGGATCCGGACCGGGTGCTGTAGCTGAGCACGGTCCTCGGGAGCGCGCGCCGCAGATCCGCACCGAGATTCAGCACCGGGTTGACCCCCGCGACATACCCGCTGAAGCCGTCAGGGGTCGCCTCTGACACTTCGACCGGCGGCAGGGCGAGAGGAAGGATGAGCGCGAGGACAACACCGGCGGCTCCCAGCGCAACGGACCGGCCCGTCTGGCGCAGAGGCTGTCCCGCCCGCAGCAGGACGAGGTAGGCGATCGCCGCGAGTGCGAACGCGAATCCGTCGCTCAGATCGATGCCGATCGACGCCGGGATGGCGAGGATGACGAGCAGTGGAACCCCGGCGACCGCGGGCCAGTGCCAGGTCACCGCAACGATGTCGGCGACGATGGCGATCGCGCCGACGCCGAGGCAGAGCAGGAACATGATCCCGACCGTCACTTCGGCGGGCACAGACTGCGCGTTGATCGAGCGGGTCCCGGACTGCACCAGATCGCCGAACTGCGCCCAGGTGTCGAATGTCGGGATCAGGAACAGGAACGCCGTCCGCGCTGCGAAGAGCACCGTGAGGAGGATCCCGAGCACGACGACTCCGACGAGCGTCGGCACCCATCGTCTCCTGCTCGCCGCACGCGCGGCCGCAGAGGCCCCCAGAACGACAAGAACGAGAAGGCACAGCGAGAACCACCAGCCGAAACCCTGCAGCACCGTGTGAAGAGCGAAGATCACGACGGAGAAGCAGAACAGTAGCGCGAGGCTGATCCGCCAGGCTCCGGAGCGGGGGTCAGGCCGGGATGCGGCCCTCACCCGCCGCGCAGTGTCAGGCCCTGGCATAGTGGGCCTCCCTGGCTTCTGCCGCGGCGAGCCACACCGCGGAGGCGTCGTCGGTCGACCGCACCGCGATGCAGATCCAGCCTGCATCGTGCAGCGGCCCGAGCACCAGGTCGTTGTGCGGGTTGACGACGAAGGCGATCGCGAGATCGAACTGCACACGCTGGGTGACGAGACGTTCGACCGTGTACTGTTCGGCATCCGCCACGACCGCGAACACCGATCCGAGGGAACGACCCGGATCCGGAAGCAGGTTCGCGAGACCCGGCTGGGCGGTCCCGCCGACGAGCTCGATGCCGGCGAGCGATTCGAGGAACTCGTCGACATGCTCGGGATTCGCGAGCTGACGATAACCGGTTTCGAGGACCTGAACGGTGAACCCGACGCGCTGCAGGTGGACAGCGAGGGACGCCGAGAACGCCAGCGCCCACTCGAACGCCTCGCTCTCCGGCTCCTCGGGAGTTGCCACGCCGGCATCACGGTAGCCTGCTCGCCGGGTTTCGAGCAGGATGCGCGCCTGCGCGTGACTGCGCTGCTCCTCCTGCCGCACCATGAGCTCGCCGTGGTGTGCCGAGGCGCGCCAGTGCACGCGGCGGAGGGAGTCGCCGTAGCGGTACTCGCGCGTCATCAGCTCGTCCTCGCCACCACTCGCCCTGCGCTGGAGCGCCCTGGCAGATCCCTCATCCGCCGCAATCGACTGTCCCGTCGCCGGAAGGGCGGCGAGCGCCGGGGTGACGACGAGTTTCTGGCGCTCGCCGACGACCAGCTCGCCGCTCGCGAGACCGAAAGGGTCGCCGAAGTCGACGACGAGCGGGCCGATCTCGAAGACACCCCGCCGCGGAGGGTCGAGAAGGTAGTCGACGAGTGCCGCACTGCCCGTCCCGAGAACACCGCTGTGCCGTCCCAGCGACCGCAGCCTTGCGCGATCAGTACCGTAGGGCGCCCACGGCCACCCGTCGCGCCAGCTCGCCTCCCCGGTTCTGGCGCCTCCCAGGTTCCTGATCTCGACCGTGACCGACACCGCCCGCCCGGCCTCGGCGACCGAGGGGGCGAACCGGCGCGCGACCGCCATCCGCTGTCTCCTGAAGCGCACGAACGCCAGCGCGATGAGCGGCAGTCCGGCCAGAAGCGAGCCGAGGTAGACCAGCTCGACCCTGCCGGCAGGGTATGCCCCGAGGAGCAACCCGAGTCCGAGGATGAGAAGGACCCTGCCGCGCCCGCTGAACCGGAACCGCCGCGCCCGGCCGCCTCGCGGCGTTCCCACCGATCCGGATCGCCGAGTGGCTGCCATGCCCCTGGCCGGTGCTACGCGGCGTCTCCCGCGCCAAGAGGCACGGGAGTTCCTGCGATGATGCGGTGGATGATGTCCGCGATGCTGCTCGACTGGAAGGCCGATCCGGTTCCGGCGACCCGCGCGGCGGCGATCAGGCGATGCCCGAGAACGGGCACCGCGAGCGCGTCGATGTCGTCGGGGAGGACGAACTCGCGCCCGTCGAGCGCAGCCCGCGCCTTCGCCGCGCGCACGAGGTGGAGAGTCGCCCGCGGGCTTGCACCGAGCCGGAGCTCGCGGTCGCGCCTCGTCTCCTGCGTGATGCTCACGGCGTACTGCTCGACGGCCCGTGAGACGAAGATCCCACGCACCGTGCGGATCATCTCGGAAAGCTCTTCGAGCGTGACGACCGGTGTCAGCGCATCGAGCGGACTCGAGGTCTCCCGCGTTCTGAGCATGGCGAGCTCCGCAGTCTCATCCGGGTATCCCATCGAGATGCGGATCATGAACCGGTCGCGCTGAGCCTCGGGGAGCGGATAGGTTCCCTCCATTTCGACCGGGTTCTGCGTCGCGACGACGGTGAACGGCCGGGCGAGAGGATAGGTGGCGCCGTCGACGCTCACCTGACCCTCCTCCATGCTTTCGAGCAGCGCAGACTGGGTCTTCGGACTCGCCCGGTTGATCTCGTCGCCGATCACGATGTTCGCAAACACCGGCCCCGGCTTGAACTCGAACTCGCGCTCGGCCTGGTTGTAGACGGACACACCGGTGATATCCGAGGGCAGCAGGTCGGGGGTGAACTGGATGCGGTTGACCGTGCAGTCCACCGAGCGCGCGAGAGCGCGAGCGAGCATGGTCTTCCCCACGCCGGGGACATCTTCGATCAGCAGGTGCCCCTCGGCCAGGACGGTGGTGAGTGCCAGCTCGACGGCTTCCCGCTTTCCATCGATGACCGTCTCGATGCTGCGGATGATTTCCCGGCTCAGGCCGTGAAAGTCCTCGAGTTGACGCGTGCCAGCTGTATCCACCACTAAGTAACCTCACCGTCGTGTTGTGCCATTAGCGAGTCTGCCAGACAGGAATGCCTGAACCTAGCGTCAGGTGGGCCTTCCGGCCAGCCGGAGTGCTCTGGAGACGAGCGACGGCGGCAGCAGCGTCGCGCGCAGGTTCGCCGAGTTGTCGATCCCCGCACGGAAGCAGGTGAGAACCGTTGTGAGGTCCTTCGCGATCGCCAGGCCGACTCCGACCTTCGCCGTCGCCGGGCGGCCATAACCCTCCCGCTCTACGGCCTCGCCGATGCGCTCAAGGGCGACCTGTCCCGCGGGATTCATGCCCCGTACGCGCTGCAGTCTCGCGACCGCCTCCCGGGGGGTCAACGTCGGGCTGACCCTGACGCCGACATCCTCGGAGCTCTCCAGCAGTTCCCGCCAGGCGGATGCAGCCGTTCCACGCCCGGAGCGCAGAGCCGCAACGCGGCGTCGACGGCGAAGAGTCCTGACGCCGGCCGGGAGGAAGATGAGCGCAACGAGCACGACCCCGGTCCCGGTGATCGCGAGCCAGCTCGACCAGTCGCCGCTCGTGAGCCAGCGGGCGACGGTCGGTCCGGCATCCAGCTGCGGACCCGACTCGCCGTTCCGACCCGCGCTGGGAGTACCCGGTGCTCCTGCCCCAGGGTCCTGGATGACCGGAACCCCCGGCACGGTCTGATTCGCGTAGTCCGGGACGGAACCGCGACTGGGTGTCGGCTCGAATCGCACCCAGCCGATCCCGCTGAAGTACAGTTCCGGCCAGGTGTGCAGATCCTGGGTGGTCACCTCGAACATGCGCCGGGTGTTGTCCACGTTGTTCGTCGGCGAGCCCGGTTGGAAGCCGACGATCATGCGGCTCGGGATGCCGAGTTCGCGCGCCATGACCGCCATGGCGGAGGCGAAGTGGATGCAATAGCCGCGGTGCGTCTGAAGAAACTTCGCGACGACCTCGACCCCGGTCCCGTCGTAGCCGTCGCTCACCGGCGCGGTCTCCGAGTACTGGAACGGAGTGGATCGGAGGTACTCCTGCAGTGCGAGAGCCTTTTCGTAGTTGCTCGACTCCCCCGCGGTGACCTCCTCGGCGGTACGGGCGATGAGCTCGGGCGTGTCCGGCGGCAGGGACAGGAAGTCGCCGAACCCGCTCGGGACGGAGCTGCCGGATGCGAGCAGCTGCTCGGGGGTCGGCGTGAGCACGACGCTCGAGACGGTGTAGTTCTCGCCACGGGCGAGCGAGAGGTTGCTCGCCACCGTGAGGGAGTCCGGGACGTACTGCCAGCTTCCGGTGAGGCCGGTGATGCTCGAGGCCGGATACGGCACCGGCAGCCAGGGACTCAGCAGGTTGGCGACGTGAATGTAGCTGACCTCCCGTTCGGTGGTCACGCCCACGGCGAGCCCCGGCGGCTTCGGGAGGTCGACCGGGCGGTTGTCCGGGTTGAGGGACGGCTGGTTCGGTCCCCAGTTGTTGCTGAAGAAGTCGCTCACCACGACCAGCCGAAGATACTCCGGTGCGCCGGAGACCGTGCTGTAGCTCAGCGCGACGTGCTTGTCGTTTCGCCGAAGGTCATCACCGAGGCGGATCATCGGGTTGACGCCGGTGCTCACGCTCGGCCCCAGACTGTCGCTCGTCGCCGTGATGTCGGTGCTCGGCAGAGCGGAGGGGAGCACGAGTCCGCCGAGAACCGCCGCGACCGCGATCGCGATGGACGGCACGAGTTGGCGGGGTCTTCCGACCATCAGGAGGCCGAGGTAGGCGAGCGCGCTCCCCGTGAAGAACAGTCCGTCGGTGTCTCCCTGCGGAGTCATCCCCGGCACGAGGAACACCGCCGCGAGCGGGAGCCCGACGAGGGCGGGCAGGCGAAGGCTGAATGCGACGATCTCGGCGAAGAGCAGCAGAGCGCCGACCCCGATCCCGAGCAGGCACAGGATGGGCTGGTCGGCATCCGCCGGCACGTCCTGCCAGGTGATCGAGTAGCCCGCGTCCCGCAGCAGCTTCTGGAAGCGCACGACGGTCTCTGCTGTCGGGATGAACCCGAACAGGGCGGTATCGGCGGCGAACGTGACGACGATCGTGACGGCGAGGGCGATGGCCGACACGAGCGGCGAGACCACGCGGGCGAGAGCGGGCCTCGCGGCTGTGTGGCCGGAGGAGATCAGCGCCCTGACGGCGAGCCCGCTGCCGAGCGCGACGATGACGAGGAGCATGCAGAACAGCCACCAGCTCGCTCCGGCGAGGACCGTGTGGAGTCCGCCGAGTGTCACCGCGAATGCGAGGAACATGGCGAGGCTCCTCAGAAGGTCCGCACGATCGATGCGCAGGCCGATCCGGCGACCGCGCCCCACCGCGAGCTCACTCATCGGGGTCTCCGAGGGCGAGCCAGGCCTGGGCGACGGACTCCCCCTCCACAACCGGGTGCACCAGCCAGCCGGCACGCCGCATCCGCTCGGCCAGTTCCGCCCGGACGGGGCCGAGCAGGAACGCGACCGCGAGGTCGAACGCACCACGCTGAGTGAGAAGAGCGTCGACAGTCTCCGTGTCGGGGTTGTCCAGCAGGGCGAACACCGATCCGAGGCTGTCGGCCCGGGACTGCGCGAGCTGGATGGCCGGGCCGTCCTGGTAGCTCAGCCGGATGCGGGCGAGGCTCTCCACGAAGTCATCGCCATGGTCCGCGTCGGCAAGCTGTGCGACGGCCGTCTCCACGACGCGCACACGCAGACCGGAGCGCACCAGGTGATCGCGGAGGGAAGCCACCATCCGAAGCGCCCACTCGAATCGCTCGCTCTCCGGGAGATCCGGGGACGGGTTCCTGGAAACGTCCCGCCAGGAGCCGCGCCGGGTATCGACGAGCACGGTGGCCTCCGCGTGGCTCCGCTTCTCGTCCTCGCGGACCATGAGATCCCCGTGATGCGCCGATGCCTTCCAGTGCACGCGGCGCAGCGCGTCGCCCGGCCGGTAGTCGCGTGTCATCACGTCGTGCTCGCCGGCGAGGGCGCGGTGCTGGAACAGTCTCGCTGACCCGCTGTCCGAGGCGATGTCGACGGCACCCGCCTCCAGGGCGACGGTCTCCGGGGCGACGACGACGCGCTGCCGGTCCCCCACCGGGAATTCTCCGCGGGCCAGGCCGAATGGGTCGGCGACCTCGATCACGAGCGGGCCGAGGTCGGTGATTCCCCGCCGTGGTGGCACGAACGAGTACTGGAGCATCCCGCTCTCCCCGGGCGCCAGCGGGGTGAGAGCCTCGCTCCTGGTCCTCCCGGGACTCCACGGAAGGTAGTCGCTCCACCGCGCGAACGCCATCCGCGCGCCCCGATTGTCGAGTCTCAGCCTGGCCGACCCGGTGCTGCCCGCGCTGATGATCGCCGGAGAGACGAACCGGGTGACGGTGACCCTCGGCCGCATCCTCGCGACGAAGAGGAGGGCGAGCATCGGGGGTATGCCGCAGAAGCAGGCGAGGATCAGCAGTTCGGACCACCCGAGCAGGTAGGCCAGCGCGAACGCAAGCACGCCGGCGGCGAAGACGACGCCACCACGCACGGTGAGCGTCACGACCTTCCCACGACGCTGGGCCGGCCGGCCGAATCGAGCCACTGTGTTCATGACCTGCTCCACCGAGGACCTGACAACCTCGGGTACAAGTCTTACAGAGCGAACCCGATTTCGGCAGGGAGTTTCGCCCGGCCGTCAGCCGCGGCTCTCCGCGGCGCGGTAGCCCTCGAGGTACGCCTCGTCGCTGCCCAGGCGGAACAGGTCATCGCCGGCCGGCCGGATGATCGCCCTCGCCCCGGGCTCCGACAGCTCACCGACCAGGTGGCCGAGGCCGCGGATGACGGCGACAGGCAGCCCGGCGGCCTTCCCCTTCACGAGGTCTGCCGCACTGGCCACCTCATCGGCGACCGCGGTGATCGTCGCCTCCAGGCGGCGACCGCCGGCATCCGTTGTTCCGCGCAGGTCGTCGAGGACGCGGAGCCCCGCTGCGCCGATCGCGACGTCGGTTTGCCCGAGCCGCCACGGCCGTCCCAGGGTGTCGGAGATCACGACGCCGACGCGTACGCCGAAGCGATCGCGCAGGGCCGAGCAGATCGCACTGGCGGAGGCGTCCGGGTCGACCGGCAGGAGCAGCACCGTGCCCTCCGGCGTGTTGCTCGAGTCGACTCCGGCTGCGGCGAGCACCATGCCCAATCGATTCTCGACGATGCGGGTCACGCCGCCGGGATGCTCCTTCGTGGCGATGACGCGCACCGTCTCAGCGGTGATCGCCTCCTCGCGGTCTGCGGCCTCGACCTGCCGCCCCTCCGCCTTGGAGACGATCTTGCTCGTGACGGCCAGGATGTCGCCGTCCTGCAGGCCGGCCGGATCCTCGTCGGCGAGCGCGTTCGCGATGATCGCGGCCAGGTCGTCGCCCGCGACGATCTCGGGTATCCCCGCGATCGTCCAGACGCGCAATTCAGCAGCGCCGCGCATCAGTGCACCAGCTTCGGAAGGACGTCCCGCGAGAACACGTCGATCCACTCGCGCTGATTGCGTCCGACGTTGTGCAGGTACACGCGGTCGAAGCCGAGGTCGAGGTAGCGCTGGATCGCGGCGCGGTGGGCGTCGGGATCCTCGGAGACCAGCATCCGGCCCTCGAAGTCCTCGGGGCGCACGAGTCTGGCCAGCTGCTCGAACTCGAACGGCGAGCGGATGTCGGAGCGCGGGAACCGCAGGCCGCCGTTCGGCCACTCGGTCATGGCGTTCGTCATGGCTTCCTCCATCGTCGGGGCCCAGCTGAGGTGAAGGCGCAGCACCTTGGTTCCACTGCCGCGGCCGACTTCGCGCGAGCCTTCGTCGAACCGCGAGAACAGCGCGGCGATCTTCTCGATCGGTGCGCCATCCACGATGAGTCCGTCGACGGTGCGCCCGGCGCGCTTCGCCGTCACCGGACCGGAGGTCGCGACGAGGATCTCCGGCGGAACCTCGGGCATCGTCCACAGCCTCGTCGACTCGTGACTGAAGAACTGGCCGCTGTGCTTCACGTCGCGGCCGGCGATGGAGGCCGTGAACAGCTTGTGGATGACCTCGACGGCTTCGAACATCCGGTTGATGCGCTCTGCGGTCTCCGGCCAGTACGCACCGACGACGTGCTCGTCTATCGCCTCCCCGGACCCGACACCGAGCCAATGCCGGCCAGGGTACATGGCGGCGAGCGTCGCGCTCGCCTGGGCGACCATGGCTGGATGCCAGCGGAACGTCGGAACCGTCATCCCGGTTCCCAGATCTCCCGTCGTGGACTGCCCGAGGGCGCCGAGCACGTTCCAGACGAAACTTGACTCACCCTGCCGCGGCACCCACGGCTGGAACCGGTCCGCGGCCATGACGCCGCTGAACCCGCTCTGCTCGGCTTGCGCCGCGAGACCGAGCGCTTCGGTCGGGTGGAACTGCTCCAGCGCGGCGGCGTAGCCGATGTGGGGTCGAGAGCGGGGCATACGCCTATTCTCCCGGATCGTCGTCGACTCGTATGAACCCGGCCCAGAAGACGAGGGTTCCCCAGTAGACTCTGCGCAACTCCGACGAACCGGTCTGGGTCAAATCGCTCTTCGCAACGATGGGAACCCACAATGCCGGTCTTGACACCTGCGCTCGAATCCGTAGCGACGGCACCGGTTGCCCGTCGCGGACTTCGGATGGCTCGCACCCTGGTCGCCGGGATCGCCGCCGTAGGGCTTGCGCTCGGCACGGTGATGATCACCGCCTCGCCTGCAGCGGCGGCGACAGCTCCGCCGGAGCCGATTCCGGTCGGGACAGCTCCGTTCGCGATTGCGATCGCCCCCGACGGGACCCGCGCCTATGTCACCAACTACTTCTCGAACACGGTGTCGGTGATCGACACCGCCACGAGCACCACCATCGCGAGCATCCCGGTCGGCACACTTCCGCTGGGCCTGGCGATCACCCCCGACAGTGCCCATGTCTACGTGGCGAACCAGTTGTCCGACTTCGTGTCGGTGATCGACACGTCGACCAACATGGTCACGGCGACCGTGTCGGTCGGGGCATTCGCGTTCGGTGTGGCGATCGCCCCGGACGGGAAACACGCCTACGTCGCCAGCTACGGCTCGAATCGGCTCGTGGTGATCGACACCACCACGAACCTGGTGAGTGCAACCGTTCCGGTTGCGGGGAACCCCTACGGAGTGGCGATCAGTCCGGACGGTACACGTGCCTACGTCACGGCCTACGGGGGCAACACCGTCACGGTGATCGACACCACGACGAACACGGCGACCTCGACCATTCCAGTCGGGGCGAACCCGACCTCGGTCGCCATCGCGCCGGACGGGAAGCAGGTCTACGTCACGAATTTCGGCGCGAACACGGTGTCGGTGATCAACACGACCGTCAACACGGTCAGCGCTGTCATCACCGTCGGGACGTGGGCGGCGGGCGTGGCCGTCGGGCCGGATGGGAAGTACGCCTTCGCCACGGGCGCGGGTTCGGATTCGGTGTCGATCATCGACACGAGTACCAACACCGTCTCGGCCAACATCACGGTCACCGGGTTCCCGCGCGCAGTGGCGGTGGCTCCCGACGGGAAGCGCGTGTACGTCACCAGCTACAATTCCGGCACGGTGTGGGTGCTCGGAACGCCGCAGCTGCCTGCCGCACTCGTTCCGGCGGCAACGTTGGAGACGGAGTACAGCTACCCGATTCCCGCGACGGATGTCCGTTCCTTCTCGGTCACGGCCGGAGCACTGCCCGCCGGGCTGAGCCTCGACGCGACCACCGGCGTCGTCTCCGGGATTCCGACCGCGGTCGGGACCTCCAGGTTCACCATCACCGGAACCGGGGACCTTGGCCAGGCCACCAGGGAGTACACGATCGCTGTAGCCGCCGCCGCGGCGATCCCGGCGGCCTCGGACACGCTGGCGGAGGCCGGCGCGATCATTCCCCCGGCGTTCCCGCTCGGCGCGCTGGCCATGCTCCTCCTCGGGGCGATGCTCGTAGCGGCCGGCCGCAGGCGCGGGCGCAGGCAACTCTCAGCAACACCGTGACACGGCAGGCCCTGACGGGATAGGAAGACTCCGCCTCACCCTTCCGGCGGATCGTAGACCGCGATGCCTGCGGCGAGCGCGACCTCGCGGTAGGCGGCGCCGAGGTCCGCGAGGCTCGAGTGGGCGTTCAGTCCGCTCGGGTTCGGGACGACCCAGAGCTGCGCGCCGCCGATCGGCCTTGCCTGGCGTCCGACGACCGCCTTCGGGAGATCGAACGCGACCCGGAACGCCGTGATGCCGAGCATGGCGACGACGGCCGGCCGGATGCGTGCCACGCGCTGCGCCAGGCTCTCGGCGCCTGCGCGAAGCTCGCGCGCGGGCAGCTCGTCCGCCCGGCGGGTCGCCCCTGGCACGAGACTCGTGATGCCGACACCGCGCTTCATCAGATGCGCGCGGTCATCTGGATCGAACCCCTCGGAGGCGTCGATGACCCGGTCGACGATCCCGGAACGGAACAGAGCAGGATAAAAGCGGTTGCCTCCGCCGCTGAAGTGCGCCTGCACGGCTGCGGTGCGCAGGCCGGGGTTGATGCCGACGAGCAGCAGTCGGGTTTCCGGGCCGACCAGATCGGGCAGGCTCACGCCCCGGAAGGCGTCCAGTTCCTCGCGAGTGAATCTCATCTACTTCAAGGTTAGAGCAGGCGGAAGCTGCCGCGAACTCAGCTCCCGGCGTCCCTGGCGCGACGCTTGTCCCGCAACTCCGCCTCGAGCTGCCGGATGCGATCCGCCGCGATCTCCCGCTCCAGCGCGGCGAGTTCCTGCTCGGTGCTGAGCGGCCCAGTGCTCAGCGGCCCGGTGCTGCGCTGCCAGGAACTCGGCTGCTCCGTGACCGGCCGGCTGGTGTCCAGCGGGGCCGGTCCTGGCTGCTCCCGCCGACGCGGGTCGCCGAAGCCACCGCGATCGACGGACTGAGAGTAGTCGTGGCCAACCGCGAACCACAGGATCGAGCCGACGAGCGGCATCAGGATCACGATGAGGATCCAGAACATCTTCGGGAGGTGCCGGATGCGCGACGGGTCCGAGGTGATGATGTCGGCGAGCGCGCCCAGCAGCAGGAGCAGAAGCACTACCGGAATCAGGATGCCCATGTGAAACATCCTAGGGATCCCGGCGAGTGCGGTCGAGCGGGGACCGATCCGAGAGATTCGATAACGAAACGGCAACGAGGTCGCCTCGCGTTGGCGTGCTCCTTGCACCGGCCCGCCCATCCCAGTAAGTTATGGAGTCGCGCCACAGACGAAAGGAGGCCAGCGTGTTCGATTTCATCACGACGGGAATGCCCCGCATCACCGCCGGCTTCGTCGGCGACCTCTCCGCCTGACCGGCCGCGATACCAGCACCACCGGTTCTGACGGTGGTCCGCTCTCGAAGCCCAGCACGGCACCGGTGATTCGCGTGCTCGTGCTCACCACCCACGGGTGTCAGGTCGCTCGGTGATCTGTAGCCCCGCCGCCCCGCGCGGCACCTCGGCCGCAGTGGCGGACGCACCGGCGTCCGTGCACGCCCCCGCACAAGTAGAAGGAACACCCCATGAATACAATGCTGTCGACCACGCTCGGTCGCCACGATCATCCACCCCAACCGACCGGCGAGCAGCCGCAACATCCGGTCCGCCGGGTGAGCCTGCTCGATCGAGCGGCGCTGCACCTTGGCGTCGCGCTGATCGCCTGGGGCCGTCGGCCGCTCGCGGTCGACTCCCGCGAGCAGGTCGTCCGCCGGGCGCAGCAGCACATCTCCCGGTCAGACCGGGAGTGGGCCGCGGAGAAATGGTTCCGCCTGAATCTGCCACGCCTGTGACAGGCCAGGCGCCGACGGAGCAGGATGCGCCAACCAGGCCGCCATCGGAGGTTCGCCTCCGGTGGCGGCCTTTCACGTTCCCTGTTACGCGAGCGCCCTCAGCCGTGGCGCGATGTCGCGCTCGAACAGCTCCAGGAACCGGCGCTGATCGTGGCGCGGGTCGTGGAACACGAGGTGGTTCAGTCCGGCGTCGATGTACTTCCTGATCTGGGCGACGACCTCGTCCGGGTCGGAGCCGACGATCCAGCGCGAGGCGATCTGCTCGATCGGCAGCGCATCCGCCGCCTGCTCCATCTCGATCGGGTCGGTGATGTCGTGCTTCTGCTCCTTGCTCAGCGACAGCGGAGCCCAGAAGCGGGTGTTCTCCAGTGCCGCCTCCGGCGACGGGTCGTAGGAGAGCTTGATCTCGATCATGTGGTCGATCGCGGCTGCGTCGCGGCCCTCGGCCTCCGCTCCCTCCTTCACTGCGGGGATGAGCTTCTCGGTATAGAGGTCCATGCCCTTGCCGGAGGTGCAGATGAAGCCGTCGCCGGCGCGT
>DATCXP010000246.1:0-12363 GCA_036565765.1 Terrimesophilobacter sp.
CTTGCCGGGGTCGGTGGCGATGGCCGCAGCACTCGCCACCCCGAGCGACACGGCGAGGGTCACGGCCAGGGTTCCCGTCACGAGCCTCGGGGTAGAGGTCTGCCATCCGCTGAACCAGGACCGGAACGTCGCCCTGAACCCGTTCTTCCTGATCGGCTGCTCGACGAAGCGGTAGGAGACCGCGGCGGCGAGCACGGTGACGGCGAGCGCAATCCCGCCGAGGGCCCATCCCGCCGACCCGTCCCGTGACCAGGTCGGCAGGAAGCCGATGACGAGCACGAAGACCGGCCAGTGCCAGAGGTAGAGCCCGTACGAACGCTCCCCGATCCAGCGCAGTGGCGGCACATCGAGCCCTCGGCCGAGCACCGAACCCGGCATCGTCGCACCCGCGATCGCCACCGCGGTGAGGAGGGCGACCGCCAGGAGTCCGCCCTGGTAGACGAGAGGCGCGTCGGCGGGCATAACGAGCGAGAGCGCAACGAGCCCGCCGACGGACGCGAGACCGGCAAGAGGCAGGATGATCCTGAGCCACCGCGGCCAGGCGAGCGGCCACACCGACCAGGAGCGGCTCGCGATGGCGAGGACCGCGCCGATCGCGAGTCCGAAACTGTGGGTGTCCGTGCCGTAGTAGACGCGGGTCGCGTCGCCGCCGGGGATGTAGATGAGCGCCATCGCGAGAGCGGAGCCCACGGCGAGGCCTCCAACGATGGTGAGGCGCACGAAGCGTTTCGGGATCAGCAGGAGCAGAAGGATCGCGAGCGGCCAGAGCAGGTAGAACTGCTCCTCCACCGCGAGTGACCAGAGATTCCGGAAGAGTTCCGGCGTCGATTCCGTGAAGTAGCTGCGCTCCCCGGCGATCGAGAGCCAGTTGCTGCTGAACGTCGTCGCACCGAGCACCTGTTTGCCGAGATCGAGGAGCAGGTTGCCGCCGAGGAGGAGTGCGAGGCTGCAGCACACGAGCAGCAGGATTCCGAGGGCGGGCAGGAGCCTGCGGGCCCGGCGGCGCCAGAAGTCGAACAGCTGGATCGTTCCTGCCCTGTCGTGCTCGCGCAGCAGCAGTGCGGTGATGAGGAACCCGCTGATGACGAAGAACACGTCGACGCCGAGATACCCACCAGGTACGAACCCGGGACTCAGGTGGAACAGCATCACCGTGATGACAGCAATCGCGCGCAGTCCGTCGAGTCCGGCGAAGCGGAGGTGGGGCGCCGGTGGCGGTGGAGGTGTCTTCATGAGCGGTACCTCAAGCGTCCCCGAGGAGCGCCCCCCGGTCAACTTCCGGGGCGGCAGGTTGGACGATTGCTGCCAATAGACTCTGCGTGTGACATCGGCGGAAGCAGACGGGGAGCGGGGGGCAGAGACGCTGCCGGAGGATCGACTGATCCGCATCCGCCTGGACGTTGCCTACGACGGCACCGACTTCCATGGCTGGACGAAGCAGCCCGGTCTCCGCACGGTTCAGGGCGAACTCGAGTCTGCGTTGTCCACGGTGTTCTCCCGGCATGGCCCCCCGCCGCTCCTGACGGTCGCCGGACGTACGGATGCCGGCGTGCACGCGCTCGGCCAGGTCGCCCACCTCGACCTCACGCAGGAGCAGCTCGCGAGCCTGAACCGTGAGAACAGGGCTCGGCGCACACCGCACCGGGGCGCACACGCGCCTGCGGGGGACGACCCCGGTGCGCTGGCTCGTCGACTCAACGGGATCGCCGGCCTCGACACCGACGTCTACGTCTCGCACTCCGCCGAGGCGCCCGGCGGCTTCGATGCGCGCTTCTCCGCCGTGTGGCGGCGCTACGAGTACCGGATCGCGGACACCCTCGCCCCGCGGAACCCGGTCGAGCGCCGGAACACGCTGTGGTACCCCGCGCCACTCGACGTCGAGCGGATGCAGGAGGCCGCCGGTGCGCTCCTCGGGCTGCACGACTGGGCCGCTTTCTGCAAGGCGCGTGACGGCGCGACGACCGTGAGAGCTCTGCAGGAGTTCAGCTGGGAGCGGCAGCCGGATGGCGTGCTCCTGGCCAGGGTGAAGGCCGACGCGTTCTGCCACAGCATGGTCCGTTCCCTCGTCGGGGCGACGATCTCGGTCGGCGTCGGCCACCTCGCACCGACCCGGCTCGTCGGCATCCGCCGGGAGCTCGCCCGCACGAGCGAGTTCAAGGTCGTCCCGGCGAAGGGGCTCACGCTCGTGGAGGTCGGTTACCCGCCCGACGCGGAACTCGCCGCGCGCGCGCAGCAGACCAGGGCCCGCCGTGGCCCGGTCGACGAAGCAGAGTAGGGGCGGCCGCCGCACGCAGCGACCGGCACGCCCCGCGAGTATCGGGGTCGTTTGACCGGGGGTCCGGCATCGACTACTCTTGACCCTTGGTGCCTGCGAGTTTCGCTGCATCCGAAGCTGAGCCCTCCACCGGAATCGTTCACTGCGCAGTGCCGAAGTACATTGTGCCGAGGCACATCGTGCCGGGAACATCCACGGAGCGGGATTCACGAACAACTCCCTTCGACCAGAGAGCAGTGCCGCAGTATGCGTACCTATTCCCCCAAGCCCGATGAGATCTCCCGCGAGTGGCTCATCATCGACGCGACCGACGTTGTGCTCGGCCGCCTGGCCAGCCACGTTGCCGTTCTCCTCCGCGGCAAGCACAAGGCGAGCTTCGCCCCGCACATGGACAGCGGCGACTTCGTCATCGTCATCAACGCGGAGAAGATCGCCCTCACCGGCGCGAAGCTCGAGCAGAAGAAGTCGTACACCCACTCCGGTTACCCGGGCGGGCTGTCCGCAACGACCTACGCGCAGATGCTCGCGAAGCACCCGACCCGTGCCGTCGAGAAGGCGGTTCGCGGGATGCTCCCGAAGAACTCTATCGGTCGTGCCCAGTTGAACAAGCTCAAGGTGTACGCAGGCGCCGAGCATCCCCACGCTGCACAGCAGCCGAAGCCCTACACCCTGACCCAGGTCGCGCAGTAGCGCCGGCTGAACAACTAAGGACCTTTCATGGCGAAGATTTCAGACTCCATCGACACCCCCGCAGAGGAAGCTCTCGAGAGCTTCACGACCGAGACTCCGGCTGAGGCGGCTCCCAAGGTCCCCCGCGCGGTTCTCAACGTTCCCGGTGCCGCTGTCGGCCGTCGCAAGCAGGCCATCGCCCGCGTGCGCCTCGTCCCCGGCTCCGGCACGATCACGGTCAACGGCCGTGAGCTCGCGAACTACTTCCCGAACAAGCTGCACCAGCAGCTCATCAACGACCCGTTCAAGGTTCTCGACCTGCTCGGCAGCTACGACGTGATCGCCCGCATCACCGGCGGTGGCCCCTCCGGCCAGGCCGGCGCGCTGCGTCTCGGCATCGCTCGCGCACTCAACGAGATCGACCGCGAGAACAACCGCCCTGAGCTCAAGAAGGCCGGCTTCCTCAGCCGTGACGCCCGTGTCATCGAGCGCAAGAAGGCTGGTCTCAAGAAGGCCCGCAAGGCTCCGCAGTTCTCGAAGCGCTGATTCGGCTGCCGGCTGCACGCGGATATGCCAAGGCTTTTCGGCACTGACGGTGTTCGGGGGCTCGCCAACGAGACCCTGACGGTGGAACTGTCGCTGCGTCTTGCCCAGGCTGCCGCCGTCGTTCTCGGCAAGGGGCGCTACGCGGATGGCCGTCGCGCATCCGGCCGACGGCCGGTCGCCGTGCTCGCGAGGGACCCCCGGGTGTCCGGCGAGTTCATCTCGGCGGCTGTCGCTTCAGGGCTCGCGAGCTCAGGGGTCGACGTCTACGACGCAGGAGTGATTCCAACACCGGCGCTCGCGTTCCTGGTCGCCGATTTCAAGGCCGACTTCGGCGTCATGGTCTCCGCCTCGCACAACCCCGCGCCGGACAACGGGATCAAGTTCTTCGCGACCGGCGGGACGAAGCTTCCCGACGAGGTCGAGGACCGCATCGAAGCCGCGCTCGCCGAGCCGCCGATCGCGCCGAGAGGGGCGGAGGTCGGACGCATCCGCCGCTTCGCCGACGCCGAGGATCGCTACCTCATCCACCTGCTCGGAACGCTGCCGGCGCGACTCGACGGCATCCACGTCGTTCTCGACTGTGCGAACGGAGCGGCATCCGGCGTCTCACCTGACGCGTTCCGGAACGCCGGCGCGACCCTCACGCTCATCGGTGCGGACCCGGACGGGGTCAACATCAACGATGGCGTCGGCTCGACCCACCTCGACCAGCTCGCGCGCGCCGTGATCGAACACGGTGCGGATGTCGGCATCGCCCACGACGGCGACGCCGACCGCTGCCTCGCGGTCGACCGCGAGGGCAATGTCATCGACGGCGACCAGATCATGGCGATCCTCGCCGTATCGCTCAAACAGCGCGGCATGCTCGCGCAGGACACCCTCGTCGCGACCGTGATGAGCAACCTCGGACTGCGCCTGGCGATGGAGGAGTCCGGAATCGCCATGATCGAGACGAAGGTCGGCGATCGCTACGTTCTCGAAGCCCTCAACGAGAAGCAGCTCAGTCTCGGCGGCGAGCAGTCCGGCCACGTCATCATGACCGCCCATGCGACGACGGGCGACGGCATCCTGACCGGTCTGCACCTCGTCGCGGAGATGGCGCGCACCGGGAAGTCCCTCGCCGAACTCGCCGCGATCATGACCGTGTACCCGCAGATCATGGTCAACGTGAAGGATGTCGACCACGAGTCGCTGAGCGACGACGCCACGATCGCCGCGGCCGTCATCGTCGCGCAGCAGCGGCTCGGTTCTGAGGGGCGCGTTCTGCTGCGTCCGTCCGGCACGGAGCCACTGGTTCGGGTCATGGTCGAGGCTTCGGAGCAGTCCGTCGCCGATGAGATCGCGCATGAGCTCGCCGAGATCGTGCGGGAGCGACTGTCCCGGTAATCCCGGTTGTCTCGGTCTCGGCAGGCTCGACCGGAGATTGGCAGGCTCGACTTGCTCGCACCGACCGCTCCCTGAGGAGGGAGCGCCAGCGACCGTCTCGAAGGGTGCTTGCTCGGACGTTCCCTTCGAGGCTCGCTTCCGGCCGCCGAGACGGCGGTCGGCGCTAGCGGCACGCGAAGGCCAGAAATGGCCTTCGCCCCTGTGTGCCGCGCGCACCTCAGGGAGCGCTAGGTCAGATCTTGCGCAGCAGCACGCTGCTCACGGCATGCTGCGTGCCCTTGCGCAGCACGAGCGTCGCTCTTGAGCGCGTCGGCAGGATGTTCTGCACGAGGTTCGGCTCATTGATGCGGCCCCAGATGTCCCTGGCCTTCTCCCTCGCCTCGGCCTCGCTGAGGCTCGCGTAGCGGTGGAAGTACGACTGCGGGTCGGCGAACGCCCCGCGCTGCAGCTTGAGGAAGCGCTCCTCATACCACTGCGCGATGTCGGATGTCCTGGCGTCGACGTACACGGTGAAATCGAACAGGTCGCTCACCGCGAGCTTGCGACCGGCGACCGGCGGCTGCAGAACATTGAGGCCCTCGACGATGAGGATGTCCGGGCGACGGACGACGACCTCGGCATCCGGAACGATGTCGTAGCTCAGGTGCGAGTAGAACGGCGCGCGCACCTCGTTCGCTCCGCTCTTGACCATCATGACGAAGCGCAGGAGCGAGCGGCGGTCGTACGACTCCGGGAATCCCTTGCGCTCCATGAGGCCGCGGCGCTCGAGCTCCGCGTTCGGCAGGAGGAAACCGTCGGTCGTCACGAGCTCGACGCGCGGAGTGTCCGGCCAGCGCGCGAGCAGTTCGCGCAGCACCCTCGCGATGGTCGACTTCCCGACGGCGACGGAGCCTGCGACGCCGATCACGAACGGCGTGCTCTGGCTGCGCTGCCGCAGGAAACTGCTCGTCGAGGCATGGAGGCGCTTCGCGCCGACCGCATACAGGTTGATGAGTTTGCTGAGCGGCAGATAGACCTCGCTCACCTCGCGAAGGTTCAGGATGTCGCCGAGGCCCTGGAGCTCCACGAGTTCCTGAGGGGTGAGCGGCTGCTCCGTCGTCGGCGCCAGGTGGGCCCAAGCGGACCGGTCGATCTCCAGGAACGGCGTCAGGTGACCGTTGGCAGGCGTTGGCTCAGGCATCGCAGAAAGCCTACTCGGCGCCGGGCTGTGCGGCGGTTCAGGCTGCGTAGCCTAAAATTCATAGAATGTGCGGAATTGTGGGATACGTCGGCGGCAATCAGAGCGTGGAGGTGCTGCTGGGCGGCCTGCGCCGACTCGAATACCGGGGCTATGATTCGGCCGGCGTCGCCGTGATCGGCATCGACGGGAGTCTCGGAACCCGCAAGCACGCCGGGAAGCTGCAGGTGCTCGTCGACGACCTCGAGGCGACCCCGCTGCAGAACGGCCCGACCGGGATCGGCCACACGCGCTGGGCGACGCATGGCGGTCCGACCGACGCGAACGCGCATCCTCACCTCGGTGACGATGGAAAGCTCGCGCTCATCCACAACGGCATCATCGAGAACTTCGCAGAGCTCAAGGCGGAGCTCGTCGCCGCGCATCCGGAGACCGTGTTCACGAGCGAGACCGACAGCGAGGTCGCCGCGCACCTCGTCGGCTACGCCTACCGGGAGAAGGGCGACGTGACCGAGGCGCTGCGCGAGGTTGTCGCGAAGCTGCACGGCGCGTTCACGCTCCTCGTCCTGCACCAGGACCAGCCCGGCGTCGTCGTCGGCGCCCGTCGCAATTCGCCGCTCGTGATCGGCCTCGGCAACGGGGAGAACTTCCTCGGCTCCGACGTCGCGGCCTTCGTCGAGCACACGCGGCGCGCGATGGCGATCGGACAGGACCAGATCGTCACGATCACTGCCGACGCGGTCGTGGCGACGGACTTCGACGGGAAGCCGGTCGAGACGGAGGAGTTCGAGGTCACCTGGGATGCCGCCGCCGCCGAGAAGGGCGGCTGGTCGAGCTTCATGGCGAAGGAGATCAGCGAGGAGCCCGAGGCGATCGCGAACACGCTGCTCGGCCGCTCGGCCGACGGGGTCGTGCGCATCCCGGAGCTGGAGAGCTACGACGAGCAGCTCGGGGAGATCGACAGGATCGTCATCCTCGGCTGCGGCACCGCAGCATACTCCGGCATGCTCGGGAAATACGCGATCGAGAAGTGGGCTCGCATCCCGGTCGAGGTCGAGCTGTCCCACGAGTTCCGCTACCGCGATCCGGTGCTGGATGCGCGGACGCTCGTGGTGTCGATCAGCCAGTCCGGCGAGACCATGGACACGCTCATGGCCGTGCAGCATGCGAAGAAGGCCGGCGCCCACACGATCTCGGTCTGCAACACCCAGGGCGCCACGATTCCGCGCGAGTCGGATGCCGTGATCTACACGCACGCCGGCCCCGAAGTCGCCGTCGCCTCCACTAAGGCATTCGTCGCCCAGGTCGCCGCGCTGTACCTGTTCGGCCTGCACCTCGCCCGCGTGCGGGGGACACTCGAGCCCACCGAGGCGGCGAGGCTGCTCTCCGAGCTGCAGTCCATCCCGGACAAGCTGTCGACCGTCCTGCTGCAGCACGAGAAGATCACCCAGCTCGCCCGCTGGATGTCCGACACGCGTGCCGTGCTGTTCCTCGGCAGGCACGTCGGTTTCCCGGTCGCGCTCGAGGGGGCGCTCAAGCTGAAGGAACTGGCCTACATCCACGCCGAGGGCTTCGCCGCCGGTGAGCTCAAGCACGGACCGATCGCCCTGATCGAGCCGGGACAGCCGGTGTTCGTCGTTGTGCCGAGCCCGCGCGGAAAGGACTCGCTGCATCCGAAGGTCGTGTCGAACATCCAGGAGATCAAGGCGCGCGGCGCGCGCGTCCTGGTGATCGCGGAGGCCGGCGACGCCGCCGTCCTCCCCTACGCGGACGAGGTGTTCACGATTCCGCTCGCCTCCACACTGTTCGAGCCGCTCCTCGCGGTCGCGCCGCTGCAGATCTTCGCGATGGAGCTCGCCGCGGCGAAGGGCCTCGACGTCGACCAGCCGCGCAACCTCGCCAAGTCGGTCACGGTCGAGTGAGTGCGCGGGGTGGAGCTATGAGTATCGCGCAACGCTATCGCGACCACGGCGCCGGAGGGGCCCCGCTTCTCCGGTGTGACAGCATAGGGGAGCCGTGATCGTCGGGATCGGCGTCGACGTGGTCGAGGTGGCCCGCTTCGAGCGTGCGGCCAGCCGCACACCGGCCCTGCTCGCCCGCCTGTTCGCCGAGAGCGAACAGATTCAGGATGGCCGCGCGCTGCCACTGCGCTCCCTCGCCGCGCGGTTCGCCGCGAAGGAGGCGCTCATCAAGGCGCTGGGCGACTCGCAGGGCGTCACCTGGCATGACATGCCCGTCGTCTCGGACGGACTGCGCAACCCGTCCTTCGCGCTGCGAGGCGGCGTTGCGAGAATCGCCGAGGAGCGCGGCATCACCGCGGTGCACCTCTCGATGAGCCATGATGCCGGAATCGCGATCGCCTATGTCGTTGCGGAGTCGGAGTGAGTGCGCGCCCGCTCCGCGAAGCGCGAATCGACCTCGCCGCGATCTCCCGCAACGTCGAGGCGCTGCGTGAAACGCTCGGCACCCCTCACTTCATGGCCGTCGTCAAGGCGAACGGGTACGGGCACGGTGCGGTGCAAGCCGCCTCCGCGGCCGTGCGCGGAGGCGCGGACTGGCTCGGCGTCATCGACATCGCCGAAGGGCTCGAACTCCGGGCCGCCGGGATCACGACACCGATTCTGGCCTGGCTCCACGCGCCGGACGAGACTTTCGCGACGGCGGTCGAGGCCGGAATCGATGTCGGGATCAACTCCCACGAGCAACTCGAGCAAGCGGCCGCGGCCGGTGCCCGGCAGGTGCAGATCAAGGTCGACACCGGCCTGAGCCGCAACGGCGCGGTACCGGCGGACTGGGAGCGCCTGTTCGAGCGGGCGGCAGCGCTTCAGGCGTCCGGCCGGATCACGGTCAGGGGGCTGTTCAGCCACCTCGCGAACGCCGGCGCTGACGAGGATGCTGTGCAGATCGCGGCGTTCGAGCGCGCCATCGCGCTCGCGGCATCCTTCGGCCTCGAGCCGGAACTCATCCACCTCGCCTCGACGGCCGGAGCGCTGCGCGAGCCGGCGACCCGGTACGACCTCGTCAGGATCGGCCTCGGCATCTACGGACTCTCCCCCTTCGACGATGTGACCTCCGCAGAACTCGGCCTCACCCCCGCCCTCGAGCTGAGCGCGGAGATCGTCGCGGTGAAGCGGGTGCCGGCCGGCAGCGGCGTTTCGTACGGGTTCCGCTACCGCACGGCTGCCGAGACTACGCTCGCGCTCGTTCCGGTCGGCTACGGCGACGGCATCCCGCGTCAGGCGTCGAATCGCGGGCCGGTGTCGATCAACGGCAACTCCTACCGGGTCGCAGGCATCGTCGCCATGGACCAGGTCATCGTCGACGTCGGCGACGCGACTGTCGCGGTCGGCGACCGGGCCATCCTGTTCGGCGACCCGGCGACCGGTGTCCCGTCGGCGACCGAGTGGGCGGATGCCGCAGAAACCATCAACTATGAGATCGTCACGCGGCTCGGCGGGAGGATCCAGCGGCGCTACAGTGACGGGGCGTGATGCACCTCACGATCGGAACTCCGGAGGACATGGAGCGGTTCGGCGCCCGGCTCGCGGGGCTGCTCGGCGCAGGTGACCTCGTCGCCCTGAACGGCGAGCTCGGAGCAGGCAAGACAACCCTGACGCGCGGGCTGGGCGAGGCGCTCGGGGTTCGGGGCGCCGTGACGAGCCCGACCTTCGTGCTCGCACGCACGCATCCGCGTTCCGGTGGGGCAGCACCTCTCGTGCACGTCGACGCGTACCGGCTCTCGAGCCCCGCAGAACTCGATGACCTCGACATCGACTACGAGGGATCGATCGTCGTCGTGGAATGGGCCGCGGGGATGCTGCACGGCGTCGCGGACTCCTGGATCGAGATCGACATCGCGCGCCCCGTCGGCGGCGAGACCGGCGAGGATGGCATCGAGCCGCGCGAGGTGACCATCACGGGCCATGGGCCGCGGTGGAGCGACCTTAAGCTATAGCCATGCTCCTCGCGATCGACACCTCGGCCGGCACGAGCGTCGCCGTCGTCGATCGCGACCTCGGCGTTCTCGCCGAGCACAGCGTCCAGGACACTCGCAGGCACGCCGAGGTCATCGGCGAACTGATCCTGGAGTGCCTCACAGAGTCGGGCACCCCGATCCCCGAGCTCTCCGGCATCGCCGTCGGGATGGGTCCAGGTCCGTTCACGGGCCTGAGGGTCGGCATCGCCGCGGCGCAGGCGTTCGCCCTCGGTGCCGGAAAACCCCTCGTGCGGGTGGTCAGCCATGACGCGATCGCGTTCGAGCATTATGCCGCAGGCGGCGAAGGTCCTTTGCTCGTCACGACGGATGCGCGCCGCCACGAACGCTACTGGTCCGCCTACCGTGGCGCCGATGAGTTCTCCCTTCCGCAGCGTGCAGAGGGCCCTGGCCTGGTGCGGCCGGACGACCTCGACAGCGCCGTAACCGACTATCAGAGTTACAGGCGGCTGGACGCCGACTGGGTCTCCGCGGCGAGCCTCGGCCTGCTCGCCGAGCGCCTGTATCTCCACGGGCGCGACTTCGCGGGCCAGGAGCCGCTGTATCTGCGCTCGCCCGACGTCACGCCGTCGGCGGGTCCGAAGCGGGTGACCGCATGACCTGGCAGCTGCGCAGGGCGGGTGCAGGAGACCTCGACGCGATCATGGCGCTCGAGACCGGAACCTTCGGCAGCGACGCCTGGTCGACTGCCTCGATGCGCCAGGAGCTCAGGAACGCGAACTGCTTCTACCTCGTCGCGTTCCGGCCGGAGACGCCTGACGAGATCGAGGCCTATGCCGGCCTGCTCGCGCCGAACGGGGCGAAGGAGGCGGACATCCAGACCATCGCGGTGGCCGAGGGCTCGCGCAGGGGCGGCCTCGGCAGAACGCTCGTGCTCACGCTCGTGAACGAGGCCAGGAAGCGCGGTGCCGCAGAGGTGTTCCTCGAGGTCCGCGCGGACAACCCCGGCGCGCAGGCGCTGTACCGCTCGCTCGGATTCGAGCAGCTCGCCGTGCGGAAGGCCTACTACCAGCCGGATGGCGTCGATGCGCTGGTGATGCGGCTCGAGATCCAGGCCAGGCGCGGGACCTTCACCGCGCCCGAAGTCGACTCGCCGCGGCAGTCGGAACCGGCGCCGGGAGACGGCAACGACCGCGAGGAGGGTGCATGACCGCGCCGCTGGTCCTGGGAATCGAGACGAGCTGCGACGAGACCGGCGTCGGCATCGTGCGCGGTGAGGAACTGCTCGCGAACACCATCGCATCGTCGATGGAGGAGCACGCCCGCTACGGCGGCGTCGTGCCCGAGATCGCCGCACGGGCCCACCTCGAAGCACTCGGGCCGACACTGAAGGCAGCACTCGCGGAGGCAGGCGTCACGCTCCAGGAGCTCGACGCGATCGCCGTGACGAGCGGCCCTGGCCTCTCCGGTGCGCTCATGGTCGGAGTCGGTGCTGCGAAGGCGCTCGCGATCTCGCTCGGGAAGCCGCTGTACGCGGTGAACCACCTGGTCGGGCACGTCGGGGCGGACATCCTCACCGGCGACAAGATCCAGTATCCGACGGTCGCGCTGCTCGTGTCCGGGGGGCACACCTCCCTGCTGCTGGTTCGCGACCTGGTGTCGGATGTCGAACTGCTCGGCGAGACCATCGACGATGCGGCAGGCGAGGCGTTCGACAAGGTCGCGCGCCTCCTCGGCCTCCCCTACCCGGGAGGACCGGAGATCGACCGTGCCGCGGTCGGAGGGGATCCGGCCGCCATCCGCTTCCCACGCGGGCTGACTCTTCCGAAGGATCTCGTGAGGCACCGCTACGACTTCTCCTTCTCCGGGCTCAAAACCGCGGTCGCCCGCTGGGTCGAGCAGCACCGTGACGCCGGGGACAGCGTGCCGGTGGCGGATGTCGCCGCAAGCTTCCGCGAGGCCGTCGTCGACGTGCTGGTGAGCAAGGCGATCGCGGCCTGCGCCGATCTCGGCGTTCCGCGGCTGCTGCTCGGCGGGGGGGTCATCGCCAACGCGAGGCTGCGCGAGGTCGCGAAGGATCGCTGCCTGGCGGCAGGCATCGAATTGCGGATACCGCCCCTGAAGCTGTGCACCGACAACGGAGCGATGATCGCCGCGCTCGGGGCTCAGCTGGTCATGTTAGGACGGGCTCCCTCCGGCCTGGGGTTCGGGGCCGATTCGACGCTGCCGGTCACCCGGATCCAGGCCTGAGCCATGACGCCGCATGACGGCTCGGGACGTTGACAGTTCCCCAGGTCGGTGCCACTATGGCACCGCTGACGAATGTCCGCATAACAACCTTGGAGACTCAATGACTGACCCCAACGTTCCATCCGA
>DATCXP010000249.1:0-38008 GCA_036565765.1 Terrimesophilobacter sp.
GGCGCCGTGCGCGTGCGCCGCCCGGCCGGCCTCGAGCGCTGCGGTCGCGCCTCGCTGCATGCCGATGCCGTGGTCGCCGTCGCCCGCCACCGCATCGATCCTGCCGAGCTCTTCGGCGTTCTCGTCGATCACGGTCGCGATCGCGTGAAGCACCCCGAGCACGGTGCCTGCTGCGGCACGCGACTCCTCGTCGGCGTCCGGGACGGCCAGGGGCTCATCCGCGACCACGGCCGGCGCGGTCTCGTAGCGTCCCGCCTGCACAACAGTGCCCTTCCGGTACGCGGAGGTGTCGGCGGGCGCGCGCCAGAACCGCTCGAGTTCGTCGTCCAGCCAGGACAGGGTGAGCGAGACACCAGCCATGTCGAAGCTCGTGCAGAACTCTCCGACTTCCGGCTCGACGACCTCGACTCCTGCGTCGCCGAGCAGAGCAGAGATCCGGCGGTAGACGACGAACAGTTCCTCGTACTTCACCGAGCCCAGTCCGTTCAGGATGACTGCCGCACGATTGCCTCGCGCCTGGCCGACCTCTGCCGGGAGCTCGGCCAGAAGCGCAGCAACGAGGAGTTCCGCGAGTCCGTCAGCGGTCGGCACCGCCACCTCGTCGATGCCGGCCTCGCCGTGGATGCCAAGGCCGACGGCCATCCGACCTTCCGGGACCGTGAACAGGGGCGCCTCGGCTCCCGGCAGCGTGCATCCGCCGAAGGCCACACCGAAGGATCTGGTGCGGGAGTTCGCGGCACGGGCGACTCGCGCCACCTCCTGAAGCGAGTAGCCCTCCTCGGCTGCCGCTGCCGCCATTTTGAAGACGGCGAGATCGCCGGCGACGCCCCGACGCTTGTGCTCCTCGCCGATCGGAGCGCTCGAGATGTCGTCGGTCACCGCGACGGATTCGCAGGCGATGCCCTCGCCCACAAGCCGGTCCTGCGCCTGGCCGAAGTTCATGACGTCGCCTGCGTAGTTGCCGTAGGCCAGGAGCACGCCACCGCCGTTGTCCGCCGCCTTCGCGACGGAGTGAACCTGATGGGCAGAGGGAGAGGCGAACACGTTGCCCATCGCGGCGGCGTGCGCCAGGCCGGTTCCGACCAGACCGCCGAACGCCGGGTAGTGACCGGATCCTCCACCGATGACGACGGCGACCTGCCCCTGGGGTGCCCGTGTCGACCGCGCAACGCCGCCGGGCACGGCCCGCACCCAGCGCCCACTGGCGGCGACGAATCCCTCGATCATCTCGTCGGCGAAGGAGGACGGCTCATTGAACAGGCGCGTCATCAGGCACTCTTCCTCTCGAGCGAGCGGGGTGAGGCGAAGCAGGATTCGCCGCAGGCATGGCCGCGGTGCGCGATCCGGTACGCCCGCGGTGAGAGACCGTACGCCGCTTTGAACAGGCGGCTGAAGTGGGCCGCGTCCCACAAACCCCATTTGGTGCCGATACTGCTGACCGGCACGTTCTCTCCCGAGCCGTCGCTGAGGTCGATCCGGCACTGCTCCAGGCGCCGTTCGCGGATCCATCCGCTGATCGTCAGGCCCTCGCTCTCGAAGAGCCGGTGGAGGGTACGGGTCGACATGTTCTGAGCCGCCGCGATCCGATCGGGCGACAGGTCGATCTCTCCGAGCCGGGATTCGATGTGCTCCTTGGCCTTGAACAGCATGGTCTCCCTCGAGGAGTCATCGGCGGAGAGCCGGCCGTCTGCACACATGAGCGCCATCAATCCGACGATGTGCTGGGCGAGGCGTCCTGGGTTCTCCGAGGTGTAGTCCTCAGGCTGAGCGGCAAGGCCGTTCAGGAGATGGCCGACGAGGCTCGCCGTCCCCTGGTGCGTCGACCAGGTCCTGCCGTCCGCGGCCCGGAGTGCCTGGGCGTAGGGGCCGACGGAGCCGGCGGGAATGCGGATCACGAGAAGGTCAGCGTCGCCACTGGATCGCACGGCGAGACCCGGTGAATTCCGGACGACGCAGAGCTCGCCGCTCTGAAGCGACACGGCGTGGCCCGGGCGGTCGATGGCCACCTGTCCGGCCAGGGAGTAGAAGGCGAGATACGGCCAGATCGCGGCATCGCCCTGGTGCGGAACAGCGAATGCCCACCGGCCGGGGAGAACCCTCGCGATGTGCAGGCGGTCGAAGGTCCGCCGACTGACCCGCGCCGGCTCGGGGTGGAGACCGGAAGCTGTCGCGGTCATCGCCTACCTCCTCGTAAACTCAAGCTCTGCATCGATTAGTTACACGTGTAAACGCTGCCCATAGGTTACACGTGTAACCGTCGAAGTCACAACACTGACTCCCCCTCGTGGACGCAGGTCGAGGCGGCTGCAGAGGCCGGCGCTCTTGCGCTACGCCGTCTCGCGGATGATGAGGTTCAGGAAGTCGCCCTCGATCTTCAGCGCGGGCTTGTCATCGATCAGATTGAGCACGGACTCGATGACGGCGTCGGCCCAGGCGTCCGCGTCGATCTCGACCGTCGTCAGGGAGATTCTGGCCGTGGGGATGTTGTCGACACCGATGATGGCCAGATCCTTGCCGGGAACGATGCCGCGGGAGGTCATGCCAGAGCACAACATCATGGCGATCTCGTCATTGTGCGCGCACACCGCCGTCACGCCGTTGGAGGCGAGGATCCAGTCGTCGAGGGCCGCGAAGACGGTCGTTGGGTCGTCGGTGTCCACGACCCGGACGATGGGTTGATCGATACCCAGGCGTTCGCACGCCCCACGCACGCCGGCGAGTCGCTCCGAGGCCACGAGTGCGAGGCTCGGGTCGGCGGGCAGCGCGTAGCCGAGGATGCGGTGACCCTTCGAGTAGAGATACTCCGCCTGCATCCGACCCGCCTTCTCGTGCGGAACGATGCCGTGAACCCGCAGCAGTTTGGCGCTGTCCTGGATGGCGGACTGCTCGGGAACGGAGAGACCGCCCATGGCAACGACGACCGTCGGCGACACGAGCCCCCAGAGTTCTGACAGCGAGCGAAGCGATTCGTCGTAGCGATGCGCGAGCACGACATAGCCCCGCGCGGCGAGCGCCGTGTCCAGGCGCCGAAGCGCCCGGCTCGAGATGAAGCCGAGAGCGAAGTCCTGCACCAGGGCAAGCACGATGTTGCTCCTGCCGAGACGCAACGAGCGCGCCGGCGCATAGGGAACGTGCCCCAGGCGGTGGGCGGTCTCCAGAACGACCTGGCGGGTCCTGGCCGAAATGGTCCTGCCGGGGACGTTGTTCAGCACGTAGCTCACCGTCGCCCGCGACACACCAGACTCGCGGGCGACATCCGCGCTCGTCACGCGCTTGCGCGGACCGTTCGGTGATTCAGGGGACATGGCCCTTCGCACTTCCTGTTGACCGGGTGCCCTCGCACCCTGCGGCATTCGAGTACATTCTGACACCCGCTCCACCGACAGAGGGCGGACCGCTCGCGCGTCAGCGAGACCGGTCCGCCCTGTGCGGTGTACTGAGTTACTTCACCTTGAGTGCGGCATCCATCGCGGCGAGCACGCCGGACGGAGTCTCCGACCCTGCGAGCATGCCCTGGACTCCGGAGTACATGGCCTGCTCGATGCGAGCGTTCGGCCAGAACTGGTTGAGGAAGTGCACCGACTGGTCGTTGGCGAGGTACTCGGTGATCACCTTCAGGTTCGGGTCGTCGGTAGCGACACCGGTGGGGATGGACGGCACGGTGCCGGCCAGGGCATCGTTGTAGATCTGCAGGCCCTCAGGCGACGCGAGGTAGTCGACGAACTCGAGCGCGAGCTCCTTGTTCTTCGCCTTGACGTTCACTGAAGCTCCTCCGGCGTTCGAGACCGTCATGAGGTCGTTGGCCGGGTCGTCATCGCCCGAGAACGGGTGAAGGACGAAGTTCGTGTCCGGCGCGAGCGAGCGCAGGGCAGCGAGCTGGAAGCCGATACCCAGCATGCCGAGAGCCTGTCCGGAAGCCACGAGCTTGTTCTGCTCGTCCTGCGAGATGCCGGTCGGGTCGTCGTTGTAGCACCCTGCCTCGTTCATCTGCTGGTACTTGTCCATCGCCTCGATCCAGCCCTTGTTGGTCGAGAACGTCGTCTTTCCGGACGCCAGGGTCTTGTCGTGGTCGGCGTCTGCGCCGTACACGAGGTCCGGAACGAGTCCGTACAGAGCGGTCTGGGTCGCGTTGAGCGTCCCTGCGCCGAGTCCGAACGCGGTCTTGCCCTTCTCACGAGCTGCGGCACAGAACGGGAGCACGTCACTCCACACGGACGGCGCGGTGAGGCCCGCCTTGACGAGGGCGTCCTCGTTGTACCAGGGACCGAAAGAGGTCACGGCAGGCGCCATGAGGTAGGTCTTGCCGTCCACCTTGGTCAGCTCGTCGATCGCCGCCGGGTAGTCCTTCACCCAGGAACGGTCGGACAGGTCCTCGACGAAACCACCCGGTGCGATCTGGCGGATCGCGGCGGGGTTGCCGTCTGCAGGCCACAGGAAGATGACGTCGGCAGCCGTTCCGGCGCTCAGCTGCGTGCGCAGCGTTGCCTGGTACTGCTCCGTGTCCGCCGTCGTGACGACGACCTCCACCTCGGGGTTCGCTGCCTTGTACGCCGCGACGACAGCGTCGATGCCCGGCTTCTCGGAGCCCTTCCAGAACACGTTGATGAAGTTCGGCGGCGTCTCTTCGCCTGAATTACCGGTGGTGCTGCATCCGGTGAGAAGGAGCGCAGCTGCGGCGACTGCCGCAATCGCCCCCTTGAACCTCGTGGGTGTGAATCGCACGACTGTTTCCTTTCGATTGAACTGCTGTGTGGGTAGTCCGCGACGGGTGTCGCGGTAGTGCAGCGCTATCCCTTGATCCCGCTGGCGAGACCCTGGATGAGCGACTTCTGGATGAAGAAGAAGGCGATGAGCACCGGCAGTGCGCCGATGATGAGCGCAGCGAACACGAGCTGCCACTCTGTCGCGTACTCGCCGACGAAGGTGTAGATGGCGACGGGAATGGTCTGGTTCCCACTGCCGCTCAGGTAGAGCAAGGGCTTGAGGAAGTCGTTCCAGGTGAACAGGCCGTTGAGGATGATGACGGTACCGGTGACCGGGCGCAGGAGCGGGAACACGACCTGGAAGAACGTCTTGATCGGCCCAGCACCGTCCAGGGCGGCCGCCTCCTCGTAGTCGATCGGGATCTGCCGCAGGAACTGCACGTACAGGAACAGCGAGAACGGCAGGCGCAGGCCGACATAGATGATGATCAGAGGAACGATGCTTCCCAGGAGACCCGTGTCGCGCATGATCTTGTACAGGGGAATCAACCCGAGCTGGAAGGGCAGAAGCAGCCCGATCATGAAGAGATAGAAGGTAGCGCTCGACCACCGGGCCGTCACCCGAGCCAGCGGGTATGCGGCCATGGACGAGAGCACGACGAGGAGCCCGACGCTCACAACAGTGACGATCGCGCTGTTGATCATGGCTCCGCCTAGCCCTGCCGCGTTCCAGGCGTTGACGAAGTTGTCGAAGGTCGGCGCCGTGGTGGGAACGACAGGAGAGCTGAGGTCGGAGGCCGGCCGGATCGCCATGTTGACCAGAACGTAGATCGGGAACAGGAAGATCAGCGCGACGACGAGCATCACGCCTTCGAGTGAGCCCGTGCGCCAGGTGTAGCGATTCACTTGTCTCCTCCGGAACGGATCAGGAAGCGATACTGGATGATTCCCATGACCGCGACGAACACGGTCAGGACGACAGCGAGCGCGGTGCTGTAGCCGAACTCTCCGTACTGGAACGCGTTCCGGTAGACCAGGGTGGAGAGCGAGTTGGTGGATGAGGCAGGACCACCCTGAGTGGTGACCCAGATCTGGTCGAAGATCATGAGCCCCCGGATGAGGGAGAGCATCAGGTTGACCGTGATCGCCGGGGCGAGGAGCGGTCGGACGACGTACCAGAAGCGCGCGACCGGCCCTGCGCCGTCCAGCGAGGCCGCCTCGAGCTGCTCCTCCGGCACGGCCTGCAGCCCGGCAAGGTAGATGACCATGGCGTAGCCGGAGAACTGCCAGATGACGATGGCGGCGATCGACCACAGCGCGATGCTGGGGTTGCCGAGCCAGTTCTGCGCGAGATCACCGAGCCCGGCAGCGCGCAGGGCCTCGTTGATCGGCCCGTTCGGCGTGTAGATGAACTGCCACAGGAAGGCGACGACCACGGAGACGATGACGACCGGCGCGAAAAAGATGAGCCTGAGAATATTGCGGCTCTTCAGCCTCCCGTTCAGCGCCAGGGCGAGCAGCAGGCCGATGACGTTCTCCGCCACCATCACCACGAGGGCGAGAGCGATGGTGTTGCCGATCGCCCGAAGGGCCTCGGGGTCGCCGAAGATGCGCTCGAAGTTGACCAGGCCGGTGAACGACCAGTTCGGGTTGAGCCCGTCCCAGTCGGTGAAGGCGAAGCCGACACCCTGGAAGCTGGGGATGAGCACGACGAAGATGTACGGAACAGCCGCGGGAAGGACGAACAGCCACAGGGAGCTGCGGCGCCTTCTCCTCTTGGGCAACGGAAGGGTCGCCGCTGGGCGCCCTGCGGCCTTTGCCTCTTCGGTCAACTGGTTACTGCTCATGACTCCGGTGTTCCCTCGGGGCGCGACGCGCCTTTGGTCGTGTTAAAACCCTGACGCCAGTCGCGCGGAATCTCTTGCGCGCGAGAGACAGCTTGTTGGCTATTCCGGCCATGCGGCAGAACGCCCAATTGCGGGCGCACGGCATCGATCGTCGTGAGCACGTCGATCGACATCGACAGGGGGTGGAGCAGAGATTCGGTCAGGCCATCCGCGACGTGTTGCGCCATCCATGCCGCCTGGCGGCAGAGCCCATCCTGAGCCTCGATGCCGGAGTCGTCCAGGAACCTCAGATGCAAGGAGTTGTCAGGCCCGTACAGGCTGAACGGCCCTGGCAGAGGATGCCGGGTGTCGAGGTGAATCCGCCCGGCGGTCCCGTTGATGCTCGCCTGACTCGGGGTGAACGCGAGCATGTTGGTCGTGACAACACCCTGCCTGCCGTCGTCCCCGGTCATCACGGTCACGGAGTGGCGGTCGACTCCGGTCTCGGTGAGGCTGCCGTTGGCCACGACCTCGCGGGGCCGGCCGAGTACGAAGGTGACGAACCAGATCGAATAGACGCCGAGGTCCAGGATCGCACCACCGGCCAGTTCCGGGTCGTACAGCCGGCTCTCGTGAGCGACCGGGAAACCGTAGCCGAGATCCGCGTGGACAGTGCGGATGTCGCCGAGCACGCCATCCGCCAGCAACTGCTCGATGACGCTCGTGCGCGGGTGGAAACGCGTGTGCATCGCCTCCATGGCGAAAACTCCGGCGGTGGCAGCGTCCGCCGCGACCTCCCGGGCCTGGGCGGCGGTGACGGCGAGGGGCTTCTCGATGAGAACGTGTTTGCCCGCGGCGATAGCGAGCTTCGCAAGCTCAGCATGCTGGGTGTGCGGGGAGGCGATGTACACGGCGTCGATGGCCGGATCCTCGACGAGTTGAAGGTAGGAACCGTAAGCGCGGTCCACGCCGTTGCCTCGAGCAAACACTTCGCCCCGCTCGAGCGAACGCGATCCGACGGCGTGAACGCGTTGATCGGTGTGCCGATGCAGCGCTGTTGCGAACTTCCCGGCGATGAACCCCGGCGCCAGGATCCCCCAGCGCAGGCTGGCGCCTCCGCGCAGCCGCGGGAGGCGGGGAGCAGGCAGAACGGTGGGCAGAGTGGCCATCCGGGGAATCTACCTGCGTCCACCTGACGAAATGCAGAGCGCGGCAGAGCTGGCGGACTACGGCAAGAACCTGGCGCCGTAGTTCAACCCGGCCGCGGCAGGCGATGCGCGGAGAAGGTCACTGGGGCGGACTGTGGAACTTCTGCTGTGCCGAGGTGAGCCCGTCGGCGGCGATGACCTCAACGGCATCGGCGGCGTCCGCCACGACGTTGGGCAGAACCGCCCGCTCCGTCGATGAGAAATTCTGCAGCACGAAGTCGGCGGCGTCCTGGCGGCCGGGCGGCCTGCCGATCCCGACCCGCACGCGAGTGAAATCTCCCGTGCCGACCGCTGAGACGATGTCCCGGATACCGTTGTGGCCCCCGTGTCCGCCGCCGAACTTGAGACGGATGGTGTCGAACGGGATGTCCAGCTCATCGTGCACGACGATGAGCTGTGCGGGCTCGAGCTTGTAGAACTTGAGCAGATTCGCCACCGGCCCGCCGGACAGGTTCATGAAGGTGTTCGTCCCCGCGAGGATGAGCTTGGGCCCGCCGATGGCGGCGCGCAACTCCGCAACCATCGCGTTCGCCTTGTGGCGCTTGAACCGCGCGCCGGTGCGGCGGCCCAACTCCGCGACGACCATCTCTCCGACGTTGTGACGATTTGCGGCATAGCCGGGCCCGGGATTCCCGAGCCCGACCACGAGCCACGAATCTGTCATCCGGAAGAGCTACTCTGCGGGAGCTTCTGCGGGTGCCTCGCCTGCGGTCTCGCCCTCGGCGGCGACCGCAGCAGCCTCTCCCTCACCCTCGGCGGGCTCGCCGAGGTTCGCGGCGGCCGGGACGATGACGTTGACGATCAGGAGTTCCTCGTCGTCGATCAAGGAAGCGCCCTCCGGCAGTACGACATCCTTCGCGTGGACCTGGGTGCCCTCTTCTGCACCCTCTACGTCCACGACGACACGCTCGGGGATGTGGGTCGCCTCGACCTCGAGGCGGAGGGTGTTGACCTCCTGCATGGCGATGGTGCCGCTGAAGGGCTCGCCCTCGACGTGGATCGGAACCTCGACGTGAACCTTCTCGCCCTTCTTGACGATCACGAGGTCGAGGTGCTCGATGATCTGGCGCACCGGGTCCTTCTGCACATCCTTCACGAGGGCCAGCTGCTTCTTGCCGGCGACATCGAGCGAGAGGATCGCGTTCGCCTTGCGCAGGATGAGGCTGATCTCATGGCCGGGAAGGCTCACGTGCTGCGGGTCGGTGCCGTGGCCGTAGATGACGGCCGGGATCCGGCCGGTCGCGCGCAGCTTGCGCGCCGCGCCCTTCCCGAACGACTCGCGCAGTTCTGCCACGACGTTGTTGTCGGCGGATGCCGGGGTCTTTGCGGACTTTTCAGCCATTATTGTCTCCTTCGCAGGCTCCAGGCCCGCGTGTCTCGTGTTGTCGACTCGAACGCCTGCGCGTGAGGAAAGACCGTGCGTCTTGGATAAGACCCTGCCCGCTCACCGCGTCGATTACGGATGCTGCGCCCGACCTCCCTTGCGGAAGGCCTGGCCCCAGCGATCCCTCGCCGAAGTTCAATCCCCGAGTTTAGCGCACTGCGGGGGGCGCCGGATTCAGCGGGCGGTCAGCGCCACCACTCGTCGAACCTGGTCACCGGAACCCTGCGCTTGTGCTCGGACGCGAGGTATCGTGCCTCGATCGCCTCGGCCACCTCATCCGGCACCGCTTTGCCTTCGAGGTAGTCGTCGATGTGCCGGTAGCTCAGACCGAGGTTCGCCTCGTCGCTCTGGCCCGGCGTGCCGTCGAGCAGGTCGGCTGTCGGCACCTTGAGGTAGAGCCGTTCCGGTGCGCCTAGCTCCTCCAGCAGCGCACGCCCCTGTCGCTTGGTGAGTCCGGCCAGCGGCAGGATGTCGGCACCGCCGTCCCCGAACTTCGTGTAGAAGCCCGTGACGGCCTCCGCAGCGTGGTCGGTGCCGACCACGAGCAGCCTGCGTTGGCCGGCGATCGCGTACTGCGCGATCATCCGGGATCTCGCCTTCACATTGCCCTTCGTGAAGTCGGCCATGTCGTCGCCGACCGCATCGGCGTACTCCGCCTCGAACCCGTCGACGGCACGCTGGATGTTGAACGTCACGACCCTCTGCGCGCCGATGAACGCGAGGGCGAGCCGGGCGTCATCCTCGTCGCGCTGGATCGCGTAGGGCAGGCGCACGGCGATGAACTCGGCCGGGCCACCCTGCTCGGCGGCTCGCTCGACCGCGAGCTGGCACAGCCGCCCGGCGAGGGAGGAGTCCTGCCCGCCACTGATACCGAGCACGAACCCGTTCGCGCCGGTCTTCCTCGCGTAGTCGACGAGGAAGCCCACCCGCGCATCGATCTCCGCGCCGGGGTCGATGCTCGCCGAAACGTTCAGGTCGCGGGTGATCTGCAGCTGCATGGGGCGCATGACAGCACCCTACAACGGCGGCACTCCCGCGGAATCGCTGAGCGCGCGGGCGGCTTCGATCGCGATCGCCTCGGGGGTCTGATCGATCGAGACCGTGACCCCGGGCTCGTCCGCCTCGAGCCGCTCGAGGGTCGCGAGCTGGGAGTCGAGCAGGGAGGCCGGCATGAAGTGGCCCTCCCGGTGGGCAAGGCGCTCCTCGAGCAGCTCGCGCGGGCCGTCCAGCAGCACGAAGCGGGTGCGGGGCTCCTCGGCGAGGATCGCGTCCCGATACGAGCGCTTGAGGGCGGAGCAGGCGATGACGAGGCCTGTGCCGTCGGCATCCGCTCGCGACAGCACCTGACCGACCTTGCGCAGCCATGGGCGGCGATCGTCGTCGTCGAGCGGATGTCCGGCCGCCATCTTGTCGAGGTTGGCCTGACTGTGCAGGTCGTCGGCATCCGCGAACGGGACCCCGAGTTCGCGCGCAAGGAGTTCCCCGACGGTCGTCTTTCCGGAGCCGCTGACGCCCAGGAGGACGATGAGAGGGTTCATGCCCGTCTACCAGTCGTGGACGGTACCGTCGGCGAGACGGTTATAGGGAAGGTACGCCTGCTCGTAGGGGTACTTGCCCGCCTCGTCCTGGTTCAACTCGACACCGAGGCCGGGCTTCTCACCCGGGTGCAGCAAGCCGTTGTTCCAGGTGTAGGACTGCTCGAACACCTGGTCGGTCCTCTCGGTGTGCTTCATGTACTCCTGGATGCCGAAGTTGTGGATCGCGAGCCCGAGGTGCATTGCCGCGGCCATCCCCACCGGGGAGATGTCGGTCGGGCCGTGCATGCCCGACTTGACCTGGTACTGCGCCGCGAACTCGAGCACCTTCTTGAGGTGGCTGATCCCGCCGGTGTGGGTGACGGCGCTGCGCACGTAGTCGATGAGCTGCTCGCGGATGAGCTGCTGGTAGTCCCACACGGTGTTGAAGATCTCGCCGATCGCGAGCGGCGTCGTCGTGTGCTGGCGCACGAGACGCAGCGCCTCCTGGTTCTCGGCCGGCGTGCAGTCCTCGAGCCAGAACAGGTCGTACGGTTCGAGCGACTTGCCGAGCTGCGCGGCCTGGATCGGCGTCATCCGGTGGTGCCCATCGTGAAGGAGCGGGACCTCGGGGCCGAACTCGTTACGCACCGCCTCGAACACCGTCGGGATGTGACGCAGATAGGCGCGGGTGTCCCAGTCCTCCTCGGCGGGGAACGCCCCACGCTGGGCGGGCTCGTGGTCGTACCGCTGGCCGTGGTTCGCCGCGGACGTCTCGTTCGAGGCGATGCCGTAGATCGCCCTCAGACCCGGAACGCCGGACTGGATGCGGATGGCGCGGTAGCCCTCCTCCTGGTGCTTGCGCACGCTGTCGAACAGTTCGGGCAGCGACTTGCCGGATGCGTGGCCGTACGCGAGCAGGCCGGTGCGGCTCGCCCCTCCCAGCAGCTGGTAGACCGGCATGCCTGCGGCCTTACCTTTGATGTCCCACAGGGCCATGTCGACCGCGGCGATCGCGGCCATCGTGATCGGACCGCGGCGCCAGTAGGCGCTGCGGTACAGGAACTGCCAGGTGTCCTCGATCTTGTGGGCGTCGCGCCCGATGAGGAGCTGAACGACGTGGTCGCGCAGGTAGCTCACGACCGCGAGCTCGCGGCCGTTCACCGTGGCATCGCCGAGGCCGGTGAGTCCGTCATCCGTCGTCAGCTTGAGCGTGACGAAGTTGCGATCGGGGCTCGTGACGATGACTTCCGCCTTGGTGATCTTCATGGTTGCCTTTCTGTTGACAAGTTCTGGTTCAGTACCGAAGCGCCGAGGCGCCCTCAGATGGTCATGGCGGAGAATCCGCCGTCGACGTTCACGAGGGCGCCCGTGACGAACCCGGACGCCTTCGACGCCGCGAGCCACAGCAGTGCCCCGTCGAGTTCCTCCGGGACGCCGAGGCGCTGCAGCGGAGTGTGGCCGATGATGCTGTTGACCCGCTCCCGAGTGAGCAACGCACGGTTCTGCTCCGCCGGGAAGAACCCGGGAATGATCGCGTTCACCCGGATCCGGTCACGGGCGAGCTCGCGCGCGAGGTACTGGGTGATGTTGTTCACTCCCGCCTTCGCCACCCCGTAGCCCAGAACACGGCTGAGCGGCGGACCGGATGACGCCGACGAGATGTTGATGATCGACGCGCCGAGCGGACGATTCTGCATCAAGGGCGAGAACACCTGGCAGGCGCGGAAGATCGAACTGAGGTTGACGTCGAGCAGCCGGTTCCACTCCTCGTCCGTGACGTCGGCGAACGGGGTTGAGCTGTTGACGCCCGGCGCGTTCACCAGGATGTCGAGGCCTCCGGCATCCTGAAGCACCGTTGCGGCAGCCTCGAAGGATGCGCGATCGGTCACATCGACCGGCTGGAACGTGGCGCTCCCGCCCGCCTTGCGGATGGCGTCGACCACCGCGCCGCCGCGCTCGGCGGAGCGCCCGAGCACGACGACCTCTGCGCCGGCCGCAGCGAGACACTCGGAGAACCGCCCGCCGAGCACTCCCGTCCCGCCGATCACCGCGGCGCGGCTGCCGGTCAGGTCGAACAATTCCCCGGGGGTTGTGACGGCGGTCATGGCTTCTCCGAGAAGGGTGTGAGGTGGCGGCCGATGTGAGCCTCGAGCTCAGATTCGTAGGCATCGTTGTGAGCGGCAAGCAGTTCGCGAAGCGAAGCGGCAAGGGCCGATGGGCCCAGCCCGTCCTCGGTCCTCAGGACCGCGCCGTATCCGACGTGCAGGATCTGGCGGCTGTCGAAGGCTGTGACCAGGTCGTGCAGCTTGTCATCAGGAACCTCGCGCGGTTCAGGGGTGCGATCGAGCCGGGCCGAGACCTGATAGCTGGCCCGAGCACCGCGGTAGGCCTCGCGGCTCGCCTCATAGATCTCACGGAACAGGGCCGGGTCGAAGCGCGACGCCACGTCGACGGCGACCAGATAATTGGTCCCCGAGGTCTTGAGGTGCACGAGCCGGTCGGTTGCCTCGACCGCGCCCTGGTAGATGCTGAACTTGTCGGAGCCGGAGTGCAGGCTGATCTTGTACGGGCCGAAGGCACGTGCGATGTGCGTGTGGTTCATCAGGCTCGTGTACAGCACCTGCTTGTCGCCGATGTAGTCGACGCCCTTCTCGAACGAGCCGACATAGCGTGGCGCGAAGCTCACCCACTTCACGCCGAGTCGCTTCAGCTCCGTGGCCATGTAGACGTGCTCGGCAAGCGTCGTCACGTCGTCCGTCTCGTCGACGGAGACCTCGACCTCGATCGGGTAGCTCGCACGCTCCATGAGGTGACGGTACATCGAGACCGTGTAGGCGACGGCTGCGCCGTATTTCGCGGCGGCCTGGCGCACATCGCCCTCGCTCAGGCTGAGGATGCCGTCTCCGACTTCCATCGTGAAGCCCGCGTACCGCGCGGTCATCGAGGCCAGGTCGTCTTCCAGGTCCCCCCAGGGAAGCTCCTCCAGCTGCTGCTGCGTGACCGAGCCCTCCACGTGCCGGACGTGCTCGCCGGGGTCGAGAGTGAACAGGGTGAACCCCGCGTCGAGGCAGCGATCGATCTCGGCAATCGACTTCAGGTGGTCGGCGTCGGCTCCGACCGGACCGTCCCAGCCGGCCTGAAGACAGCCGAAGGTGGCGTCATCCATCACCTGTTGCGGCGTACGTCCTAGCCGGTCCATCTCGCGCGCGGACTGCTGCGCGAAGATCGGGACTATGCCGGCACCGAACCTCTGGAACGCGCGCACCTGACCGGGAGTGGCAAGACCGAGACGGTCACCAACGCCCACCGAGGTCGCCAGACCGATGGGCGCGGGCCTGAGTGATGGGACGTGAACGCGAACCGCGGCGGCGTTCGCGGCCGAAAGCGGGCCGTCGAGTACCGAACCGGCGGCACTATCAGCAGCAGTGCCTTCGAAATCGGCGAGCGCCGCCGCCGATGGCGCCGACACCCTCAGACGCCGGGCGTCGCCGATGCCGGCGATGGAGAGTTCGAGCTTGCCTTCGCTCATGACCGCGCGCGATCGAGAAGCGACGACGACTCGTGGTCCAGGAAGAGGTGCGCATGAGCCTGAGTCCGCAGGATGGATGCGGGAACCTCCGGCGTCACCGGACCCTCGAGGGTCGCCTTGACGGCATTCGCCTTGCGTCCCTCCGGGCATCCGACGAGCACGACGCCTGGACGCAGCAAGGCGGGGATCGTGAGGCTCAGAGCATGGGTCGGAGTGACACTGAGCGAAGCGAAGTGCCCCTCTCCCACCTGCTGGTTGCGTGACACCTCATCCATTTCGACGATCTTGATCGGTTCGGTCGCCTCGAAGTCTGCGGGCGGATCGTTGAAGGCGAGGTGGCCGTTCTCGCCGATCCCCATGACCGTGATCGCCGGGTCGAGTTCGCGCAGAAGCGCGGAATAGCGCTCGAGCTCCTCCTCGACCGGCTCGTGGTCGCCCCGGACGCCCTCGAACGCCTTCGGCGAGACGTGGGCGACGATGTTCTCCTTCATCCAGCGGCGGAAGCTGGCCGGGTGGTCCTCTGACATGCCGAGGTATTCGTCCATGTGCAGGATCGTGATGCGTGACCATTCGATGTCATCGCGTTCGTGAAGCGCCCTGGCGAAGCTCAGCTGGGAGTTCCCGGTCGCGAGGATGACGGCGATCTCCGCCCGCTCCTGCAGCGCGGCGCGCGCCGCGACTGCGAATTCCTCGGCTACCGCAGCACCGAGCTCATCGTTCGAGTCGGCGATCGTGACGGCGAGGGCTTCGTATTTCAGGTTTTCCATGGTGGAGGTCCTTTCGAGGATCACAGAGGAGGGTGGTTCTGGAGGAGAAATGGGATCAGTCGTCGCTGTTGTCCTTGAGTTGAGTGACCATCTGGGTCGGACTCACGTAACGCAACGCGATCACCAGGATCACCAGGGTCGTGAGCATGTAGATGACCGCCATGGCGCTGATCGCCTGCGACGGGCGGATTCCGGATGCGAACACCGCGTAGTAGAGCGAGACGACGAGGGTCTGGGTGCCGGGCCCAGCGGTGAGGAATGTCAGCTCAAAGAGGGCGACTGTCTGCACGAGGACCAGTAGCGATGACGCCAACAGACCGGGGATCACGAGCGGACCGAGGATACGGGTGAAGATCTGCCAGGTCTTCGCCCCGCACATCCTCGCCGCCGCCTCGATCTTCGGATCGATCTGCTCGATGAACGGAGTCATCACCAGTACAACGAACGGGACGGCCGGAACAAGGTTTGCCAGGATGACGCCGTTCAGCGTTCCACCGAGGTGAAGCTTGTAGAGGAGAGTCGCGAGAGGGATCCCGTAGGTGATCGGCGGCACCATGATCGGCAGCAGGAAGGAGAGCATCAGGACCTTCTTGCCTGGGAACTCCCGCCTGGCGAGCACGTAGGCCGCCGGCGCGCCGATGATGAGTGAGACAACGACCACCGTGAGGGCGACCTGCATGGTGACGACGAGTGTGTCGGCGAGCTGGAAGTCCTGCCAGGCCGTCTGGTAATACTTCGTCGTCCATCCGGTCGGCAGCCAGGTGTCGAACCATTCCGTGGCGAACGAGTTCGCCAGCACCGACGCGATGACGCCGAAGAGATTGAGGAAGAAGAAGATCGCGGCGATCCATACGAGCCAGCGGAAGGGCGACTTGCGTCGTTCGCCCTTCTGGCGCACTGCGCGTCGTTCTCGCGCAATAATCTGTGTCATCTTCTACCCTTTTCCGCCGGCGGAACTGCCGCGATACAGCCGTGAGCGCCACAGGAGGACAAGTGCGACGACGAGCAGCTCAACGACTGCGGTGATGACGGAGATCGTCGAGGCGAGCGGGAAGTCGTACTTCTGAAAGGCGGTCTGAGCTGCGGCGATGGCGAGAACATGGGAGTCCCCCGACGGATTGCCCAACATCACGGCAGACGGGAACACCGAGAACGCGAGTACGAAGGTGAGGCAGAACGTGATGGCAAGACCGGGGGCGAGAAGCGGAAGTGTGACTCGGTAGAACTGCTGCCACCGGCCGGCCCCCAGCGTACTCGCGGCTTCTTCCATCTTGGGATTGATGCCGGAGATGTACGACAGCGTCAGGAGGAAGGCGAACGGGAACCCGGTGATGATGAGCGAGATGATCACGCCCCAGATGTTGTGGGTGAGCCGTATCGGCTCCTGAATCAGCCCGATCCCCATCAATATTCTGTTGAACCAGCCTTGCGGACCCAGGTAGGTGAGAAGCCCTTCGGCGACGAGCACGGTGCCCAGGCTGATCGGGATGATGAGGATGGTGTTGATGGTGCGCTTTCCCCGCATCTTCCCGCGCATGACGAGCGCGAGCGGTATCGCTGCGAGCACATTGATCAGGGCTGCAGGAAGAGCGATCCGGAACGTGTTGCCAATCGTGTCGAACAGGTAGGCATCGGTGAAGAACTCGATGTAATTTCCGAAGAATCCGCTGTCATCATTCGGCTGGAACGACAGCACCACGCCGAAGATCGAGGGGTAGATGAACAGCGCTACGACGAACAGGAACCCTGGGACGGCAAGCCAGATCATCCGGTCCAGACCGCGTTCGGCCAGCCTGTGGCGAAGCGAAACCTGCGGACGGGTTCGCGCGTGATCCGACGCGGTGTCGGCACCTGACGTGATTCCTGGTGAACGCACTTATACCGCCTCGAACTCCGGTACCGGTGCCACTGGCGTCGACTTCTCAGCTGCCGGGTAGACCATGAGTCGCTCAGGACTGATCCCGATGCTGATGGGCTGATCCACCGTCAAGCGCTCCGGGGTGCGCAGGAACAATGCCGCGCCCGATGTCGCGACCGCCTGCACCTCGAAGTCACGTCCCTGGTATTCGATCGCGGTGACCACCGCGGAGAACTGGTTGCCCCCGCTTTGCCCGACCACCAGATCATCCGGACGCATGGCGACCGTCACGGGACCGGCCAGCACGCTGTCGTCGGTCCGGGCAGCGGTGAGTTCGATGCCGTCTCCTCGCAGAAGAACCTTGCCGGCGCCGTCGATACCGTGTGCGGTCATCGAGAGCAGGTTCCGATACCCCATGAAGTCTGCGACGAAACTGTTGACCGGTCGCAGGTACACCTCTTCGGGAGTGCCGATTTGCTGAACCCGCCCATCGCTCAGCACGACGAGCCGGTCGGCGAGCGAGAGCGCCTCCTCCTGGTCGTGGGTGACGTAGATGGTCGTCAGCCCCAGTTCCTGATGCAGTCGTCGCACCTCGGCACGCATCTCGTGCCTGAGCTTCGCATCCAGGTTCGACAGCGGCTCGTCCATGAGCACGATCGGCGGCTCAACGACCACCGCTCTCGCGATGGCCACTCGCTGCTGTTGTCCGCCGGACAGTTGTGCCGGTTGTTTGTCGGCATGGGCTGAAAGCTGCACGAGCGCGAGGGCGGCATCCACTCGGCGGGTGATTTCCGCCTTGGGCACCTTGCGCATCTTCAGGCCGAATGCGATGTTTCCACGCACGGTCAGGTGCGGGAAGAGTGCGTAGTTCTGGAAGACCATTCCGAATCCCCGCTGTTCGGGGGCCAGATGATCCACTCGGCGATCATCGAGGCTGATCACTCCCGCGGTCAGCGGAAGCAGTCCGGCGATGCAGTTCAGAGCCGTCGACTTGCCGCTGCCTGACGGCCCGAGCAGTGCCACGAACTCGCCGCGCTTCACGGTGAGCGTCAGGTCGGCGAGTGCCGCGGACTTGCCAAAGGCCCGCGACACCCCCTCTAACCTGAGTTCAGAGAAATCATCCGAATTCAACGGGTTAGTCACTACTCCTTGATCATCCCGGCACCGATTTCACGGTCCCACTTGTCGAACATGGCGCCCATCGCGGTGTTCGACAACGGCAGCACGGTGGGGTACGAGCCGATCAGGTCACCGTATTTTGCGCGTCCGAACTCATTGATGACCTGCTGGCTTTCGGCAGGGGCCATGTCGAGCGTGACACCTTCTACAGCCGGACCCGGGTACATGTAGCCCGTGTCGTAGGCCTTCGCCTGCTGCTCCGGGGTCAGCATCCACTGGATGAGGTCAAGAACCACCGCGAGCTTGTCCTTCGAGATCCCCTTCGGGACGACGATGTAGTTCGAGTCGATGATCCAGGAAGTGTTGTCCAGGGCAGAAACCTCTGCCTCCTTCTGGACGGTACCGATGGCCCGGGCGTTGATGTCCCATCCCGCAGAGCTCGCAATGATGCTGCGCGTTCCGTTGGCGAGCTCCTTCATCGTGGCGGTCGTCCCCGACGGGTAGTACTCGATGTACTGGCCGAGGTCCTTGAGGTACGCCCAGGTCTTATCCCAGCCATTGATCGGATCACTCGGGTCCGAGTCGCCGAGAATGTAGGGCAGTCCCTGGACGAATGCTCGCCCGGGGCCCGAGTTCGCGGGTCGCGCGTACATGAACTGTCCCGGGTTGGCCTTCGCCCACTCCAGCAGCCCCGCCGCGGTGGTCGGAACGTCGGTCACCGTGCTGGGCAGGAACTCCAGCAACGGACCTGGATTGCCGAAGTCGTTGACGATCGCATAGCCCTCGCCAAGGTCCAGCATCTTCTTCGCATCCGGCAGGTAGGTGGCAACGCTGTCGCCAAGCTGCTTGTTGTAGTCAGGCAGCAGCTTCAGCCACGAGTCCTGAGCGATCCCGGCGCCAAGAGCGTCATTGCCGGTCAGGACCATGTCGATCTGGGAGACACCAGCCGCCTGCTGCGCCTGGAGCTTTCCCGCGATCTCCGTGGCGTCACCGGTGTCGAAATTGACCTTGGCCAGGCGATCCGGATGGGCCTTCATGTAGGCCTCGATCATCGGTTGCGCGATGACGATGTCACCGGACACGTCGACCAGGTTGAGTGTGACCGGTGAGCTCGGCAGCTTGAGGTCGCTGGCATCCGGGGCCTTGGCCGGACCATCACCGCCAATGCACCCGGCAAGACTTACCACCAGGAGGGCACCGAGCCCACCCGCGACCAACTTGGTGCTGTTCAACTTCATAGTGCTCTCCTCATCGAGATGGTGATCCGGCAATTGCGGGATGCGGAAACCTCAGCCGGTTCGCGTGTCGGCGTACTGTCGCCGTGTTCACACCAGAGCTTCTGTTTCTTTAATCGAAAGCCTAGCTCTAAAAAGCATACTTTTACAACCGACGAATTCTTAGTTGAGTCGAGTGGTTTTGACCGTGATTGCCCATAGTGGCTAATAAATGTGGTCAAAACGGAATCTTTTCTACAACAGGATTGCTCATAAGGATGATGATTCGAGACTGCGTGAGCAACGCATTCCCGCTGATCAGGTGAGGAACAGAACGATGGCGGCCACCACGGCAACCGCCACGAGAATCGCGCGCAGGATCGACGCAGGCAGCTTACGGCCAATCCGTGACCCGACTCCACCGCCGATCGCCGATCCCACCCCGACGAGGATGGCGATCTGCCAGTTCACGATGCCCATCGCAATGAAGAGCACCGCCGAGATCACGTTGGCCACCCCGGCAAGAACGTTCTTGGCACCATTAGCCCGATTGAGATCCGTCGACCACAGAATGCCCAGCAGGGCGAGCAGGACGACGCCCTGGGCTGCCCCGAAGTATCCGCCGTAGATGCCGGTGAGGAAGACACCGAGAATCAGACCGAAGGTGAGCGGACGTGTGGCGCGCACCGCCTCATCGCTGGACCGGCGTCGAACGAACGCAGCGACCCGAGGCTGAACCGCCGCGAGGATGGCGGCGATCAGCAGAAGGAACGGAACGATGACGGAGAAGTTGTCGGCGGGCAGAAGCAGGAGGGCCGCACCGCCGGCCAGCCCTCCGGCCCCCGAGAGCGTTGCCATCCTGATCACGCTGGGCCACTGGCCGCGCAGCTCCCTGCGATAGCCATATGCCCCGGAGATCGACGCAGGCACCAGTCCGACCGTGTTCGACACATTCGCGGTCACCGGCGGGATGCCGAGCGCGAGAAGCACCGGGAAGGTGATCAGCGTTCCCGCCCCCGCCACAACGTTGATGATTCCGGCCGCGATTCCTGCCGCGATGATGATCGTTCCGTCGAGCAGACTCACCATTGTCCGGCGAGCGCCACGTCGCGAACCTTCAGTTCATGGTCGAAGAGTACGAAGTCGGCGTGGAACCCCGCGACGAGGCGACCGACATCCTGAAGGTGCGCCGCCGCGGCCGGAATCGAGGTGGCCATGGCAATTGCCTCGGGGATGCTGATTCCCAGCGCGGCGACGGTGATCGGGATCATTTCGGAGATCAGAGTTGTGCTCCCACCGAACGAGGTCCGATCCAGGGTCACTCCGACGCCGTTCTCGACCAGATACTCCGCATCCCCCATCCGATAGCGGCTGCCATCCGGGAGTCCGGCACCCGATGTCGAATCGGACACCAGACACAGGCGACCCCCCAGGCAGCGCATCGCCAGCTTCATCAGCGTCGCCGGCAGGTGTTTCCCGTCGCCGATCATCTCCACGGTGAGATCGTCCGAGGCGAGTGTGGCCTCCAGCATCCCGGGATACCGCCACGGTCCCCGCCGTTCCGTCGTCGACTGCCCGCTGTAGATGTGGATCACATGACTCAATCCGGCGCGCTGGCAGGCCAGCAGGTCTTCATCGCGTCCGTCGCTGTGGCCGGCGGCGGCGACGATACCAAGCGCAACCAACCGCTCGGTGAGCGCCACCGCTCCGGGCAGTTCCGGGGCGAAGCTGATCATGCGGATCGTGTCGGCGAAGTCCAGAAGCCGATCGATCGATCCGTCCAGTGGGTCTCGGAGCGCCGCAGGGTCCTGGGCGCCGCGCTGTGCCTCCGAGAAGTATGGGCCTTCCAGGTGAGCACCCGGGGTCCTGGGCAGCGCGACCGAGCCTTTGAGCGCAGCAAAGGACTCGAGCGCTCGCGCCATATCCTCCAGGGGCGCCGTCGCCAGCGTCGGGAGCACCGTCGTGACTCCAGCCCGGAGGTAGGCGGCGAGAGCCTGCTGATTGGCGGTGTCGTCCCCTTCATTGAAGGAGCGGCCGCCAGCACCATGGGTGTGGATGTCGATCAGTCCTGCAGTCAGGAGCCCAGCCCCCAGGTCTCGTCGGACCACGTCAGAGGGAAGCTGGACGATCGGCAGGACCGCCTCGATGCGCCCGTCCCGCACCAGCACAGAATGATCCGCCAGCACCATGTCATCCACAACGATGTCGGGTCCTACGAGCGCTTCACGCACTCCAGCCATTGGCCTGCTCCTTCACATTCGCCCGTCTCTCGACGTGGCACGATTACCGCTCATTCGGCGGAAAAGACAAGCTGCCCGCGGGCTACCGTGTTCGTGATCGCCATCTCGCCGACAGCGGAATCCTCGTCCCAACGGTAGGTCACGAGGTCCGCCGGCCCCCCGACGCGCAGCGTGCCAACGCCGCTCTCGTCGAGCCCGAACAGTTCCGCGGGATGCAGCGTCGCGAGGTCGATGGCCTCACCAAGCGGCAGGATGCCGAAATTGGCGACGTTCTGAAGACCCCGACGCAGGGTCAAGGCCGATCCGGCGAGGATGTCGGTGGTCGTCGCGAGATGCAGCATCCCGCTCGTCTCAAGCACGACATCCTTCCCGTGATGGGTGCTGTAACGTCCCGCGGGCATCTGGGCGAGATAGGAGGCATCGCTCGTGAGGATCGCTTTTCGCCCCTTCGCCCGGATCATCACCTTGAGTGTCGTCGGCGGCAGATGGAAGCCGTCCGGAATGAGACCGGCCCACTGCCGGTCCTCCGCCAGCTGGGCCCAGATGTAGTTGGGGTGACGCTTGATGAGCGGATGCGCCCCGTTTCCGAGATGGGTCGCCATCGTCGCGCCCGCGTCCACAGCTGCCTTGATGTCCTCGACGGATGCAGCACTGTGTCCGATCGAGGCGACGACGCCGCTGTCGCAGAGCCTCTCGATGAAGTCGATGGCCCCAGGCCACTCCGGGGCGAGGGTGACCTTCCTGATCCTGCCCTTCGCGGCTGCCTGCCAGTCGAGGAACTCTTCCCAGTCCGGCGGTCGCACCCACGCGGCATTGTGGGCACCCCGCGGACCGTCCTCCGGGGAGATGAACGGCCCCTCGATGTGGATACCGATGATCGAATAGTCGATGAGGGCATCCGCCTCGCAGGCCTCGACGACTGCGCCGATGCTCGCGGTGATGCTCTCGTGGGTCGCCGTCACGATCGTCGGGCAGAACCTCGTGACTCCCTCCCGGTGCAGTGCCGCGAGCGTGCCGCGAACGTTCTCCGCAGACGGGGAGCTCCCGTTGAGGTTGAACCCGCCCATCCCGTTGACCTGGACGTCGATGAGCCCGGGTGCGATCCACTGGTCAGTGCTGACCGCCGTCGGGGCAAGAGCAGTGACCACGCCGTCTTCCGTCGTGACGGTGACAGCCTCACCCGTCGACCAGTGCCTTCCGGTCCAGTCCTGGGCCATGCTGATCTCCCTCTCTCCGAACCGGTCGTTCCCGTTGCCGAGAACCCTGGAAGGGCCCTGCGTGTCGTTCGACACCCGGCATGAGACCATGCCGCAGAGCCCTTCCAGAGCGGTTACCGCTGCTTTCGGACCGGTGTTACTTGGCGTCCTTGTTCGCCTTGTCGATCAAGGACTCGAGGTCTCCGATGAACTTGTCGAGGTCGACCTTTCCGGTCAGGTAGTCCTGAAGCATCTGCTTACCTGTCACCTGGATCTCCGGCAGATCCCGGTACATCGGGGCCGGTGCCGAGATCTTGACGAGGTCGTACATCGCGGTCTTCCACGGCGCATCGATCTTGTCGAAGTGCTCCTTGATCACCGGGAGCTTGCCCCATTCGAGGCCAACTGCGACCTGCACGTCGGACATCATCCCGTCCTGGATGAACTTCATGGCCAGATTCTGGTTCTTCGACGCCGTCGGCATGATGACACCGGCAGTGAATCCGTACGAGCCGTTCTCCATGGAGCCCGGCATCGCGAGCACGACGGACTTGTCAACACCGATGGTCGGCGCGGCCTCCGGAACGTGAGCGGCCGTCTCGAGCACCATCGGGATGTTCCCCGCGTTGAAGTTGCTTCGTCCGGCATCCTTGTTGGCGAAGGTGTCGATCGAGAACACTCCCTCTTCGACGCCCTTCTTCCAGATCTTGAACACCTCGCGCATTTCCGGGGTGTCGAAGGTCAGCGTCTTCTTGTCGCTCTTGTAGAAGCTGCCGCGTACCGCCTGCTCGACCGCGATCATGGTGCTCATCGCGTTCGGGCCCCACTGGATGGTCATGCCCGGCATGGTGACCGTGCTCCCGCTCTTGACCGTCATGGCCTTGGCCATGTCGTAGAGCTCGTTCCAGTCCTTCGGGGCCGGGATGTCGCCGTTGGCGTCAAGCAGGCCCGCCTTCTCGAAGTAAGTCTTGTTCGCGCTGATGTTGTAGGTCTCGAGGCCGATCGGAATCGCGAACTGCACCTTGTCGAGTGAGTTGAACGCGAGAGTTTCACCGACGAATTTGTCCTTCGCCGTCGGGCCCTCGAAGAACTTCGTCTTGTTGAAGTCCACGATCAGATCCTTCGCGAGGAACTGAACCGCGACAGACGATCCGTCGACGACGACGAGATCCTGGCTCGACTTGCCCTGGCTCCACTGCAGCGCGAAGTTGGAAAGCGCCTGGTTGTCCGGGTACTCGACGACATTGACGGTCTTGCCGGGGTTCGCGGCTTCGAACTTCTTGACCATATCCGCCATGTGGAACTTCTGGACCATCCAGGCCTGAGCGGCGACGGTGATCTCGTCGGATTCCGGGGCCGCATTGCCCTTGTCACCCCCTCCGGTTGCCGAACAGCCGGCCAGCGCCATTGCTGCTATTGACGCTGTCGCCAGAAGCGAGAGGACATTGTGTTGCCGTTTCATGTGGTGCACCTTTCTTGGTTGAGCTTGGGTTTCGGTATGAAACTGTTCCGTTCGAGAACGCACTAGCCCTTGACCGCGCCCTGCGCGACTCCGGAGACGATGTGCTTCTGGAAGATGATGAAGATGATGATCGGCGGCAGCATCGCCAGCACGATGACCGCGGCGAGAACGCCGTACTGCCACACCTCGCCCTTGAGCAGCGTGAGACCGACGGAGAGCGGCATCGCAGGAGGATCCATGGTGAGAGCTTTCGCCATCGTGTATTCGCCCCAGATGGCGTAGCTCGCCATGATCACGACGAGCACCATGCCGTTCCTCGCCATCGGCAGCATCACGGTCCACCAGCGCCGGAACACGCCGGCGCCGTCCATCGTGGCCGACTCCTCGATCTCCTTGGGAATGGCCAGGAACGACGCCCGCATGATCAGAATGGCGAAGGGCAGCTCGACCGCGACGTTCGGCAGCAGCAATCCGAGATTGGTATTGAGCAACCCGAACTCGTTCTCCATGAGGAACATCGGAACCAGGAAGATGACCAGGGGAACGGTGAGGGTCGCAACGATGGTCAGAAGGATGACGTTCGTGCCCTTGAACGGGAGTTTCGCAAAACCGTAGCCCGCCAGCGAGCTCAGCAGTACCGTCAGGGCGACTCCGCCGACGGTGATGACGACACTGTTCCTGAAGTAGTCGATGAATCCCTTGCTGGTCGCCGCTATGTAGTTCTCGAAGGTCCATTCCTTCGGAACAATGCTCTGCGGAACCTGGAAGATCTCGCCGGCTGGCTTGAACGAGTTGAACAGGATATAGACCAGCGGGGCGAGGAAGAGAATGGCCAGCACGACCAAAACCACGTTCATCCACACCCTCGAGAAGAGGGAAGCCCTTACCACGTCATCACTCCCTTACGCATCCTTGCCGGCCCGGATTCTTCCGACGAAGAAGTTCAACACCACGAGGACGAGGATGATCAGCCCGAGAATGTAGCCCATGGCGGAGGCGTAGCCCATATCGAAGTACGTGAATGCCGTGAGGTAGACCTGCTGGTAGACCACGAGGGTGCTCGTGCCCGGCCCGCCGTCGGTCATCACCATCGGCTCGACGAAGACCTTGAGAGCGTGGATGATCGTCCAGGTTCCGGTCAGAATGTACGTCTCGCGAAGACTCGGCAGGACGATGTAGAAGATCCTCTTCAGTCCCCGCGCGCCGTCCACCTCCGCGGCCTCCAGCGTGTCGGGGGAGATGCCCTGGAGCCCAGCGAGGAAGAGGATCGTGACAAAACCAATGCTCGCCCAGGCGGAGAGAACGATGATCGAGGCCATGGCCGTCGTGCCGTTGCTGAGCCACGGCTGGGTGAGGAATCGCAGTCCGAGCACATCACCGAGGAAGTAGTTCAGCAATCCGTAGTTGGGCTGGAGGATCCAGAGGAACACGAGCGCCGCGAGCGACAGCGGGACGACGATGGGAACGAAGATTGCGCTCCGGTAGAAGGAGTTGAACCGCAGCTTCTGGAACAGCAGCAACGCGATCGCAAGCGACGCGACCATCACGATCACGAAATAGAAGATCCCGAAGACGAAGGTGTTGCCGAGGGCGGTCATGAACTGCGTGTCCTGGAATGCCGCGAAGTAGTTGTCGAGCCCGATGAACTTCGGGGTGTCGTCGTAGACGAAGTTGTACTCGGTGAGGCTCATGTACCCGGAGGAGACCAGGGGGTAGAGCATGAAGACGAAGATGAACAGGAACGCCGGGAGGATGAACCATACTCCGACGGGGAATTTCCGCCTCACCTGACGAGTCCGGGCGCTGGGGCGTCCGGCCCGGATGGGTGGCGCCTGCTTCGCGCCGCGGATGGTGCTCGAGGAGGCGGCCATCAGCGCGGAGCCTCACCGGACAACAGGGTCCGACAATCGTGTGGCCCTGATCCTGACGTGAAGCGCACGAGATTCCTCCTTGAATTTCGCCACAGTCCTGGCGAGACAGGGACGCCGGCTTCCGCCGGTGCTGTGCTCCCTCATCTGCGACTCTAAACGAAAAGAGCATACTTTTACAAGTCTTTGAGGCAAGCGAATATTACCTTTGCCGGATACGAATCACCGGCGGATGAAATCCTGGTTCTGATGGGGCGAGTCCCAGATCGAACCCATCTCGCTCATGGTGCGTTGCATGATCCGCAGCATGGCGCTCTGTGCCGCGTCCGGCGCCCCTCGCTGAATCGCCGAGGCGACGTCGACATGCAGTTGCAGGGCCTCCTCATGAGGGTGCTGCGGCATCAGTCCATAGTTCGTCCGGCCGGCGAGCACTTCGCTGACCAGGCTGTGCAGCTTGGCGAACATCTCGTTGCCGGAACTTGCGAGCACAAGCCCATGGAATTGAATGTCGAGCGAGAGGAACAACTCCTGGTCGCCCGCCTCCCCCGCGGCCCAGAGTTGTCCCGCGAGCCCCATGAGGTCGCTCGCGTTCGTGAGGGGCGACCGGATGGCTGCCAATCGGGCCGCCTCTGGCTCGATCGCGGCTCGAAGCTCGGTGAGAGACCGCAACTGGGTGATCCGGGCACCGGATGCGAGTCGCCAGCGGATCACCTGCGGGTCGTAAAGGTTCCACTCGCTCGGAGCCAGGACAAGCACCCCGACACGGCGTCTGGAGGATACGAGCCCCATGGATTCCAGGACGCGAATGGTCTCCCGGATCACCGACCGCGACACTCCGTACTGCCGCTCGACATCCTCGATCTTCATGATCGTGCCGGTTGCGAGCTCCTGCCCGCAGATCGCAAGGCCGAGATGCTCGAGCACCTGAGCGTGAAGACCGCTGCCCACCATCGCCGGCCCCGCTCCAGCTCGGCCTGCCTCGGATTCCTTCGCGTCGTTGCTCACCCTCAGATGATACGGGAAGATGCCGAAGACTTGCATAAGTATGCTTTATGCGAATATGGTCGCTATTTAACGAGCTCATTGAAGCGACGCTGTGCGGCTCGCCTGCGGCCTGCCTTCCCGCGGTCTGAGGACCGGCGCAGCGGCACACGCCAGGGGGACCTCGACAACGAGAAGGAGCTTGCACCATCACCGACATCCGCCAGACCCATGGTGACGGCACCGCCTCTCTCCAACCGCTGCGATCGATCGTGGTGATGGGAGTGTCCGGCGCCGGCAAGAGCACCATCGGCCGGCTGCTGGCGAAGTCCCTCGAGTACGAGTTCTGCGATGCGGATGAGCTGCATCCGCAGCACAACGTTGACCTCATGGCGGCTGGACAACCCCTCAATGACGAAGACCGGTGGCCATGGTTGGACGCGGTCGGTCACCGCCTCGAAGGCAACCGCGCCCAGGACCGCGGCATCGTGATGGCGTGTTCCGCACTCAAGCGCTCCTATCGCGACGCTCTGCGAGAACACGTTCGCGACGCATTCTTCGTGTTCCTCGACGGCCCGATGCCCGTTGTGCACAGGCGGATCAGCGATCGAAAACACGAATTCATGCCCCCGACGCTGCTCGCATCGCAGTACTTGAGCCTCGAGCCGCTGCAGGGCGACGAGTACGGCATCCGGGTCGACATTCTGCAAACCCCGGAACTCATGGTCGCGAGCATCACTGATGCCCTCGGCTCGGCCGCGACCGCGCCAGATCGCCGAGAACGATAGCCTGAGACTGGGAAACTGAGCCAGGGAGAAGCATGAGCCATCAGGGTGCAACAGAGGCCAACATCGGCGTAGTGGGCCTCGCGGTCATGGGCTCGAATCTTGCCCGCAACCTCGCCAGCCGCGACGGCAACACGGTCGCGGTCTACAACCGCTCGCCGGAGAAGACGCGTGACCTCGTTGCCGCACATCCGGAGGCCGGCTTCGTCGCGAGCGAGTCGATCGAGGCGTTCGCCGCGTCGCTGACCAAACCCCGCACCGCGATCATCATGGTGAAAGCCGGTGCCGGCACGGATGCCGTGATCGACCAGCTCAGCGCCGCGTTCGAGCCCGGCGACATCATCGTCGATGGCGGCAATGCGCTGTTCACCGACACCATCCGTCGCGAGAAGGCGGCTCATGAGAAGGGCCTGCACTTCGTCGGCGCCGGGATCTCCGGCGGCGAGGTCGGCGCGCTCGAGGGCCCGTCGATCATGCCCGGCGGATCCGTCGAGTCATACAAGACTCTCGGCCCGATCCTCGAATCCATCGCCGCCGTCGTCGACGGCGTGCCCTGCGTGACCCACATCGGCACCGACGGCGCCGGCCACTTCGTGAAGATGGTCCACAACGGCATCGAGTACGCCGACATGCAGCTCATCGCCGAGGCCTACGACCTGCTGCGCAACGTCGCAGGACACTCCCCCGCCGCGATCGCCGACGTGTTCGCCGCGTGGAACGAGGGACCGCTCGAGTCCTACCTGATCGAGATCACCGCGGAAGTGCTGCGACAGATCGATGCGAAGACCGGCCTGCCGTTCGTCGATATCGTGCTCGATGAGGCGGGCAGCAAAGGCACCGGGGTGTGGACCGTGCAGAACGCCCTCGACCTCGGAGTTCCGGTCGGCGGCATCGCCGAGGCCGTGTTCGCACGGGCGGTGTCCAGCCATCCGGAGCAGCGCACGGCCGTACAGGCCACGATCGACGCGCGTCCGGAGATCGCGGTGGTCGGCAACAGCTTCGAGGATGACGTGCGCTCCGCCCTGTACGCGTCGAAGATCGTCGCCTACGCGCAAGGTTTCGACGCGATCATCGCGGGGGCGCAGAAGTACGGCTGGGACATCGACAAGGGAGCGGTCGCGACGATCTGGCGCGGCGGGTGCATCATCCGCGCCCAGTTCCTCAACCGGATCGTCGAGGCGTACGAGAACGACCCGTCGATCACGTCCCTGCTCGTCGACCCGTACTTCGCTGCTGCGGTGAAAGAAGGCGAAGCGGCCTGGCGACGCGTGGTGTCCACCGCTGCGCTTTCCGGCATCCCCGTTCCCGGATTCGGTTCGGCACTCAGCTACTTCGACTCGCTCGCCTCGAAACGACTGCCTGCCGCTCTCGTGCAGGGTCAGCGCGACTTCTTCGGCTCTCACACCTACCAGCGGGTCGACGGTCCTGGAACCTTCCACACGCTGTGGAGCGGCGACCGTAGCGAGGTCGAAGCGGTCGACACCCACTAAGGAGACCTGGATGCCGACGCCCGCTCTACCCGCATCCGTGCAACTGCGCACGGGGTCGGGAGGGCTTTCCTTCCTGCGCGTGACCACTGCCGGGGGGAGCGGCGAGGTCTTTCTCCACGGCGCCCACCTCGTTTCGTGGACCCCGGCCGGGCAGAGCCCGGTGCTCTGGATGAGCGGCACGAGCCGGTTCGCCGAGAACACCCCGATCCGTGGCGGAGTACCGATCTGCTTCCCCTGGTTCGGCATGCACGCCGACCACCCGGAGGCGCCGCAGCACGGTTTCGCACGCCTGTCCGATTGGGAGCTCAGCGGGGCGAGCGAGCACGGTCCATCGACGAGCCTCGAGTTCAGGCTCAGTGACACCGACCGGACGCGGGCATCGGCGTGGCCGCACCGTTTCGAGGCGATCTACACCGTCACGATCGGCTCGGAGCTGCGACTCCGGCTCGAGGTCGTGAACCGCGACACCACCGACGTCAGTTTCGAGGCGGCACTCCACAACTACTACGCGATCGGCGACATCCTCGCGACGCGCGTCTACGGACTCGAGGGACACGAGTTCACCAGCAGCACGGAGACCGGGACGGATGAGGTTCCCCTGCAACTCGGAAATCCGGTCGACCGCCGCTATCCGACGGTCACAACAGCCCAGATCGAGGATGCCGCGAGTCATCGTGTGATCAGCATCACCTCCGCAGGGTCCGCCGGTGCGGTGCTCTGGAACCCGGGCCAGGACAAGGCGCGCGCGATGGAGGATTTCGACGACGACGGCTGGCCGCACATGGTGTGCCTCGAGACCGCCAACATCGGCGATTCACAGATCACACTGGCGCCGGGCGAGCGTCATTCCATGAGCGCGACTATCCGGGTGGAAGCCCGCTAGTCACCAAGCGCGGACCGATCGGAACGACGATGGATCCCAGGGAGGGAGTTCGCATGAACGAGACGATCACCAGGACCGAGCCGTCCGCGATCCTGCGCGGCACCCCGATCATCGCCGTGCTGCGCGCGAAGGATGCCGCCGATTACGCCCCGGTGGTCGACACGCTCTCGGAGAACGGCATCCGATCGATCGAGCTGACCCTGAGCACGCCGAACACGATCGAACTCCTGCCGGATCTCCTCGCCCGCACCGGCCCGCTGGTCGAGATCGGGGTCGGCACGATCACCGGTGTCGGCCAGGCCCGGCGCGCCATCGACGCGGGTGCGGCATTCCTGGTCACGCCCGTCCTGGACCCGGAGGTCATCGCTCTCGCGGTCCGGAGCAGGCTGCCCGTCTACCCCGGCGGCCTCACTCCCACGGAGCTGCACTCCGCCTGGCGGGCAGGAGCGACCGCCGTGAAGATCTTCCCCGCGGAAACGGTGGGCGCCCAGTACGGGAAGCACCTGAGAGGGCCATTCCCGGAACTGCGCTTCGTGCCATCCGGCGGCGTCCAGCTCGATGATGTGGCGGGCTGGCTATCCGCGGGGGCGACCGCAGTGAGCCTCGGCGGGCCGCTGATCGGCGATGCCCTCTCCGGCGGATCGCTCGCGGCCCTCGCAGAACGTGCGGCCAGAGTCATCGAGATCGTAGGATCACTGCGGAGTCGGACATGAGCGGGCACGGTGTCGTCACGATCGGCGAGACCATGGCCATGTTCGCTTCGACCCGCTACGGTCCGCTCCAGCACACCGCGACCATGAATCTCGGCGTCGGCGGCTCCGAGAGCAATGTCGCGATCGCGCTCAGCCGACTCGGAGCCGACGCCACCTGGATCGGCCGGGTCGGGACCGACCCGCTCGGTGACCTGATCATCCGCGAGATCACCGCTGAGGGGGTCACCGTCGCCGCCATCCGGGACCCGGAAGCGCCGACGGGACTCATGCTGAAGGAGCGTCGCACGAGCTCGGACACCCGGCTCTGGTACTACCGGAAGGGCAATGCGGGTTCGCGTCTCGGGGCGCGCGACCTCGAGCCCTCCCTCATCCGCAGCGCAGCACTCCTCCACGTCACCGGCATCTCCCTCGCGCTGTCGGAGGACATGTCCGAGGCCGTCTTCGAGGCGGTGAGGATCGCGAAGGATGCCGGGGTCGCAGTGTCGTTCGACTTCAACTTCCGCAGCTCGCTGTGGTCACGAGCCGAGGCCGCGGATGCGTACGGCCGCATCGTTCCCCTCGCCGACCTCGTGTTCGCAGGAGCCGAGGAGGCTGCCATCCTTGTCGGAGCGAGCGACGATCCGGTCACGCTCGCGGAGCGCCTGGTCGCGCTGGGTGCGGGACAGGCGATCATCACGCTCGGCGGAAAGGGCGCTGTGGCCGTCGTCGAGGGGCTCGCCTACCGGCAGGCGGCGATCCCGGTGGCCGTCGTCGACACCGTAGGAGCCGGTGACGCGTTCGTCGCCGGGTACCTGGCCGACTACCTTCTCGGGGAGGATGTCCCGACCCGCCTGGTGACGGCCGCCTCGGCCGGCGCCTACGCCTGTACGGTCGATGGCGACTGGGAGGGATCGCCGCGCCGCGCTGAGCTCGCACTCCTCGGTTCGATCGAGCCGGTGACCCGGTAGAGGTCGGCTATCGCGAGAGCCGGATCGCCCTGAGCACGAGACCGACCGCGAGGACTCCGGCCGCGTACAGGATCGCCTGCCACGGAAGCGTGAAGGCGAGCAGAAGGCATCCGGCCATGCCGAAGACTTGAACGGCGTGCGGCAGCCATCGCTCGCCTGCGGGCTGGCGCAGTGCCGACAGGTGTGCGATCGCGTAGTAGACGAGCACGGCGCAGGCCGAGAACCCGACAAGGCGCGCCGGGTCGAGCACGAGGACACCGACGATCGCGAGGATCGCGAAGGTCGCCTCGGCGACGATCGGCGCATGCGTCCGGTCGGAAATGAACCCGAGCGCGCCAGGCAGATCGCGCTCGCGCGCCATCGCCAGTGAGGTGCGGCTGAGCGCGGCGAGAATCCCGGCGAGGGAGCCGAGGCAGGCGATGCCAGCAACGATGCGGACGACGACGGGCCACGGCGGAGCATCGCCGACGAGTGCGGCGACCGGCGCAGCCGAATCGGCCAGGACATCCGTGCCGAGCAGCAGGACGCAGAGTATGCCGACGGCCGCATAGATCACGAGCACCACTGCCAGCGCGATGATGATGGCGCGCGGCAGCGTGCGGCTCGGGTCGCGGACCTCCTCGCCGAGCGTCGCCATGCGCGCATACCCGGCGAAGCAGAAGAACAGCAGCCCGGCGGACTGCAGGATGCCGTACCAGCCGCCGGGGGCCAGGAACTCCAGCCCTTCGAGACCCGGCGCCCCCGCCGGCGGCGCCACGAGCGCCGTCACCACGATGGCGGCGAGACCGGCGAGCACGACGGTGACGATCACAGCGCTCACGGTCGCGGTGCTGCGGATGCCCGTCATGTTCACGGCGGCGAACGCGACGATCACGACGATCGCGACCACGCGTGCCTGTTCCGGCCACAGGTAGCTGCCGGCCACTAGTGCGATCGCGCCGACCGAGGCCGTCTTCCCGGCCAGGAACAGCCAGCCCGCCGCGAACCCGGTCCACGGCCCCACGGTGGCCCGCGCGTACGCGTAGGTCCCGCCAGACACCGGGTGCACCATGGCGAGCTGTGCGGAACTGAGTGCGTTGAGACTCGCGACGGCTCCCGCGATCACGAGACCGATGAGCAGACCACCGCCCGCAGCCGCAGCCGCTGGGGCCCACACGTAGAACACTCCGGCTCCCACCATGGAGGCGAGGCCGATGACGATCGCACGACCGGTGCCGAGACTGCGTTGCAGTGTGCTCATGCCACGAGGCTACCGATGCAAGGTGAACATCAGGGGCGTCGCTCCTGACCCAAATGAAGGCATTTCGGCACCGGACGCGGCCGGCGCCCGTGAACTCGCCCGGCGACATCCGGATTGCCTTCATTCGGGTCAACGAGTGGGAGACTGGAGCGTCATGGAACTACGCGACGACGAGACGGACGACCGGCCGCTGTACAGCCGCCGGCGTCGCGCCGCCATGCGCACGGTCGTCATCGTCGCGATCGGCGCGATGCTCCTGCCCCTGCTCGCGAACCTCTTCACCGTGAACATCGCGACGGCGAACGACGCCTGCGCCAGGGCCGTCGCCTACGCGGTTCCGGATGCCGCGAGCTCGTCGGCCCGGTTCGAGCTGTTCGGCGCGGGCGGGGTCGGCTGGCAGTGCTACTCGGTCGGAGGGTTCGGGGGCGACCGGTATGTCGCCTTCCTCGGGCTCATCCCCGGCGAGGTCGACATCCCGCACGGGGTCAACAGCTGAGCTGGTGCTCCCTGCGAGGCTCGCTTCCGCTCCCTGAGGAGCGAGCGCCAGCGAGCGTCTCGAAGGGAAACCTCTCGTGTGCTCCCTTCGAGGCTCGCAAGCTCGCACCTCAGGGCAAGCCTCCGAGGCTCGCAACCGACCGCCGAGACGGCGGTCGGCGCTGGCGGCGCGTGAGGGCCAGAAATGGCCCTCACCGCTATGCGCCGCGCGCACCGCAGGGAGCGGAGACTCGTTCCTGACGAACGGGGTTTACGCCGCCCCGTCGAACATCGAGGTGACCGAGCCGTCGTCGAACACCTCGTGGATCGCGCGGGCGAGCAGCGGCGCGATCGGCAGGATCGTGAGCGTCGGGAACCGCTTCGACTCCGGGATCGGCAGGGTGTCGGTGACGACGACGGAGTCGATGAACTCCGACTGCAGGATCGTCGGCGCCGGCTCCGAGAAGATCGCGTGCGTCGCCGCGACGACGACACTCAGCGCGCCGGCCGACTTGAGCGCCTCCGACGCCTTGACGATCGTGCCACCGGTGTCGATCATGTCGTCGACGATGAGGCAGACCTTGCCCTTCACGTCGCCGACGATGTCGTGCACGGTGACCTTGTTCGGCACGAGCGGGTCACGGCGCTTGTGGATGATCGCGAGCGGCGAGCCGAGCTTGTCGCTCCAGATGTCGGCGACGCGTACGCGGCCCATGTCCGGCGAGACGACGATGAGATTCGAGGTGTCCAGGTTCGTCCTGAAGTGTTCGAGCAGGACGGGCATCGCGAACAGGTGGTCGACCGGCCCGTCGAAGAATCCCTGGATCTGCGCCGCGTGCAGGTCGACGCTCATGATGCGGTCGGCCCCGGCGATCTTGAACAGATCGGCGACGAGGCGTGCGGAGATAGGCTCGCGGCCGCGCCCCTTCTTGTCCTGGCGGGCGTAAGGGTAGAACGGGGCGACGACGGTGATGCGCTTCGCGGACGCCCGCTTCAAGGCATCCACCATGATGAGCTGCTCCATGAGCCACTCGTTGATGGGAGTCGTGTGCGACTGGATGACGAAAGCGTCGCAGCCGCGCACGCTCTCGTCGTAGCGGGCATAGATCTCGCCGTTCGCGAAGGTGCGTGCATCCGTCGGCACGAGCTCGCTGCCGAGCTCGTCGGCGATCTGTTGCGCGAGTTCCGGATACGCCCTCCCGGACACGATGACGAGCCTTTTCTGGCCGGTGATCTTGATGCCGGACACGTCTCCCGCTCTCTGTCGGCTGCCCGACGGTTGTCGGGTCAGGCGCCGGATTCGTCGGCCGCCGCGGCAGCCTTGGCTGCCGCCGTGCCCGGACGCTTCTCCTCGACCCAGCCCATCATGTTCCGCTGAGGAGCCACGCTGATGGCCAGGGCACCCGCTGGAACATCCTTGCGGACAACGGTTCCCGCACCGGTGTAGGCTCCGTCACCAATCCTAACGGGCGCGACGAACACGTTGTGCGAGCTCGTCCGCACGTGGGAGCCGACCGTGGTGCGGTGCTTGTTGACGCCGTCGTAGTTCGCCGTGATCGTTCCTGCGCCGATGTTGGACTGCACCCCGATCTCGGTGTCGCCGATATAGCTGAGGTGAGGGACCTTGGTGCCCGCGCCGATCGTGGAGTTCTTCGTCTCCACGAAGGTGCCGATCTTGCCGTCCTCCCCGAGGATCGTATTCGGGCGCAGATAGGCGAACGGTCCGACGCTCGCGCCCTTGCCGATGACCGCGAGGGTCGCATCCGTGCGCTTCACGACCGCGTTCTCCCCGATCTCGCAGTCGACGAGGGTCGTGTCTGGGCCGACGATGGCGCCGCGATCGATCTTCGTCGCGCCCTTGATCTGAGTGCCCGGCAGCAGCTCGACATCCTCGGCGAGCACGGCGTTCAGGTCGATCCAGGTCGTCGCAGGGTCGTGCACGGTGACCCCGGCGAGCTGCCAGCCGCGCACGATGAGCTGGTTGAGGCGAACCGCGGCCTCGGCCAGCTGCACACGGTCGTTCACGCCGCCGACGATCCAGCTCTGGGCAACCGGAAGGGCGTCGACGACGGCGCCGCCCGCGCGCAGCAGGCCGACGACATCCGTCAGATACTTCTCGCCCTGGGCGTTCTCGACGCCGATCTTCGGGAGCTCGGTGCGCAGCGGCCGGATGCTGAACACGTAGCTCCCCGAGTTGATCTCGGTGATCGCGAGCTCGGCCTCGTTCGCATCCTTCTGCTCGACGATGCGGTCGACGAGTCCGTCGGCGCCGCGGATGACGCGGCCGTACCCGGTCGCGTCGTCGAGCACGGCGGAGAGCAGCGTCGCCGCAGCACGGTGCGCGCGATGGGTGTCGAGGAGCCGCCCGAGCGTGGCCGCGTCGAGGAGCGGAACGTCGCCGCTCACGACCACGACGTCACCGTCGAAGTCGTCGGGGAGAGCGTCGAGGGCGACCTCCACCGCACGGCCGGTCCCCGGGATGTCGTCCTGATCGACGACGACGGTCTCCGGCAGCAGGCTCGAGATGACCCCGGCCACCGCGTCGCGCTCGTGACGAACGACCGCGATCACGTAGCGGGGGCTCAATTCGCGCGCCGTCGCGAGCACGTGCCCGACGAGCGGGATGCCCGCGAGGGTGTGCAGAATCTTCGGCGTCGCCGACTTCATGCGCGTGCCCTCGCCGGCCGCCAGGATGATGACGGCGAGGTTGTTGTCGGTCATGATCACCTTTCTCCTTCGGAGCTGAATGAACGGACACATCGTGTCCGTTCATTCAGCTCCGCCTCCAGGATTCGAACCTAGACCTAACAGCTCCAAAGGCTGTCGTGCTGCCATTACACCAAGGCGGACTGCGCTTTTCGCGCGAAACCAAGTCTGCCAGACCGAGGCCGCTCTCCACCGCGAACGAAAACGACGGAGAACCGGGCCGAACGCGCGCGGAAGTGCCGGAACGGCATCCATCGCACCGCAACTCCGTCGTTTTCGTTCACGCCCGCGGGCGCTGCCGGGATAATGAGAGGATGCCAACCCACGACGAAGTCGACCGCATCGTCGACGCCTGGTCACGCGAGCGACCCGACCTCGACTTCGCACCGCTCCAGGTGCTCTCGCGCGTCGGCCGCCTGTCGAGGCACCTCGATCGGGCCAGGCGGGAGGCGTTCTCTACCTCGGACCTCGACTCCTGGGAGTTCGACGTGCTCTCGGCGCTGCGTCGTGCGGGCTCCCCGTACCAGTTGAGCCCGAAGGCGCTCCTGCAGCAGACCCTCGTCTCCTCCGGCACGATGACGAACCGCATCGACCGACTCGTGGAGCGCGGGCTCGTGCAGCGCCGCACCGACCCGAATGACGGCCGCGGCATCCTCGTCGTCATGACTCACAAGGGTCAGACGAGCGTCGACTCCGCGATCAGCACGCTGCTCGTCGCGGAGTCCGAGCTGCTCGCGAGGCTGGCGCCGGCCGATCGCGACCGGCTCGCCGCGCTCCTGCGCAAACTCAGCCTGGACTTCGACTGAGTCATGACTTCCGCCGTGTCACTCAGACAGGAGACGCTCGACGACCTCTGGGACTTCGACGACCCCGCGGCGAGCGAACAACGGATGGTGCGCGCGGCACGATCGCGCGGTCTCACTCCCGGCGAGCGAGCAGAGCTCGAGACGCAGCAGGCGAGGGCGCTCGGCCTTCAGGGCCGCTTCGACGAGGCCGACGCCGTGCTCGACGGGATCAGCTTCGACTCCCCCGCGGTTGCGACCAGGAAACTCCTCGAGCGCGGACGCCTGAGGAACAGCGCCGGCCAGGCCGCCGAGGCCGTCCCGCTGTTCGAGGGGGCGGTCGGTATCGCCTCGCGCGCCGGCCTGGTGTTCCTCCAGGTCGACGGCCTGCACATGCTCGCCATCGCGGACTCCGGCAGGGCCGCGCATTGGACCGGTGAAGGCCTCGCGGCATTGGAGCGAGCGGTAGATGACCGGACCCGCCGCTGGGCGGTCGCACTGCACAACAACCTCGGCTGGAGCCTGCACGGCGCGAATCGGCTGGAAGAGGCGCTCGAGGAGTTCTCCCTCGCTCTGGATGCCGCAAGTCGGTTCGGCGGGGACGATCAGAAGTTCTTCGCACGCTGGGCCTACGCGCGCTGCCTGCGCTCGCTCGATCGCGTGCCCGAGGCGCTCGCGATCCAGCGCGAACTGTCCATGGAGCGCCCATCCGATGAGTCCGTCGCGGGGGAGCTCGCCATCCTGACCGCTGTGCCGGGCGACTGAGGCCCCGCTCCCAGGAGGACCGGGGCTCGAACGTCAGGCGCGAGCCGGATCGGCACAGCGTATGCAGGTGCGAGCATATGGCCGCGCCTTGAGGCGCGCCCGGCCGATCGGTTCTCCACACACCTCGCAGTGGCCATAGGTCCCCGCCTCGAGCCGAGCGAGTGACGCGTCGATGTCCCGCAGTCGCTGGACCGTCTGCCGGAGCAGCGCATCCGACTGGGAGCGCTCGAAGGCCAGTGTCACGCCCTCCGGATCGTGCTCGTCATCGCTGTTGGAGTCCTGGCGGGCACTCACGATCGCTTCGATGGCGCCTCCGAGCTCCGCCACCGAGCTCAGCGCGTCACTCCGCTG
>DATCXP010000015.1:0-4707 GCA_036565765.1 Terrimesophilobacter sp.
GTCGTGCAGACCGACTCGAGCCCGCACGATCCGGCGGCCGAGCCGCATGAGCTGGCGTGAGCCTTTCATCATTCAGGACTTTGCGTGACGGATGGGAGCTCGTGTGACGTGAGAGCATTCAGTTCATGACATGCGTCACTCCTGTACCGCGGGGTCCTGAATGATGAAAGCGGGAGCGCGGCTGCTGGGGCCGGCCGAGATCCGCGACCTCGCAGAACTGCTCGACCTGCAGCCGACCAAGCGGCTCGGTCAGAACTTCGTGATCGACGGCAACACGGTTCGCCGGATCGTCTCCATCGCGGGAGTCGAGGATGGCGACTCCGTCGTGGAAATCGGCCCGGGCCTCGGCTCGCTCACGCTCGGGCTGCTCGCGACGGGCGCCTCGGTTCTCGCCATCGAGATCGACAGGCGGCTCGCCGAACAACTGCCGAAAACCGTCGAGCAGCTGCAGCCCGGCGCGCCGCTGACCGTCCTGACCGCCGACGCCATGACGATCGCCGAGCTGCCAGGAGAGCCGCACACGCTCGTCGCGAACCTGCCGTACAACGTATCCGTGCCGGTGCTGCTGCACCTGCTCGAGCACTTCCCGTTCCTGCGCTCCGGCCTCGTCATGGTGCAGGCGGAGGTCGGCCAGCGCATCGCGGCCCCGCCCGGTTCGAAGGTCTACGGCAGCCCGAGCGTGAAAGCGGCCTGGTACGGCACCTGGCGCACCGCCGGGCAGGTCAGCAGGCAGGTGTTCTGGCCGGTGCCGAACGTCGACTCGATCCTCGTCTCGTTCGCGCGCCGCGAGATGCCGATCGGCACGGAGACCGAGCGGCTTGCGACCTTCGCGCTCGTGGACGCGGCGTTCCAGCAGCGCAGGAAGATGCTGCGGCAGGCGCTCTCCCCCGTTCTCGGCACGGCGGCGAGCGACATCCTCGAACGTGCCGGGATCGCACCGACTCTTCGCGGTGAGCAGCTGTCCGTCGACGACTTCCTCGCGATCGCACGCGTGGGCTAGCGTTGCCTGCATGGCTGCGGTCTCGGAACAGAAGGTCAGCGATGAACGCCTGAGGGCGGCGACCGGCCGGGTGCGTGCCGAGTGGCACGCCCTGCTGGATGCGGCGGGAGCCGCCGGCTGGACGCATCCGGAGATCGCACGCTGGCTCTACGAGACGCAGGGAGTCGACGGCTGGTGGGCGCAGGGCATCACGGTCGGTTACGAACAGGCACACGGCCGACGGCTGCCCGGCCAGCAGGCGGACGGCACATTCTCGGTGACCGTGACCAAGACGATCGCGGCGCCGAGAGCCGCGGTGGTCGACGCGGCGCTGGCCGCTCTCATCCGGCAACTAGGACAGCCCGACTCTCTCAAGCCCGAATCGCTCTACGCGACGGCACGCTGGAAGATCAACGGTGAGACGATCGTTGCCGGGCTTTCCGAGCCGAGACCGGAGAGCACTCTTGTGTCGCTCGGACGGTCCAGGATCACCGACGGCGAGATGCTCGGGTCGGCGAAGGACCAGTTGCGTGAGGCACTGCAGGCCGTGTCGGAGGCTCTCGCGTAAAGTTCCTCGGGACCACTCGGCTAGGTTTAAGCAATGACGACCTCGGGGGCCGACAGGGTGGTGCATGCGAGGGCGCCAGGAAAGATCAACGTGTTTCTCGGGGTCGGATCGCTCGGACCCGACGGCTACCACGAGGTCGCGACCGCATACCAGGCAGTGTCGCTTTACGAGGATGTCCGCGCCAGCGACGCCCCCGATTTCTCGGTGGAGTTCACGGGCAGCGTCGACATCGGCGGGCTCGTAACCGACGGCTCGAACCTCGCCATCCGCGCCGCGACGCTGCTCGCGCACACGACCGGCTATCGCCGCGGAGTTCACCTCGAAATCGACAAGAACGTCCCGGTCGCCGGCGGCATGGGCGGCGGATCGGCGGATGCCGCCGCCACGCTGCTCGCCTGCGATGCGCTCTGGGGGACCGACCTCGGCCGCGACGACCTGCTGGAGCTCGCCGCGAGCCTCGGCGCCGACGTTCCGTTCGCGTTCCTGGGCGGCACGGCGATCGGAACCGGCCACGGGGATCAGCTCAGCCCGGCGCTCGCTCAGGGCCAGTTCCAGTGGGTTCTCGCGCTCGCCGACTTCGGGATGAGCACGCCGGAGGTGTACCGGGAACTGGATCGCCACCGTGACCGCCATGCGCAGGACATCTTCCCCGCCGTACCCCAGCCGCACGTCGACACGAACGTGCTCCAGGCCCTCCGCGCCGGCGACCCGCACATGCTCGCCGAGAGTCTTCACAACGACCTGCAGGCCCCTGCTCTGCATCTCGAGCCCCGGCTGGCCGAGGTGATCGAGCTCGGCGAGGAGAACGGTGCGCTCGCCGGCCTGGTGTCCGGGTCTGGGCCGACCGTGGCGTTCCTCGCGGCGGATCTCGACAGCGCCCTCGAACTTCAGATCGCCCTGTCCGCCGGGCAGTACCGGGTCGTGCGGGTGACCGGCCCTGTGCACGGGGCGCGGATCGTCGGCGAGCAGTAGCGGAATTCGGGGACAGCGGGGCCCATGGAGAAAGCCGCCAGGTGGCGCCGGTAACCTTAGGAGGACATGGCCCACCTTCTTGGCGCTGAGGCGCTGCATCTCGAATACCCGACCCGCGTGATCTTCGACTCCGTCACCGTCGGGCTCAGCGAGGGCGACCGCGTCGGCATCGTCGGCCGCAACGGCGACGGCAAGTCGACACTCCTGCGCCTGCTGTCCGGGCGCCTCGAACCGGATGCCGGACGCGTCACCCGCAGGGGCGGCATCCGGCTCGGCATGCTCGACCAGGCCGACGAGCTGCACAGCGACCGCACGGTCCACGAGGTCGTGATCGGGGACATCGACGAGCACGTCTGGGCCGGCGACCCCAAGGTACGCGACGTCATCTCCGGGCTCATCGCGGACATCCCGTGGGAGGCCAGGGTCGATGACCTCTCCGGCGGCCAGCGCCGGCGCGTCGCGCTTGCCGCCCTGCTCATCGGGGACTGGGACGTGATCTTCCTCGACGAACCGACGAACCACCTCGACGTCGAGGGCATCGCCTGGCTCGCGAAGCACCTGAGGGACCGCTGGCCGCGAGGCTCCGGCGCGCTCGTCACCGTCACCCACGACCGGTGGTTCCTCGACGAGATCTGCACCGCGACCTGGGAGGTGCACGACCGCCTGATCGAGCCGTTCGAGGGCGGATACGCTGCATACGTCCTGCAGCGGGTGGAACGCGACCGGATGGCGGCCGCAAGCGAGTCCAAGCGCCAGAACCTGATGCGCAAGGAACTGGCCTGGCTGCGCAGGGGCGCCCCGGCACGCACCGCCAAGCCGAAGTTCCGGATCGACGCCGCGAACGAGCTCATCGAGAACGAGCCGCCGATCCGTGACAGCGTCTCACTCGCCTCCATGGCCATGCAGCGCCTGGGCAAGGATGTCGTCGACCTCGAGAACGTGTCGGTGTCGTACCCGCTCCCTGAGGAGGGCGAGCGGCGGACGAGTTCGACAGGTGCCTCTGCACCGTCGTACCCGCTCCCTGAGGAGGGCGAAGCCCGTCTCGAAGGGAGCCACGAGGTCCTGCGCAACGTGACCTGGCACATCGCGCCAGGGGAGCGCACCGGGATCCTCGGCGTCAACGGCGCAGGCAAGTCAACGCTGCTGAACCTCGTCGCCGGAACCCTGCAGCCGACCAGCGGCAAGGTCAAGCGCGGCAAGACGATCAAGGTCGCGGTGCTGACCCAGCAGCTCTCCGAGCTCACCGAGGTCTGGAACGACCGGGTCAACGACGTGATCTCCCGTCAGAAGAGCTCGTACCTGGCCGGCGGCAAGATCCTCACCCCAGGGCAGCTGCTCGAGCGCGTCGGCTTCGCGAGCGCGCAGCTGAGCACGCCGGTGAAGGATCTCTCCGGCGGGCAGAAACGTCGGCTGCAGCTGCTGCTCATCCTTCTGTCCGAGCCGAACGTGCTCATCCTCGATGAGCCGACAAACGATCTCGACACCGACATGCTCGCCGCGATCGAGGACCTGCTCGACTCCTTCCCCGGCACGCTGCTCGTCGTCTCGCACGACCGGTACCTGATCGAGCGCGTGACCGATCAGCAGTACGCCGTCATGGACGGCGGATTCCGGCACCTGCCGCGTGGCGTCGACCAGTACCTGGAGTTGCGCGCCGCGCCGCCAGCGCCGACCGCCGTCTCGGCGGTCGGAGGAGGTCGCACCGAGAAGGGCGAACTCAAACCCTCCCTGGGTGGTGCCGAGTTGCGGAACGCGCAGAAGGAGCTGGCCGCCGCTGGACGGAAGCTGGAGAAGTTGGCGGGGCAGATCGCGCAGGTGCACGCCAGGATGGCCGAACACGATCCCGGCGACTACGCAGGGCTCTCGAGCCTGTCGGAGGAGCTTTCGGCTTTTCAGCTCGAGACCACGCGGGTCGAGACTCGCTGGCTCGAGTTGAGCGAACTGCTCGGGGACTGAACGCTCTCTGATTCTGTGACGGGATGTCCGCCACGGTGCCTAGACTCCCGCCATGAGAGATCTCGACTTCTTCCGCACCCTTCTGCGCGAGCAGCGGAGTGACGCGCTGAGCTCGGTGGCGGAGCTCGGAGGCGCCATCGAAGCGATCGTGAGTGCCCGCCAGGACTCCAACAGCGATGACGAGCACGATCCGGAGGGCGTGACACTGGCCTTCGAGCGCTCCCAGTCGGAT
>DATCXP010000040.1:0-12422 GCA_036565765.1 Terrimesophilobacter sp.
CCCTCCGCTCCCTGAGGTGCGAGCGGAGACCGCCCACGCTCCCTGAGGTGCGAGCGGAGACCGCCCACGCTCCCTGAGGTGCGAGCGGAGCGAGCCTCGAAGGGAGCATCGCCAAGCTCGTCTCAGCGAGCAGGATCCTCACGACGCCTCGGCTTGCGACGCGACAGCGCCGGCAGATCGTGAATCCGCGACTCGATGAGCGCGAGCTTCTTTGCGCGGCTCCAGCCCTGGATGCGCTTTTCCATGGCGTAGGCATCTTCGATCCGGTCACAGGGTTGGCAGAACACCAGTTTCGCGCCGCGGTGCTTCCGGGTGAAGTTCGCGCCGAGACCGTTCTGGTGTTGCCAGAGACGCTGCTCCAGGTTCCAGGTGCTTCCGGTGTAGTAGCTGCCATCGATGCACTCGAGAATGTAGACGTAAGGCATGCAGGGAGTATGTGACTGCCGGGTCCGTTGGCGTGAGAGTTATGCACAGGGCTCCCTTCGAGGCTCGCTGCGCTCGCACCTCAGGGAGCGGACGGTGCGCTCGCACCTCAGGGAGCGGACGGTGCGCTCGCACCTCGGGGAGCGGAAGAGCCGCTCGCACCTCAGGCGCCTCAGGGAGCGGAGGGGAGCGGTTGGGAGCGGTTGGGCTACAGCGCCGCGCGGTGCTTGAGCGGCTCCCACCATGCACGGTTTTCGCGGTACCACTGCACCGTGTCCGCGAGCCCCTGCTCGAACGGGACCTGCGGTTCATAGCCGAGTTCGGCCCGGATCTTGGAGATGTCGACCGAGTATCGCAGGTCGTGCCCGAGTCGGTCGGCGACCTGGTCGACGAAGGACCAGTCCCTGCCCGTCGCCGACAGCAGAAGCTGCGTGAGCTCGCGGTTCGTGAGCTCCGTGCCACCGCCGATGTTGTAGATCTCACCGGCGCGGCCGCCGCTCAGCACGAGAGCGATTCCGCGGCAGTGATCGTCGACGTGCAGCCAGTCCCGGATGTTGCCGCCGTCACCGTAGAGCGGCACATGCTTGTCGTCGATCAGGTTCGTGACGAACAGCGGGATGACCTTCTCCGGGAAGTGGTACGGCCCGTAGTTGTTCGAGCAGCGGGTGATCGAGGCGTTCAGTCCGTGGGTTCTGAAGTAGCTCCTGACGAGCAGGTCGCTTCCGGCCTTCGACGCCGAGTACGGCGAGTTCGGCTCCAGTGGACGGGTCTCGTCCCACGAGCCCTCGAGGATGGAGCCGTACACCTCATCCGTCGACACGTGGACGAACCGCTTCAGGCCGGAACGCAGTGCCGCATCCAGCAGTCGCTGCGTGCCGACGACGTTCGTCTCCACGAACACCGACGCGTCGCGCACGGACCGGTCGACGTGCGACTCCGCGGCGAAGTGCACGACCGCATCGACGCCCGGCAGCAGCGTGTCGAGCAGTGCGGAGTCCCGGATGTCGCCATGCACGAACGTGTACCGCGGCGAGTGCGCAACGGGTGCGAGGTTGGCGAGGTTCCCGGAGTAGGTCAGGGCGTCGAGAACCGTCACCTCCGCACCCTCGAGCCCGGGGTAGGCATCCTGCAGCGTGCGCCGAACGAAGTTCGAACCGATGAACCCGGCGCCGCCGGTGACGAGGACTCTCATGATCTCAGTTTCCCTGATTCCTGACGCGCCGTTCAACGAGCGCGGAGCGAATGGCGAGGCCGACCCCGAGACCGGCGCGAACCGGCCAGAGCAGCGGCCCGGAATACTTCTTCGCGAGGAACTGCCGCGCGCTCTTGTGATGGGCGGCGATCATCCGCACGGATTCCGTCGTCGTCGAGTGCGCGCCGGTGTGGGTCACGCGCACCGAGGGCTCGTACACGTTGCGGTAACCGTGCTTGCCGAGGCGGTAGCCGAGGTCGACATCCTCGAAATACATGAAGAAGTCCTGGTCGAAGCCGCCGAGCTCCTCGAACGCGCCGCGCCGCACGAGCAGGCACGACCCGGAGAGCCAGCCGGCGTCGCGCCGCTCGGTCGGGATGACGGAGTCGTTCCGGTAGCGCCTGCTCCACGGGTTGTTCGGCCACAGGTTCGAGAACATGGCGTGGCCGACCCCGGTGCGCAGGGACGGGACCGCGCGCGCCGAGGGGTAGAGGGTGCCGTCGGAGTTCAGGATGGCCGGGCCGACCGATCCGATGCGCGGGTCGGCCTCGCCCGCGGCGACCAGCCGGTCGAGCGCGCCGGGGCTGAGCACGACATCCGGGTTGCTGAGCAGGATCCAGGACACGCCGGGCGGCAGGGACGCGACCCCGGCGTTCATCGCCGAGCCGTATCCGAGGTTCGATGGCATCGCGAGATAGCTCGCCGCGCTGCGCGCGGCAAGCTGCCGAACGACTCCGCTATCGCCGGGCAGATTGTCGGCGATCGCGATCGCGACGGGCTCGACCGATGCGGAGGGGATCGAGGCCAGGAACCCCTCGAGAACGTCCTCGGAGCCGTAGCTCACCGTCACGACCGCGATGCGCGGCGCGATGGAGGAAGATCTCGGCGCGACCATAGATAGCCAATCCTAGTTCTCGTCACCCGACTCACAGCTTCCCCGTGCCTAGACTTGCGACCGTGCAGGATTCCGCCGACTCTCTCTCGATTTCCGTCGCGCTGTGCACCCACAACGGCGCTCCCTTCGTTGCGCAGCAGGTGCGCAGCATCCTGGAACAGACCGTCCCGCCGGACCAGCTCATCCTGTCCGATGATGCCTCCGCCGATGAGACCGTCGAGACGGTGCGCGCCGAGGTCGACCGCTACCTCGAGGAGAATCCCGGGAGTCTCGAGTTCGTCGTCCTGCAGAACCCGGAACCGCTCGGCGTCATGCGCAATTTCGAGCAAGCGGTCCGCGCCTGCACCGGCGACCTGATCGCATTGTGCGACCAGGACGACGTGTGGATGCCGCGCCGCCTCGAATCCGTCGCCCGGGAGTTCGCCTCGAGGCCCGAGCTCACCCTCCTGCACGGCGATGCCAGGCTGGTCGACAGCGGAGGGATTCCGATCGGCCACTCCCTGTTCGAAGCGATAGAGTTCACGCCGGCCGAGCAGCGCGAGGTGCGCGAGGGGCATGCCTACGACGTACTGCTGCGCAGGAACGTCGTCACGGGTGCGACGACCGTGTTCAGGAAGGGCCTTCTCAACCATGCGATCCCGTTCTTCGAGCCGTGGGTTCACGACGAGTGGCTTGCGATTCTCGCCTCCATCGTCGGCAGGGTCGACTTCCTGCCGACGGCGCTCGTCGACTACCGGCAGCACGACGCGAACCAGATCGGGGCGCGCAGGCCAGGTCTCCGCGAGAAGCTCGGCAGGCTGCGGGAGCCGAGGGATGAGCGCAACCAGCACCTGGTGGCGCGGGCGGAGTCGCTCCTCGGGAGATTGGTCGGCCTGGGCAGCGTGGTGCCCCCTGGCCAGCTGAAACTGGCGCGGCAGAAACTCGCTTACGAGCGGTGGAGACGGGACCTCCCGGTGTCGAGGCTCAGGCGCGTCGTTCCGGTCGTGCGGGCGGGGCTGGCCGGGAAGTACCGCACCTTCGGCAGGGCGCGCTACGACATGATGCGGGACATCCTGCAGCCGGACCGCTGACCTTCGCCCGGTAGGATTCATCGCGTGCAGATCCGCGAACTTTCGGTGCCAGACGCCTATGAGGTCACCCCGGTGCAGCGAGTCGACGAGCGCGGCGTTTTTCTCGAATGGTATCGATTCGATCGGCTCGAGGAGACGGTCGGGCATCCGCTGACCCTGCGGCAGGCGAACACCTCGGTCTCCGTGAAAGGGGTGGTCAGAGGCATCCACTTCGCGGATATTCCGCTCGGCCAGGCCAAGTACGTGACCGTGACCAACGGCGCGGTCATGGACTATGTCATCGACCTCCGCGTGGGGTCCCCGGCCTTCGGCACCTGGGATTGTGTGCTGCTCGACACGGACGACCGCAAGGCGGTGTACCTGGCGGAGGGCCTCGGGCACGCCTTCGTGGCGATCACCGACGACGCCACCGTGAGTTACCTGGTCTCCGACGTCTACAACCCTTCCAGGGAGCACGGAATCAACCCGCTCGACCCCGATGTCGCACTCGTCTTCCCACCTGAAGCGGGCGAGCCGATACTGTCGAGCAAGGACACGGATGCCCCCGGCCTCCTCGAGGCGCGCGACGGCGGTCTGCTGCCGACCTGGGAACAGGCGAGGGCGTTCTATGCTTCCCTGGCGACACGAGAGGGTTGAGTATGCGCGGCATCATCCTGGCCGGTGGCTCCGGAACCCGCCTCTGGCCGATCACCAGGGCCATCTCCAAGCAGCTCATGCCGATCTACGACAAGCCCATGATCTACTACCCCCTGTCGACACTCATGCGTGCGGGCATCCGCGACATTCTCATCATCACGACCCCGGATGATCAGGCCCAGTTCCGGCGGCTGCTGGGAGACGGCAGTGAGCTCGGCATCGAGCTCAGCTACGCCGTACAGCCCAGTCCGGACGGTCTGGCGCAGGCCTTCATCATCGGCGAACGGTTCATTGCTGGGGAGAAGGTCGCCCTGGTGCTGGGGGACAACATCTTCCACGGCGTCGGTCTCGGCTCGAACCTCCGCACACACAGCGATATCGACGGCGCACTCATCTTCGCCTATCAGGTGGCGAACCCTCAGGCCTACGGCGTCGTCGAGTTCGACGGTGACTTCAAGGCCGTCTCGATCGAGGAGAAACCCAGGGAGCCGAAGAGTCGGTACGCGGTTCCCGGGCTCTACTTCTACGACAACAGCGTCGTCGAGATCGCCAGGTCGATCCGGCCGAGCGCACGCGGCGAGCTGGAGATCTCGACCGTGAATGAGCGCTACCTTGCGGAGGGGAAGCTGCAGGTGCAGGTGCTCGATCGCGGAACGGCCTGGCTCGACACCGGCACCTTCGAATCGATGATCCAGGCCACCGAGTTCGTGAAGGTGGTCGAGCAGCGGCAGGGCTACAAGATCGGGTGCATCGAGGAGATCGCCTGGCGCGCCGGCTGGATCGACGACGCCCAATTGGCCGCGCTCGCCGGACCGCTGGAGAAGAGCGGCTACGGCAACTACCTCACCGGCCTGCTGGAATGACGCTTCGGATGCCGGGCCGATGAGCGGGGACTCCAGCGTGGACTCCATGTATTCCACGGCTCGCCGCGCCTTCGGATTCCTCGACCGCGGGGAGCGCACGAAGTTCATCCTGCTGGTGGTCGCACGAGCCCTGAGCGGTCTTCTCGACGTCTTCGGAATCGTTCTGATCGGTGTCATCGCGAGCATCGCAGCAGCGCAGCTGTCGAGCGCGGGGGACGAACCGACCACCATTCTCGGGTTCGAGATCCCCCATCTGAAAACCGTCGACCTGTTCTGGCTCGTGGTGGTCGTGCTCCTGGTGTTCACCGTGAAGGCCGCGATCGCCATTGCATTGACGAGGGCGCTGGCGTTCTTCGTGGCGTCGGTCGAGTCGCGCAATGCCGAACGACTTTCCGCCTACCTGCTCAACGGCCGGTTGGACGACGTGAAGAAGTTCTCCAAGGCCGATCTGCAGTTCGCCATCACCGGCTCGATGACCTATGCGTTCACCGGCATTCTGAACAACATCGCGACTCTCGCGTCCGAGGGATTCCTGCTCCTGGTGATCACGGCGACATTCTTCATCGTCGATCCCATCGCGGCCGTCTTCACGCTGGCCTACTTCGGAGTCATCGTCGTCATCATCCAGGTGTTCATCGGACACAGCCTGAAGCGGGCGGGCCAGGAGGCGGTGGCGGGAACCGTCGACACGATGAACGCGCTGAGCGACACCCTCGACACCTTCCGAGAGATTTCCGTGCTGCACAAGCAGGACCACTTCATCGGGCGCATCGCCGAATCGCGGCGCAGGATCTCCACGAGTGACGCGACCATGACCTTCCTCGCTGGAATGCCGCGCTACGTCGTGGAGACGGCGCTGATCCTCGGGGTGGTCCTGCTGGTCGGGCAGCAATTCCTGAGCGGTCAGCTCGCGGCAGGAATGGCCACGGTCGGGGTCTTCCTCACCGGCGGCGTGCGGATGATGGCGTCGCTGCTGCCGTTGCAGAGCGCGGTGGCGAACATCAAGCAGAATGTCGAGAAGTCGAGATCGGCTTTGGGGCTTCTGGTCCAGCAGCGCGATGCGGAGCGCGCGGTTGAGGCCGCGGCGGTGACTCAGCCCGACGACCCGGTGGGCGCCGATCGGGCGCTGCGCGTGCTGATCACGGATGCGGGCTACCGGTACCCGGATGCGGAGCAGGACACGCTGCACGAGGTGTCGCTGGACATCTCCGCGGGAAGCTACGTCGCGATCATCGGTCCCTCCGGAGCGGGGAAGACGACACTGGTCGACCTGATCCTCGGGTTGATCGCTCCCGACACGGGAAGCGTCGCGATCGGCGGCGTCGAGCCGAGTCGATTGAGGAGTCAGGCTCCAGGGCTCATCTCCTATGTGCCGCAGAAGCCCGGCCTGATGTCCGGGACCATCGCCGAGAATATCGCGCTCGGTGTCCCGGCCGAAGAGATCGACCAGGTCCGCCTGACCGACGCGATCGAGTCGGCTTTCCTGAGCGAGTTCATCGCAACCCTGCCCGATGGGGTGAACACCTCCGTCGGCAAACAGGTCGACTCGCTCAGCGGTGGGCAGATCCAGCGCATCGGCGTGGCCAGGGCGCTCTACAGCCAACCCCGGCTGCTCATCCTCGACGAGGCGACGAGTGGACTGGACGCGGCGTCGGAGGCGTTCATCTCGGCGAGCCTTCGCACCCTGCACGGAAAGGTCACGGTGATCGTGATCGCGCATCGCTTGTCGACCGTGCAGCATGCGGATGTCGTGCACCTGCTGGAGAACGGGCGAGTGAAGGCTTCCGGCGACTTCAAGACGGTGAAGGCCACGGTTCCGATGGTGGCCGAGTATGTCAAGCTAATGTCTTTCGAGGACGACTGATCCTTTCGATCCGAGGAAGAACTGTGCACATCGTCAAGAGATTCAGGCTGCTGTACCTGGCGCCGGTGCTCGCCATGATCGCTCTCATGGCCTGGGCCCTGGCTTCGCCACTCGGCGCGAGTCCTGACGACGACTTCCACCTCGTGAGCATCTGGTGCGGCGACGGGGTGCGCGCGGGCATTTGCGAGCCGGGAACTTCTGCGGGGGATCGGCTCGTCCCCGAGGCTCTCAAGGATGCCTCCTCCTGCTACGCCCACCGCCCGGCGGTGAGCGCCGCCTGCCAGCAGGACACCTTCGACCTTGATCCGACGCCCAGCGTCGTCACTGCTCGCGGCAACTTCGCCGGGGCGTACCCGCCGGTCTACTACGCGGTGATGGGTGTCTTCGTCACTCCTGACATCCTCGGCTCAGCGGTCCTGATGAGAATCCTGAACGCGGTGATCTTCGTCGGGCTCGTGACCGCATTGTTCGCACTTCTCCCGCGGGCGCGACGGCCCGCGCTGATCTGGGGATGGCTGGTGACGACGATCCCGCTCGGTCTGTTCCTGATCGCCTCGAACAATCCGAGCTCGTGGGCGATCACCGGTGTCGGCACCGCGTGGATCGCACTGCTCGGATACCTCGAGACGGAGGGACGTCGGTCCGTGGCACTCGGCGCGATTTTCGTCACGGCGACCGTGATGGCCGCCGGATCCCGTGGCGACTCCGCGCTGTATGCCGGCCTGGCCATCCTGGTCGTGCTGGTGCTCACATTCCGGTGGGAGCGGCAGTTCGCACTGAGAGCGATTCTCCCGATCGTCATGGCCGTGATCGCCGGGGTGCTCTTCCTGAGCTCACGGCAGACCCAGAGCGGGCTGAACGGATTCGGCGGCTCCGCAGGCAGCGTCGGCACCGTTGGCACCGCCGGGACCGTGACCGCCGCCGCGGATCCGCTCAGTGCGATCGTCTCGAACCTGCTGAACATCCCGTCACTGTGGGCAGGGGTTCTCGGCTACTGGGGTCTCGGCTGGATCGACACCGGCATGCCGGCAGTGGTCACTTTCGGCGCGATCGCGTGTTTCGTCGCCGTCGTCTTCGCGGGTCTGGCCGTCATGTGGTGGCGCAAGGCCATCGTTCTCGTCGCCGTCGGGGTCGTCCTGTGGCTGCTTCCCGCGTGGGTGCTCTACCGCGGAGGAGACTCGGTGGGGCAGGAGGTGCAGCCGCGCTATCTGCTCCCGCTGATCGTCATGTTCGCCGGGCTCGCGGTGCTCGGCCTCGGCACACGTGGCATCCGCCTCAACCTGACCCAGCGCGTGCTCATCGTCGGAACGCTCTCCTTCGTGCAGTTGATCGCCCTGTACGTGAACATGCGCCGTTACATCCAGGGCGATGGGGGTGGGGGCTGGAATCTCGACCAGGATCCCCAGTGGTGGTGGAGCATCGTCGTTTCGCCGATGTTCGTGCTGATCATCGGCTCCGCCGCGTTCGCCGCCCTCACCTGGATCCTGGTGCGCGAAGTCTCCGGCCATCGGATGGCAGCGCTGCCAGCTAGTACCGTTGAGGGGTGAATCAGATCGGGAGGGCGTGGCGGGTGCTGCGGGAGCAGGGCGCGCACTTCGTCATTCAGAAGCTCGTCGTGCGCTTGTTCCCGCACGTTCTGGCGCGCCCGTCCGCGCTGCACTACGCGGACGCGCTCGAGGTCGACTGGCGCGAGCCGCACCCCTCGGCGTCGAATCCGGCACCGGTGCTGGGTCCCGCCGGCATTTCCGGCGAGAAGCTCACTGTCGCATGGGTGATGTCCCCTCCCGGCGTGAACAGCGGTGGCCATCAGAACATCTTCCGGTTCATGAAGTTCCTGGAGGATGCGGGTCACACCGTGCGCATCTACCTCTACAGCGCGATCGACCCGCACACGCCCGCGGAGGTTGCCGCGATGATCGCGCGGTCGTCGTCGTATCCCACGCTGCGGGCGACGATCGAACGGTACCCGGCCGAGGGGATTCCCGCTGACGTCCAGGCGCTGTTCGCGACGGACTGGCCGACCGCGTATCGCTCGTATCGGGACACCTCGCTCGCGCGGCGATACTACTTCGTGCAGGATTTCGAGCCGCTGTTCTACCCGATGGGCACTGAGGCGGTGCTGGCGGAGAACACCTACCGCTTCGGCTTCTTCGGGATCACCGCCGGCCACTGGCTGGCCACGAAACTGAGCCGTGATTACGGGATGCGGACTGCGGGCTACGATTTCGGCTCCGAGGTCAGCAACTACAGTTACCTGAACAGCGGCGAGCGGCGCGAGGTGTTCTTCTACGCCCGGCCGGAGACGCCGAGGCGGGGCTTCGAGCTGGGGATCATGGCACTGGACCTGTTCTCCCGCGAACGCCCCGATCATCGGATCGTGATGGCCGGGCAGGATGTGCGCAGGCTCAGGATTCCGTTCCGGTACGAGAACCCTGGCAATGTGCAGGTCGGGCGCTTGAACGAGCTCTACAACCGCTGCGCAGCAGGGCTGGTGCTCTCGCTCTCGAACATGTCGCTGCTTCCCCTTGAGCTGCTGTCGGCGGGGGTGATCCCGGTGGTCAACGACGGGGAGAACAACCGGCTCGTCTCCGACAACCCGTTCATCGAGTACACGCCGCCGATCCCCAGGGCGCTCGCCGATCGGCTGATCTCCATCGTGGATCGCACGGACCTGCCTCAGCACGCTCTGCTGGCGTCCCGGAGCGTCGAGCAGTCCAGCTGGGAGCACTCCGGCGAGCAGTTCCTCGCCGCATTCGAGAGGGGGATGCGTGGCTGATTGCCTGGTCATCGGGGGAAACGGGTTTCTCGGATCCCACCTGGTCGACGCGCTCGTGGAGCGCGGCCACCGGGTGAGTGCATTCGACCGGTTCTCCTCCGAGCCTTTGTACACCGCCAAGGGCGTGACGCGTCTGGTCGGCGACTTCAGGAACCGCGCGGAGCTGAGCGACGCGCTCGCGGGGCAGCAGAACGTCTTCCACTTCCTGTCGTCGACGACGCCGGCGACATCCGAGGACGACCCGATCCTGGATGTGCACACGAATCTGGCGGACAGTGTCGCCCTCCTCGAACTCGCCGTAGGGGCCGGCATTCGTCGTGTGTTCTTCGCCTCGAGCGGCGGTACGATCTACGGCGATCAGCCTGCCGAGCGGATCACCGAGGACACGCTGCCGCTCCCGATCTCGCCCTATGCGATCGGCAAGCTGGCGATCGAGGGCTACCTGCGCTACTTCCAGCGCAAGCACGGGCTGGAATCCGTGTCCTTCCGCATCTCCAACCCGTACGGCCCACGGCAGCATCCGAACAAGAAGCAGGGCGTGATCCCGATCTTCCTGCAGCGCATTGCGGAGGGCCTGCCGATCACCGTGCTCGGAGACGGCACGATGACGCGCGACTTCGTGTACGTCGAGGATGTCGCCCGGATGGTCGTCGACACCGTCGACGGAACGCCCGCCCACCCGGTCTACAACATCGGGAGCGGCCACGGGGCCACCGTCAACGATGTTCTCGCCCTTGCCAGGGAGATCACCGGTCGCGAGATCAGCGTGCAGTACGCGCCACGCCCGGTGACGTTCGTCGACCGCTCGGTCCTGGATGTCGGCCGCTACGCCGCCGAGTTCGGCCGGGGCGCATCCGTGTCCCTGCGCGAGGGCATGGAGCTCACCTGGCGGGACACCTTGGAGCAGTTGGCATGAACGGGCAGTTGGCATGAACGGGCAGTTGGCATGACGGAAGTCCCGTCCGGCTCCCGGGTTCCCGAACCCGTGCTGCCGAGCGTCACGGTGACGATCCTCACCTGGAACGGAGAGCGCTACCTCGGCGACATCCTGGGCGCGCTCGATGATCAGCAATACGGAGGAGCGTTCGACGTTCTTGTCGTCGATTCCGGCTCCACCGATCGAACCCTGCAGATCGTTGCGGAACATCCTTCGGTTCGCCTGCACGAGATCCCGAACGAGGAGTTCGGGCACGGGACGACGCGCAACCTGGCCGCCGAGCTCGCGACGGGTGAGATCGTCGCCTATCTCACTCACGATGCCGTCCCCCTCGGTGAGGATTGGCTGGCCTCCCTGGTCGCACCCATGATCGACGATGCGAGCGTCGTCGCGGTGTTGGGCAGGCAGGTGGCCAGACCGTCGGCGCCCCCCCTGCTCAAGTACGACATCGATCGGGTGTTCGCCCGGCTCAGTCCGGATGGCGGGGTCTCAGTGTTCTTCGACGACGGATCCCTGGACGAGCACGCGAGGAGCCTGGCGACCTTCTATTCGGACGCCTGTTCGGCCGCTCGCCGCGACATCCTGTTGCACCATGTGCCTTATCGTGATGTCGACTACGCCGAGGATCAGGTGTTCGGCCGCGAGCTGATCGACGCCGGCTATCGCAAGGCGTATGCGCCGGCGGCGGTCGTTGAGCATTCCAATGACGGGACGCTGCGGGAGTTCGGAGCGCGGATCGCTGCGGATCTGACAGGACTTCGCCGGATCGGCACACCGATCGAGCCGGTCTCGCGATTCGACGCATTCAAACAGTGGGTGAAGTGGACTCTGATGGACACCGGCCGGATAGTGTCCGACCCTGACTACAGCTTCGGCCGGAAACTCTACTGGCTGGTCGTGAACCCGGTGTACCACGCGGTGAAGTGGTCGAACTATCGACGGGCGAGCCTGGGGGACCCGGCTCAGGTGAGCGGGTCGTAACCGGTCCGGTAGATTTGCTGCATGCGGATTCTGAGTGTTGTCGGCGCGCGGCCGCAGTTCGTCAAGCTGGCTCCGATCTCTCAGGCACTCACCGATCGTGCTGAGCACGTTGTCGTCCATACCGGTCAGCACTACGACGAGCTCATGTCCGACGTGTTCTTCCGCGATCTCGGCATCCCCGCACCCGATGTGAACCTTGCCATCGGTTCCGGGACCCACGGCGCTCAGACGGGTGCCATGCTGGCCGGTCTGGAACCGGTTTTCGAGAAGTACGAGCCCGATTGGGTGCTCGTGTACGGGGACACGAATTCGACGCTCGCCGCCGCCGTCGCCGCGGTGAAGCTGCACATCCCGGTCGCGCATCTCGAAGCGGGCCTCCGCTCGTTCAACCGGCGGATGCCGGAGGAGCACAACCGTGTGCTGACCGATCACGCTTCTGACCTGCTGCTCGCTCCGACGCAGGTGGCCATGGACCACCTCGCCACCGAGGGGCTCGCCGCCAGAAGCGTGCTGGTCGGGGATGTCATGACCGATGTGCTGTACAAGGTCAGGGACGAGGTGAGGGGCCAGCGCCCTCCACTGCCGGACGGGGTCGAGCTCGGCGACTACTACGTGAGCACTCTGCACCGGCCGGACAACACGGACTCACCGGAGCGCCTCGCCGCTATCGTCCGCGGTCTCGCCGCACTCGATCGGCCGGTACTGCTTCTCGTGCATCCTCGGCTGGCCAATTTGGCGGCGCACCACGGCATAGACCTCACCACCGGCTCGCTCCGACCGCTCCA
>DATCXP010000070.1:0-12289 GCA_036565765.1 Terrimesophilobacter sp.
GGCCGGGGGAGCAGCCTCGGGGGCAGGCTCTGGTTCCGCTGCGGCAACAGGTGCGGCCTCGGCCGTTGGTGCGGGCTCTGCGGCAGGGGTCGGCTCGGCGGCTGCGACCGGCTCGGGAACCGGGGCAGGCTCGGGAGCAGACTCGGGAGCGGGAGCGAACGCCGGAACGGGCGCCGGCGCGAACTGCGAGGGCGCCTCGGGCGCCTCGGGCGCCTCTTCCGTTGCTTCGGGCTCGGCTGCCTGTGCAGCCTCCGGGGCGGAAGCGACAGGCGCCTCCCCTCCTCCGGTGCCGTCACCGATCCGCGCGAGGGCGGTTCCGACCTCGACGGTCTCGTCCTCCGCGACGAGGATCGCCTCGAGCACTCCGGCGATCGGCGAGGGGATCTCGGTGTCGACCTTGTCGGTCGACACCTCCACCAGGGGCTCGTCGACTTCGACCCGGTCCCCGACATTCTTCAACCAACGGGTCACCGTGCCTTCTGTGACACTCTCCCCGAGTGCCGGGAGGTTGACGGATTCGCTCATCAGTATTGCTCCTTATAGACCAGTGCTGTCGTTCTAGCTTAGTTTGCTCAGGCGCGATCAGACCGCGTGCAGGGGCTTGCCCGCCAGGGCGAGGAAGGCTTCGCCCAGTGCCTCGTTCTGAGTCGGGTGGGCGTGGATGAGTGGCGCGATGTCCTCCGGGTATGCCTCCCAGTTGACGGCGAGCTGCGCTTCGCCGATGAGCTCGCCGACCCGGGCGCCGATCATGTGCACCCCGACGACGGGGCCCTCGTTCACCCGGACGACCTTGATCGAGCCGCTGGTTCCGAGAATCGCGCTCTTCCCGTTGCCGCCCAGGTTGTAGTCGTAGCTGGTGACCTTGTCCTGGCCGTACTGTTCCTTGGCCTTCGCCTCGGAGAGTCCGACCGAGGCGACCTCTGGATCCGAGTAGGTGACCTTGGGAATGTTGAGGTCGGAGATGACGACGGGGTTGAGGCCCGCGATCTCCTCCGCGACGAAGATGCCGTGCTGGAATCCACGGTGGGCGAGCTGGAGGCCGGGAACGATGTCTCCTACGGCGTAGACGCCGGGCAGGTTCGTTGCAAGGCGCTCGTCGGTGATGACGAATCCGCGGTCCATGGTGATGCCCGCTTCCTCGAAACCGAGGTTTTGCGTCGACGGGCCGCGACCGACCGCGACGAGCAGGAGTTCGGCTTCCACCGTCTCGCCGTTCTCCATCGTGACGACGACGCCGGAGTCGCTCTGGGTGACGCTCTGGAAGCGAACCCCGAGCTTGAAGTCGATACCGCGCTTGCGGAACGCGCGCTCGAACTGCTTGCTCACGGTCTCGTCCTCGTTGGGGACGAGGTGGGGGAGAGCCTCGATGATGGTGACCTCCGCGCCCCAGGAGCGCCAGACGCTGGAGAACTCGACACCGATGACGCCGCCGCCGAGCACGGCGACCTTCTTCGGCACGAAGTCGAGTTCGAGCGCCTGCTCCGAGGTGATGACGCGGCCGCCGATCTCCAGACCGGGAAGCGAACGGGAGTATGACCCGGTGGCGAGCACGACGTTCTTGCCGGTCACCCGGTCACCGGCGACCTCAACAGTCGTAGGGGAGACGAGCTTGCCCTCTCCCTCGATGACCGTGATGCCGCGTGCCTTCACGAGGCCCTGAAGGCCCTTGTACTTGCTCGCGACGATGCCTTCGCGGTAGGCCGTGACCGCAGCGATGTCGATGCCGGTGAATTGAGAGGTGACGCCGTACTTCGCGGACTCACGCGTGACATCCGCGACCTCGGCGGCGTGAAGCAGCGCCTTCGTCGGGATGCAGCCGACATGCAGGCAGGTGCCGCCCAGCTTGTTCTTCTCGATGAGGCCGACGCTCAGACCGAGTTCGCTCGCGCGGAGAGCCGCGGCGTATCCGCCGCTTCCTCCTCCGAGGACGACAAGGTCAAAATTCTGTTCCGACACGGGTAACTCCCTCGAGCTTCAGCCTGTTCGACACCCGTCCGCAGGTATCGCGTCGGGGGGTTTGTTGTGGCAGGTGTTTCTGCCATAACGACCTTACTACGGGAGTGAAATCCGCTCGGCCAGAGCGATCAGGGTGCGCACCGTCACGGCGGTCGGACCTTTGCCGGTGTAGCCGAATCCGCCGCCGTCGTTGTTGGCGGGACCGGCGATGTCGAGGTGGGCCCAGGGGATCCTGGATCCCTCCTTCGTGTTTCCGACGAATTCCTGCAGGAAGACCCCGGCCACGAGCATTCCGGCCGCAGGGCTTCCGATCTTCACGTTCGTGATGTCGGCGACCTCGGAGTTCAGAAGCGGGCGCAGCTCCGCGGGCAACGGCATGTGCCAGAGTGACTCGCCCGCGAGCTCGGCGGTCTCGAGCAGCTGGCCGACCAGCGTGTCATCGCCCATCGTCCCGACGTAGCGGTCACCGAGCGCGACCCGCGCGGCGCCCGTGAGTGTTGCGACGTCGATGATCGCGTCGGGGTACTCCTCGCTCGCCGCGACCAGCCCGTCGGCCAGCACCAGCCTGCCCTCCGCGTCGGTGTTGAGCACTTCGACCGTCTTGCCGCCACGGATCGTGAGCACGTCGTTCGGGCGCATGGCGGACCCCGACGGCAGGTTCTCGGCGATGCAGAGCCATGCTGTCATCCGGATGCCCAGGCCCAGCCGGGCGGCCGCGAGCGTGACGGCGAGCACGGTGGCTGCGCCCGTCATGTCGTACTTCATCCCGACCATCGATGTCGGCGGTTTGAGAGAGAGGCCGCCGGAGTCGAACGTGATGCCCTTGCCGACGAGCGCAAGGTGTTTCGTCGCGCCGGCTGGGGAGTACTCGACCTTGACCAGCCGCGGGCCCCTCGTCGAGCCCTGGCCGACTCCGAGGATCCCGCCGAAGCCGCCCTCGGTGAGTTCCTTGTGTCCGAGGACCGTCACCTCGACCGGGGCCCCGGCGGCGAGCTCCTGGGCTGCGGCGGCGAAGGTCTCGGGGTAGAGATCGGAAGGCGGAGTGTTCACGAGGTCGCGGACGGCGTGCACCGCGCCGGCGATGATGGCCGCCCTGGCGACGACGTCGGTGTCGGTGACGACAGGGCTGACGACTGTGATCCGGCCGGCGGGAAGCTTCGCGGGCTTGACATCCGAGCGATACTGCGTGAACGCGTAGGAACCGATGGCGGCGCCCTCGAGCACGGCGAGGACGTCCTCCTGGGTGCTCGTGGGCAGGGCGATCGCGATGCTCTCCACCCCGGTGAGTTGGCGGGCCGCGGAGCCGGCGGCCCGGCGCAGCGCATTCGCGGTGACCGGACCGGCACCGAGCCCGACGAGGGCAAGACTCGAAGCGGCTCCGCCGATCGGTGCGAGTCTGCGCAGTTCGTCCTCTGCACCGGTCACGCCGAGCGCGCTCAGGGTTCCGCGCAGCTGCGTCAATTCGGCGTCATCTCCGTGCAGGATCGGCCCACCGTTACCAGCGCCGTCGCTGCTGCTCACCCCGATCACGAGCACGTCGGCGGGGGCGGAGAAGGCGGGAGCGGAACTGAGGTTCAAAGCGGCAACGGTCATGCGGCCATGCTAGCCGCCGGGCGCATGGCGACTGTTCGCTCAGGGCATGAGCGCCGGGCGCCGTTCCGGCTGAATCCTTCCGGGGCGGCGATTAGAGTTGAAGAATGCAAGACCCATCCGGCCTTTATGAGTTGAATCTGGGCGTCGCCGACGTCCCGAAGGGACTCCCTCTTGTCGCCGGATTGACCGGATTCGCCGATGCCGGAGCGGCCGTGAGCCAGTTCAGCGAGGCCCTGCTGGAGAACCTCGAGACCAGGCTTGTCGCGACCTTCGACAACGACGAGCTTCTCGATTACCGTGCTCGGCGTCCCACCATCTACTTCGACCAGGACCACCTGACCAACTACCAGCCGTCCACACTCGCCCTCCGTCTGGCTCGGGATGAGATCGGGCAGCAGTTCCTGCTCCTCACCGGATACGAGCCGGATTTCCAGTGGGAGCGTTTCACGGCGGCCGTTCTGCAACTCGTCGACGTCTTCCAGGTGAAGTCAACGACCTGGGTCCACGCGATACCGATGCCGGTCCCGCACACCAGGCCGATCGGGGTTACTGTCAGCGGGAACCGGACCGAGCTCATCGACACCTTCTCGATCTGGAAACCGCATACCCAGGTGCTCGCGAACGCGCTGCATCTCGTGGAGTACCGCTTGCAGCGGCTCGACCACCCGATCGCAGGCTTCGTGCTTCTCATTCCCCACTACCTCTCGGACACCGAGTTCCCGGATGCCGCGGTGAAGGCGCTCGAATCGATCAGCTCGGCGACCGGTCTCATCTTCGCGAGCGACGAGCTGCGTGAAGAGGGCCGGGAGTTCATCGCGAAGATCGATGGTCAGGTGGAGAGCAACCACGAGCTGGCCAGACTGGTTGGGACGCTCGAGGAGCGTCACGATTCCTACATGGCGGGCAATCCGCTGCGGTCGCCCCTCACCGACGAGGACGGCGAGTTGCCCACCGCCGATGAGATCGCGGCCGAACTGGAGATCTTCCTCGCCCTGCGCAGGAATGGCGACGACGAGGGCTCCGCGCACCGAACGGAATAGTCAGGCGCCCGGGAGGGTTGTCATCTATACGGCACTGGAGAACGCGAGCGAGGCGGTGTCATGCGCCCGCGGTTATCCGTGCAATAATTGACCTCTGGACCCGTTCATGTCCCTGTCGATCGATGGCGCTCATGCGCAATCGGCCGAGGACTTGACATGGGTCCTCGTACTGCCCGAAATCAGTAGCCACGTATCCAAAGGGTGCAGTGGCCGGCAGTGCGTGTGCACAGCCGAAGAAAGGTGACCGAATGGCTGCCAGAACCACCAAGGCCACCGCCGAGAAGGCGACTCCGACCCTCAAGCCCGCAGCGAAGGCTGCGGCCGTCAAGCCCGCAGCGGCCAAGTCCGCACAGAAGGCGGCTCCCGTCAAGGCCGAGGCGGCGAAGACCGCAGCAGCCAAGGCTCCTGCCGCGAAGGCTCCTGCCGCGAAGGCTGCGGCTGACCCCGCAGCGAAGACGACACCCGCCAAGACGACACCCGCCAAGGCGACGGCGGCCAAGAGCGCCTCGTCGAAGGCTCCTGCTGCAAAGGCTCCTGCTGCCAAGGCTCCTGCTGCCAAGGCACCCGCCACAAAGGGGCCGACGGCCAAGAAGGCGGTTGCGGCCAAGAAGTCCACGGCGAGCAAGTCGAAGGCGAGCAAGGACGATCTCGACGAGGACATCGACGACGATGTCGAGATCGATGTCGAAGCCGACATCGAGGTGGTGGAGGACGTCGAGGTCGGCGACGACAAAGAGACCGCCGGCGACGCGAAGGATGCCACGGAAGAGGCGGCCGACGACGACTCCGAGGACGATTCCGAGGACAAGGCCGAGGCATTGCCGACCGGAGCTCTCGTGCTGTCCCTCGTCGACGACGAGGACGAGGTTCCCGTCTACTCCGCGGCGATCACCGGCGCGACTGCCGACCCGGTCAAGGATTATCTGAAGCAGATCGGCAAAGTCGCCCTGCTGAACGCGGCCGAAGAGGTCGAGCTCGCGATGCGGATCGAAGCCGGCCTGTTCGCCGAGGACAAGCTCGCCGGCGAGACCGGAAAGATGAGCAAGGAGCTCGAGCGGGAGCTGCGCTGGGTCGCCAAGGACGGCCAGCGTGCTAAGTCGCATCTCCTCGGAGCGAACCTGCGACTGGTGGTCTCCCTCGCCAAGCGCTACACCGGTCGCGGAATGCAGTTCCTCGACCTGATCCAGGAGGGCAACCTCGGACTCATCCGCGCGGTCGAGAAGTTCGACTACACCAAGGGCTTCAAGTTCTCCACCTACGCCACCTGGTGGATCCGCCAGGCGATCACGCGAGCGATGGCCGACCAGGCCCGCACCATCCGAATCCCGGTGCACATGGTCGAGGTCATCAACAAGCTCGCCCGCGTGCAGCGTCAGATGCTCCAGGACCTCGGCCGCGAGCCGACGCCGGAGGAACTGAGCCGTGAGCTCGACATGACGCCGGAGAAGGTCGTCGAGGTGCAGAAGTACGGCCGTGAGCCGATCTCGCTGCACACTCCGCTCGGCGAGGACGGCGACAGCGAGTTCGGCGACCTCATCGAGGACACCGAGGCCGTTGTGCCCGCCGACGCCGTCGGCTTCACCATGCTGCAGAAGCAGCTGGAGAGCCTGCTCGATTCGCTTTCCGAGCGCGAGGCCGGCGTCATCCGGATGCGGTTCGGGCTCGGCGACGGCATGCCGAAGACGCTTGACCAGATCGGCGACACCTTCGGCGTGACGCGTGAGCGCATCCGCCAGATCGAATCGAAGACGATGGCGAAGCTGCGCCACCCGTCACGGTCGCAGTCGCTGCGCGACTACCTCGAGTAACGAGATGGCCGCTGAAGCGAACGAGGGCAAGAGGCTCGAGATCGACGTCGATGGCGCCCGCTATCTCCGGATTCCGATCCGGACCCGCCTGGTCGGATCCTCCGACGACCTGGCCGAGGTCGTCCTGACCTTCGCCGGGCCGGAAGTGCGGGACGGCGACGTTCTGTTCGTGAGCGAGAAGATCGTCGCGATCACGCAGGGCCGCGCCTACCCGATCGATTCGATCACCCCGCGGAAGCTCGCGGTGCGACTTGCCGGGTACGTGACAAAGACGCCCCACGGAATCGGTCTCGGGATGCCCGAGACCATGGAGATGGCCCTGCGCGAATGCGGTGTTCCGCGGATTCTGCTCGCGGCGGGCGTCGCTGCGGTGACGAAGCTGTTCGGTCGCCGCGGCGACTTCTACATCGTCGCGGGCCCGAGGGCGCGCGGCATCGACGGGCCGACCGGAGGGACCATCCCCCCGTACAACACCCAGGTCGTACTCGCGCCGAACGCCCCGCGCGTCGTCGCCAGGGAACTGCGGGCGGTGCTCGGCAGGAACGTCGACGTGCTCATCGTCGACATCAACGACTTCGGCGGCAACGTGCTCGGCTCGACCATGAGCCGAGCCGAGAACCGGCTCATGGAACGCATCCTGAAGGACAACCCGCTCGGACAGGGGCACGAGAGCACCCCGCTCGGGGTCATCCGGAAGGCCTGACCGGCTCCGGCTCTAGAAGCCGATCACGTCCTTGTAGAGCGGGAGCAGGCCGGTCCTCACGTTCGTGAGACTCGGCTTCGCCTGGAATACCCCGGTGTTGTAGTTGCCCTCGATCACGACCGGGCGATCCGGGGAGATCGCGATATCCCATCCGACGTACGGGATCTGCGGAACGACGCGCGCCACCTCGTCGACGAGCTCGAGGACCTTGTCGTACATCGGCACCTCGAATCCGACGATCCGCACCCCGGAGCGCGGATGGACCTCATAGGCGTCTCCCGACACGTCGAATGCGGCGTGCAGTGCCGCACCGTTCTCGGAGAGCATCGTGTACATCCCGCCGTGGGCGAAGTTGTCGATCACGTCGCCGTTGCCCATCTTGAGCACCCGGGCCAGGATGTGGACATCCGTGCCGTCGAAGTAGGAGATCATCCTCAGCGAGTTCACGCTCGTCGGGTTCAGCTCCGCCATCTTCTCGTGCTGCGGGATGACCTGCTCGACGAGGAACTGGCGATTCTCCAGCAGCTCGGTGCGGAAGGCCTCGTAGTCGGCGATGTCGCCCGCGTTACGCCTGGCGATACCCTGGCCGCCGTCGCGGTCGATCATCTTGACCATGACGGAGCCGTGTTTCGTCACGAACGCCTCGAGCTCGGCCGCATCGGTCTCGCGGACATCCAGCCACTCCCGGCCGATGTACTTCGCGAACCCGCGGTTGAACTCCGACTTGTCGGCGAACTTGTGGCGGAAGTCCTTCTGGTTGACGAGTTGAGCGATGTGATTCGACTTCGGATGCGTCATGTAGGTCTTGCGCTCACGATGCTTCAGGAGGTGGAAGTCCCAGTCCTGGTAGTCGGTGAATCCGGTCTCGTGAACGGCGGCCGACCACACCATGTCGGCGGCGATCAGCAACCGCGGCTTGCCCGACGACCTGCTCAGGTTGCCGGAGATGCGCATGAGATTCCTGAACTGCAGATTACGCGCCCGCCACAGCAGGTACTTGACACGCCGCCAGAGTCCGAGCGAACGCCGTCCCGCCACCTAGCGGTCCTCGCGCAGCCGACTCGTCTCGTCGTGCCAGTCCGTTGCGATCGCGGTGAGCTTCTCCTGGTGACGCCGACCGTGGTGAGCGCAGAACAACAGTTCGCTCTCGCCGATCATGACGCGGATGTACGCCTGCGCGCCGCAACTGTCGCAGCGGTCGAGAGCCGTCAACTGGTAGGAGTCGCGCTCGATGGCCGCTGTGCTCTCGGCTGTGATCTGAGACATCTGCACTCCTTATCGCTTGTCTTGCGTCTACCCATCCAAACATGCCGGTGGGCGTTTTGCTTCCGCGTTGCAGGGTATTTCGCTCAACGCGTAGCAGAGCCCCGCCCGGGGTGTCGGATGCCGGCGCCCGCACGGCCGGTCATTAGTCTTGAATACGGCCCCCGGCGACTCGGCGACTCGGGCGTGCCGGAAACCGGGAGGATCTCAGTGGCGAGTTCGGACTACTCCGCACGGCACCTGTCAGTGCTCGAGGGCCTCGAGGCCGTCCGCAAACGCCCCGGCATGTACATCGGATCGACCGACTCCCGCGGCCTCATGCACTGCCTGTGGGAGATCATCGACAACTCGGTCGATGAGGCGCTCGGCGGCTATGGCGGCGACATCAGCGTCATCCTGCACCCGGACAACAGTGTCGAGGTGCGCGACCTCGCCAGGGGGATCCCGGTCGACATCGAGCCGAAGACGGGCCTCTCCGGCGTCGAGGTCGTGTTCACGAAGCTTCACGCCGGCGGCAAGTTCGGCACCGGCTCCTACAGCTCATCCGGAGGGCTGCACGGCGTCGGAGCTTCGGTGGTCAACGCGCTCTCCGAGCGGCTCGACGTGGAGGTCGACCGGGACGGCAAGACCTGGGCCATGTCCTTCCACCGCGGCGAGCCCGGCGTGTTCGCGGACTCTGGCGAGCCGAGCCCCTCCGCCCCGTTCACGCCGTTCGTCTCCGGAAGCGAACTGCGCGTCGTCGGGAAGGTCGCGAAGGGTGTGACGGGAACCCGGGTCCGGTACTGGGCGGATCCACAAGTGTTCAGCAAGGGCGCGACGTTCCAGACCGACGAGCTGCTCGAGCGGGCGCGTCAGACCGCGTTCCTGATCAAGGGGCTCGGCCTGTCCATCAGCGACAATCGCGGGGAACAGCCGATCACCGAGGTGTTCCGGTTCGCCGGTGGCATCGTCGAGTACGTCGACTTCCTGGCGAAGGATGCCGCGCTCACGGCCACCTGGCAGCTCACCGGCTCAGGAACGTTCACGGAGACCGTCCCGGTGCTCGATGACAAAGGCCACATGTCCCCGACCGAGCTCACCCGCGAGTGCGAGGTTGATGTCGCGCTGCGCTGGGGCATCGGATACGAGACCGAGTTCCGCAGTTACGTGAACATCATCGCGACCCCGAAGGGTGGCACGCACCAGACCGGTTTCGAGCAGGGGATCTCGAAATTCTTCAAGGCACAAGTCGATCAGAATGCGCGAAGGCTCAAAGTCGGAAACGACAAGCTCGAGAAGGACGACATCCTCGCCGGCCTCACCGCTGTCCTGACCGTGCGGCTGCCTGAGCCGCAGTTCGAGGGGCAGACCAAGGAGGTTCTTGGAACGCCGGCGGTGCGCAACATCGTCGCGAGCGTCGTCGTGAAGGCTCTGGCGGAGAAGTTCGCCTCGAGCAAGCGGGACGACAAGACCCAGAGCGCTCTGCTGCTCGACAAGATCGTCGCCGAGATGAAGGCGCGCGTCTCCGCGAGAGCGCACAAGGAGACTCAGCGCCGCAAGAACGCGCTGGAGAACTCGTCGCTTCCGGTCAAGCTCGTCGACTGCCGCAGCAACGATGTCGCGAACAGCGAGTTGTTCATCGTGGAGGGCGATTCAGCGCTCGGCACCGCGAAGCTCGCCCGTGACAGCGAGTACCAGGCGCTGCTCCCGATCCGCGGCAAGATCCTGAACGTGCAGAAGGCGAGCGTTTCCGACATGCTCGGCAATGCGGAATGCGCGTCGATCATCCAGGTGATCGGTGCGGGTTCCGGGCGCAGCTTCGATCTGTCGACGGCCCGATACGGCAAGGTCATCATCATGAGCGATGCGGATGTCGACGGCGCCCACATCCGGACACTGCTGCTCACCCTGTTCTTCCGCTACATGCCCGACATGATCAAGGACGGGCGCGTCTACGCCGCCGTCCCTCCGCTGCACCGGGTCATCGCCATGAATCCGGGAACGAAGGCGAACGAGACGATCTACACCTACTCCGAGGCAGAGCTGATCGGCGTGCTGGCAGGACTGAAGAAGGCCGGCAGGCGCTACCAGGACCCGATTCAGCGCTACAAGGGCCTCGGCGAGATGGACGCAGACCAGCTCTCCTCAACGACCATGGATCGCAGGCACCGCACGCTGCGCCGGGTTCGCATCGAGGATGCCGTGCGGGCGGAGAGCGTGTTCGAGCTGCTCATGGGCAATGACGTCGCCCCGCGCAAGGAATTCATCGTCGCAGGCTCCGCCGGGCTCAGCCGCGACCGCATCGACATGTAGCCGACTGGCCAGGGGGCCGTGACCGCTACACCGAGGCGGCGGAAGTTCCGATCGAGCCGACGACGGCATCCAACGGTGCCCCGGAGGCATCGCGCTTCGCGCCGGTCTCCGGCAACTCTCGCACCGCGCCGTCCGTTCCGACGGCCAGGGCGGGCTGCGGCCCTACCCACGCGATCGCAAGGGAGTCCTCGCCCTTGAGGAACGCGTGGGCGCGCACGCCGCCGGTCGCGCGGCCCTTCCCCGGGAACTCCGAGAAGGCGGAGACCTTCGCCCGGCCGGGATCGGTCCCGACGATCGTGTCGGAGTGGGTCGAGATCGTCGCAACGACGACGGAGGCACCGGGATCCACCGAGGTGAAATGGATGACGCTCGCACCCGGTGCGAGCTTGATGCCGGCCATGCCACCCGCGCTCCTGCCCTGGGGGCGCACCGATTCCGCCGGGAAGTGCAGCAGCTGCGCATCCGATGTCAGGAACACGAGTTGTTCCGCGTCTCCGCCCTGAGCCGCACCGACGACCTCGTCGCCCGGCTTGAGCGCAATGACCTCGAAGTCTGGCCGGTTCGGGTAGTCGCCAGGGGCGAGCCGCTTCACGATTCCCTGCTTCGTGCCGAGCGCCACCGGCGTATTCGCCTCCAGCGAGACGAGAGCGAGCACGCGTTCCTTCTTCGCGTCGAGGGCGAGGTACTCCGCGATCTTCGCGCCGGCAGCGAGCTGCAACGAGTTCTCCGGGACCTGAGGCAGGTCGACGGGGGAGAGCCGCACGATCCGGCCGAGGTTCGTCACCGCGCCGATCTCGGTGCGGCTCGTCGTCGTGACCGACGACAGGATCGCGTCGTGCTTGCTGCGTCGGAGCTGACGGACAGGTCCGTCCGACATGCCCTCCCCGATGTCGACACGGATGACGCGCCCGGTGGTCGACAGAAGCACACGGCACGGGGTGTCGGCGACCTCGAGGATGGGGGTTGCGGATCTCTTCGACGCCGCGGTTGTCGCGATCGACGCCCTCGCCTCGGTGAGCAGGGTGCGCCGCGGCGTCCCGAACTCCTCGGCCACCGCCTCGAGTTCGTCGGAGACCAGCTGACGGACGCGCGCGGGTTCTGCGAGCAGATGCTCGAGTTCGTCGATCTCGGCCAGCAGCTTGTCGCGCTCGGCCTCCAGCTCGATGCGGGAGAACTTCGTGAGGCGCCGCAGACGCAGCTCGAGAATGTACTCGGCCTGCACCTCGCTCAGGTCGAAGACGTCCATGAGGCGTTTCCTGGCCGTATCGGAGTCGTCGCTCGCCCTGATGACCTGGATGACCTCGTCGATATCGAGGATCGCCACGAGAAGACCCTCGACGAGGTGCAGCCGCTCCCTGCGCCGGGCGAGCCGGAACCGGCTGCGCCGGGTCGTGACCGAGATCCGGTGGTCGAGGTACACCTGCAGCAGCTCGCGCAGGCCGAGCGTGCGCGGTCCACCGTCGACGAGGGCGACGTTGTTGATGTTGAACTGGTCCTCGAGCGGGGTGTGCTTGTACAGCTGCTCGAGAACGGCCTGAGGGTTGAACCCGGTCTTGATGCCGATGACGAGCCGAAGGCCGTGCTTGCGGTCGGTCAGGTCCGTGACGTCCGAGATGCCGGCGAGCTTCTTGGAG
>DATCXP010000077.1:0-8420 GCA_036565765.1 Terrimesophilobacter sp.
GGCTTGCCGACCGCCAGCCGGTCGTAAACCATGGCAGAGACGTCGGTGATCGCGACATCCGCCGCCGCGAGCTGCCAGCCCATCCCCGGGCCGTCGTCGTACACGTGCTGCGCAGAGCGGTCGCGCGCGTTGGCCGCGGCGATCGCCGCGATGATGGTCTCGTTCGCACGCTTGTACTCCGGGTCGACGACGCCGCTACGCGGGTGCGGGCGGTAGATCACCCGGTGACTGCCGGTCGCGAGCAGGGTGTTCACGAGCTCGACGCCATGGGACGCGACGGAGCCGTACGCGGCCGCCTCCCGGTCCCCCTCCCAGGTCGGCGCGTAGAGCACGACCGTGCGGTCATCCGGCGTGTACGGCAGGTCGCCCGCGAAGTGGTCGGCTTGCGGCCGGCCGATCATGATCGTGCGCCGATCCAGGTCGAAGTCCCACAACTTGCGGCTGAGCCGGTCACGCGCGGCCTCGCCTGCCACGAAACTGTAGTCGTAGGCCTTGAACTGGTTCGTGGTCATGTACATCTTGTCGCTCTCGCCGTGGTTGACGAAGACGTGCCACATGCGCCCGTACCGGAACATCTGGAAATTCTTGGTGTTCTGGTTCACGTAGAACACGATGCGCAGATCCTGCTCCGAGACGAACTGCTCCAGGTCGACGACCTTGCGCAGGTAGACGACGGGAACCGGCGATTCGTCGAGCAGTGCGAGCGTCGCCCCCGGCGAGCGCGCGATGATGGCGACCGGCCAGGTTTCTGCGAGCTCCGCGAGCGGCGCGTACCACTGCCGGATCTGGTACAGATTGACCTTCGTGTCCGCGAAGTAGACGGCGATCCGGATGCTCCCCGGCACCGGCTGCGGCACCCCGAGCAGCCTCCGCGCGAGCCTTCTCCGTGTGAGGCGCGAGCGCACGAGGTTGCGAACGATGCGGCGGGCGGAGTTCAGATCGTTCAGCAGGGGCACGTGCCGATTAAAGCAGTGAAGCCCGCCGCAGGCCGACCGGACCGCCAGACCGTTACCCAGCCGATACTGGACTCCGCTGAGGCTCTCGAAGGGCCGCAACCCCGCACTGCTAGGCTCTGCCCGATACCTGCGACCTATGGAAGAGCGCGACCGACCAGTGCCCAGCTTCACCTTCGCCAGAGGGAACGCGACGACGATCCTCTCCCTGCCGGCCTACGCGTTCGGACGCGTTGCGAGCATGTTCGTTCCCCGTCACGACGGGCTGTGGGTGTTCGGCTGCGGCTCCGGACTCGCCGAGGGCGCCCTCGAGCTCTACCGCTTCGCGCGCGACGCCGACCCCTCCCTCAACCTGCTGTGGCTTGCGCGCGATCGCCGGGAACTGGATGCGGCAAGAGCCATGGGCCTGCGCGCCATCCTCCGCTCCAGCTGGCGCGGGTTCCGGGCGACCCTCCGCGCGCGCGTGATCGTCGTCACGCACGGCCTCGGCGATGCGAACCGGTTCGGCACGCACGGCGGCTTCGTCGTGCAGCTGTGGCACGGCATCCCGCTCAAGAGAATCCAGCTGGACTCCCCTGTGACGTTCCGCAGCCGATTCGCGCCCGCCAGGATGCTGAAGGCCATGTACCGCAGGAGGGCGGGCACGATCCGGTTCATGCCCGCGGCGGGCGAGCCCTCGGCCTCGAGGCTGCGAAGCGCGTTCGGCCTGCCGACCGAGCGCGTCACCGTGACCGGGGACCCGCGCGACGACGTGCTGTTCCGCGGGGACGAGCCGGCACGCGCGATCCTGACGGAGAAACTCGGCGATCTCGGCGGGGCCGGCGTCATCCTGCACGCGCCAACCTGGCGCGACGGCGACATCGATCCCGCCATCCCGGGCGAGTCGGAGTGGCGCCTTCTGGCCGACTATCTGGACTCCAGCGACAGCGTTCTCGTGCTGCGCCCGCACCCGCACAGCGTCGGCGACTACAGTTCCGGCCCGGCCGCGTCGCCGCGCATCCGGATGCTCACGGCCGCCGCGCAGAACGACCTGAACGCGGTGCTCCCCGCCATCGATCTCCTGGTGACCGACTACTCCTCGGTCGCCTACGACTTCGCGCTCACCGGCCGACCGATCGCCTTCCTCGCCCCGGACCTCGAGGACTACGCCGCGAGCCGCGGCCTGTACGAGCCCTATTCCGTGTTCAGCGGGGGAAGCGAGGTGCGATCCTGGACGGAACTTCTCGCCCTCCTCGCCGACCCGAACGCCGTCGAGCGCCTCGCTCAGCACAGTTCCTCGCTTGCGACCACCCACCACGCCTACCGCGACGGCCGAAACACTGAAAGAGTGTATGAAGAGATCCTCACCCGGCTGAGAGGGCAGGCATGACCGCGGCAGCACCAGAAGGCAGGTTCGCGGTCGACACCGTCACTCTCGCCTCCGGGGTGGCGCCCGCCCTGGAGCTCCGCGGACCGGGTGCGGCGCCGGACGGGCTCGAACTCGTCGGATCCCGGCTCCGCCTTGCGGCGTCGGTCCGCGCCACGGGCGATGGATGGCAGGCGAGAATCCCCCTGCTCGCGAGTCGCTGGGACGGACCGCTGTTGCCCCCGCCATCCGGAACCTATCGGCTCTGCGTGTTCCCGTCGGCTTCGGAGGGCGCATCACTGCAGAGCATTCAGTTGACCGTCGACGAAAGCGTGACGCTGCCGGAGCGCCAACTGGTTCCCGGTTTGTTCCGGATCGCGTTCGTGGTGACGGCCACCGGACTCAGCGCGGTCTTCACCGCCCCGCTCGAAGACGACGAGCACGGACCAGGGCAGCAGGCGCGCCTTGAGGCGGTCTACCGCTCCAGCCGGCCGGAACCGCTCGACGCCGTGTTCTTCGAGAGCTTCTACGGGCAGAACGCCTCCTGCAATCCGCTCGCGCTCGATCGCGCGATCGCACAGGCGCGCCCGGAACTGACCCGCTACTGGGGAGTCGCCGATGCGTCCGTTGCCGTTCCGCCCGGCGCGATCCCGGTCGTCGAGGGCAGCGAGGAGTGGTGGCGCGTGCGAGCTGCCGCGCGCCTCATCGTGATCAACGACTGGCTGCGCAACCGCTACCGGAAGCGCAGGCACCAGAAGGTTCTGCAGACCTGGCACGGCACGATGCTCAAGAAGCTCGCTCTGACCCGCTCGCGGCCGGGGCTGCGGCCCGCGCTCGCGACACTTCGCGAGCGCGGGCGATGGGACATCCTGCTCTCCCAGAACGACTACGCGACCCGCATCTTCCGCCGGGCCTACGCGTATTTCGGTCCGATCTGGAACGAGGGCTACCCGCGCGATGACGTGCTCGTGAACGGCTCGACCTCGGACATCCGGGCCAGGCTCGGCATTCCGGATGGCGTGCGGGTCCTGCTTTACGCGCCGACCTGGCGCGACGACCGCCCGGACCACGTCGACCACCTCGATGTGTCGAGGTTCACCGAGCAACTCGGCCCGGGCTACGTCACGCTCATCCGCGGCCACTCCCGTACCCTGCAGCCGGGCGAGGACCTCCGTGCCGGAGGTGTGCTCGACGTCACGAGCTACCCGGAGGTGTCGGAACTGTTCCTCGTCGCCGACGCGCTGGTGACCGACTACTCGAGCGTGATGTTCGACTTCAGCGTCACCGGCAAGCCGATCTACTTCTTCACACCCGACCTCGACCGCTACCGGGAGGTGCTGCGCGGCTTCTACTTCGACCTGCTGCCCGTCGCGCCAGGCCCCGTCGTTCAGACCTCCGACGAGCTCGTCGCGCTTGTACGGAATCCGGATGCCGTGCAGGCGGAGTACGCCGAGAAATACGCCGCATGGCGGGAGCGCTTCAACCCGCGCGACGATGGCCGCGCGGCGGAGCGCGTCGTCGCCCGCCTCATCCGCGAGGGCTACCTGCCCCCGCGCGGCACATAGGGCGAGGGCCATTTCTGGCCCTCGCGTTCCGCCAGCGCCGGCCGTCGTCCCGACGGCCGGAAAGGCCGCTTCGAAGAGACCAGTCCGGCAAGAGCGGTATCGTATGCGGCATGGCCACGCGCAAGGAAACCATCGAGTATGTTCTTGACCAGCTCGATCCGTTGTCGGTGCGTGCCCGGGGGATGTTCGGGGAATATGCGCTCTATTGCGATGAGAAGACGGTCGCGTTCGTCTGCGACGACATCCTCTTCATGAAGCCAACGACGGTAGCTGCAGAACGCCTCGGTCCGGAGACCCTCGCCCCCGCCTACCCCGGCTCGAAGTTGTACTACGCCGTGCCCGGCGAACGGCTCGAGGACCGTGAGTGGCTTCAGGATCTGGTGCAGAGGACGGCGGATGTACTCCCTGCACCCAAACCAAAGTCGAAGCCGTCGTCGCGCAAGAGCCCACCCGTTAGTTGATCGCTCTGTCGCCCCAAGGAGTTCGGAGGAACAATCGACCTCTCGGGCCTCAGAAGTTCCTCCGATCGCGACATCCGACGATTCCTTCCTCCGACGGCGGCCGGCCAGTGCCCATGGAATGGTCGAGCGAGTCTCGACGGCTTGCCGAACGTTCCGCTCAGATCTCGGTCCGCGAGGTGTCGTTCACGTCGCGCGCGCCGCGCACGAGGCCGACGATGAAGCCGGTGCCCCAGCTCAGGTGCATGGTGGGCAGCACCACGAGGAACAACCAGCGGTCCCGCCACGGTTTCACCTCATCCTGCATGAGGCTGACCCAGAGGACGAGCAGGAGATAGAGGATCGGAGCAAGGTAGATCGCGCTCGCCGCGAGACCGAGCCTTCCGTGCAGCACGCCGGTGAGTTGCAGAACGCCGATCACGATGCTCGCGACGACCGAGAGCACGAGCAGGGGCGGGGCGAAAAACCGCCACGGGTTGCGGCCGCCATAGCGGCGAACGAGCTCCGCACGCCACACACCGGTCGCGAAGAACTGGCGGGCGAGCTTAGGCCAGTTCTCGCGCGGCCAGTAGGTGACCTTGAGCTCCGGGTCGAACCAGACCGTGTTCCCGGCCCAGCGGATGCGCAGGTTGAGCTCCCAGTCCTCGCCGCGGCGGATCGTCTCGTCGAACAGGCCGGCCTGCTCGAGCGCCTCGCGACGGAACACTCCGAGGTACGCCGACTCCGCCGGACCCTCCTTCGCTCCACCGTGGTAGCGCGCCCCGCCGAGTCCGAAGGGGCTGTTGTAAGCGCGAGCGACAGCCGACTGGAACGCGGTCTTGCCTCTGGCCAGCATCACCCCGCCGACGTTCGCAGCCCCGGTGCGTTGCAGGGTGCTCACCGCCTCCATCGTGTACCCGGGTTCCAGCTCGGAGTGGGCGTCCACCCTCACGACAATGGGGTTCGTGCTCGCGCGGATCGCGAGATTCAGGCCGACCGGGATGTCGGCATCCGGGTTCTCGACCGTGTGGATACGACCGTCTTCCGCGGCAAGCTTCCTCACGAGCTCGGTCGTCCCGTCGTTCGACGGGCCGAGCGCGATCACGAGTTCCTTCTCGCCCGGATAGTCCTGGCCGAGCACCGTGCGGATCGCATTCTGGACGTAGCCGAACTCGTTGAGAACGGGCATCACGTAGGAGACCGCGGGGTACTCGGTCTCCGCTTCAGGCATGCGTCAACTATGACAGACCATCGCCCCTTGAGGAGCGCGCTACTTCAGCTCGCCCAACTTCACGGTGACGGTCGTCGCCTTCCCGTCACGGACGTAGGTGACCGGAACCTCCGACCCCGCGGCGGTCGCACGAACCTGGGCGGTGAGATCATTCGCCCCAGTGATCGGGAGTCCGTTGAAGTTCGTGATGACGTCACCCTTGCGGATGCCGCCCGCTGACGCGGCGCCGCCGCTCGTGACCGACTGAACGCTGGCACCGACGATCGTCTTCTTGGCGATTCCGGTGTCGCTCGTGACATCCATGACCGTCGCGCCGAGCAGTCCGTGGCTCGCCGTCCCATCGTTGATGATGTCGAACGCCACGCGCTTCGCGAGGTTCGATGGGATCGCGAAACCGACGCCGATGTTGCCGGACTGGGCGGAGCTGCTCGACCCGGTGCTTGCGATGGCGACGTTGATGCCGATCACCTTCGCATCCTTGTCGAGGAGCGCGCCACCGGAGTTGCCGGGGTTGATGGCGGCATCGGTCTGGATGACCGGAAGGTAGATGTTCGCCTGCTGCGTGGCCGACGGCGCCTGCTGCGAGTCACCGCCCTGGCCGGGGAACTCCCAGAAGTTGAAGGGGCCGTTGCCGTTGTTGTCGTTGGGGGTCTGCCCGGTGTTGTCCTTCGGCGCCGCGGACGAGGCCACGGTGATGCTCCGGTTCAGCGCGCTCACGATGCCGTTCGTCACGGTATTGGAGAGCCCGAGCGGCGCGCCGATCGCGACGGTGACGTCACCCACGTTCAGCTTGCTCGAGTCGGCGAAGTGGAGCGGCTGGAAGGTGCCGCCCCCCTCGATCTTGATCACGGCGAGATCGGTGATCGGGTCGGTTCCGATGAGCTTCGCGGAGTAGAGGTGCCCGTCATAGGACTGCACGTTGATCGTGGTCTTCGCCGCCTCCCCATCGAGTGTGACGACGTGGGTGTTTGTGAGGATGTAGCCGTCCTCTGTGAGGATGACGCCGGAGCCGGTGCCCGCCGCATCAGCGCCCTGCACCGAGACCGTGACGACGGACGGGTTCGCGGAAGCCGCAATCGCGGTGATGAGCGTCGCATCCGCCGCGTCGTTCACGGTGATGGTGGCGGGCGACGGGCTCGACGATGCGCTTGTGCGCGAGTCGAGGCTCGCGGTGACAGCCCAGACGGCGACGCCTGCTCCGGACACGCCGCCGACGAGTGCGCCGACCGCCAAGGCGGCGACGATTCCGACCGTTCCGGACTTCTTCGACGAGGAAGGGGTGGCGGGCGCCCACTGGTGGTCCCGGTCCAGCGGCTCGGTTCTGTTCGCCGACTCGGGGCTGTTGGCAGGCGCAGGGCTGCCGAGGGGCATGGTTCCGTAAACCGGCTCCGCCTGGCCCATGTTCCCGGGCAGGTTCTGGGTCTCCTCGAGCGATTCAGCGCCATCCGGCGTCTTGTCGTTGTCGGGAATCTGGGGAGTGTCAGTCATGGGGTGCTCCTTCCAAGCAGGGACAGCATCCATCTGCAGCCTGAACATTGTATTTGTCTGGCCTGTGAGCTCACCGTCCAGTCTCGCAGAGTCCGCTCGGCGGTAATTCCGGTGACGTCAGCAGCCCGGCCCGGAGGGGTTCACGGTGCATTCGTCCTCGACGAGGACGGTCTTCGTGCCACCCGCGGTAGCCACGAGACGGTTCGCCGGCACCCAGATGATGCCAGCAACCGGTACCCAGATGGTTCCCGAGGCGTAGCGGTACTCGGGTGAGAACCCGATCGTGAGGTCGATGTAGTAGGTGCCGGGATCCCGGTAGATGTGGCTCGTCGGAGTCGGATCGAACTCCTGGACCCCGAGCGCTCGCCAGGTTGCACCAGGAGTGGCTCGTGTGCTCGTCACGCCGTCGCCGTAGTCCCAGCGGTACTGCACCGGCGTGAACCGAACGGATGCCGGTTGCCCGAGCAGCATGCCCGTCTTCACCTGCTGGGCGGATGCGGCGTAGAAGTTCGTGTCGAGGCCGACGACCATCCAGCCGTCCGGCTGCATGTGATCGGTGCCAGGAGTCGGCTTGAAGTTCACGAGATCGCTCAGGCTCAGCGGCGGCGTGACGGTGTAGCCAGGGCGATCGACCGTGAGGATCGGCTGGGTTGCGGGAGGTGCGGGCCGCACGATGCGTCTGCCACCCCCGCCGGAGTTGCCCGGCAGGTCGACGCGGCCCCTGATCGTCACACCGTCGGGGTCTGGGGTGACGTCGATGACTGGGTGAATACTGCAGTCACCGAGTGAGGCTTGAAGTGGTGAACAGTCATTGCTACTAGCCGAGGCGATGGGACTGCAGCCAAGTAGAATCACTCCACAAGTGAGAATGGCCATCGCTACATGCAGAAATCTGATCCTGACCATGGCTCGCTCCTAGAAATAAGCAGTCTTGAAGAATCTGAGGCTTCGAACCCAACCTCTAAGGGAAGCCTGTTTGTTCGATCCGAAGGCGTGACGTCTTTCCCCTTGGCGTCTTGCACCTCCACGGCCGAAACATCGAGACAGAGATACACAACGACTACATCAGTCCCCTGCGGCGATTTCTCATACTGCTGCAATCGGACCTTGTCGAATGTCGTTGCGCCTTGAGTCGATCGGCCAGACTCTTTCAACTGGGCAAAGGTTTCGAGCTCCTTCGCTGCCTGAGCAGTCGTCAAATATGACGTAATGCGATCTGCGCCCGCACCACCATCATGAGCAATCTGGTCCGAACCCTCGAGGTACTTCGCATAGGCATCCGTCGCGGCAGCGAGCGCCTCCTCATCGGAGGCGAACACCGGGGTAGAGCTCGGCTCCGGCTCCGGGGTGATGACCGGCTCCTGGGGGACGCAGCCGCTCAACAGCGCAACCGTGGCGATC
>DATCXP010000080.1:0-6693 GCA_036565765.1 Terrimesophilobacter sp.
ACATCGGCGGGCCGTGAGTCGGCGCCGCTCGTTGGATCATCCGCCGCGCTGGCGACCAACCCGGCCGGCGTCGAATCAGCGGGCGTAGCCTCGGTGGCGCCCAGGACAACAGGAGCCGGCTTGGTCGAAGTGAGAGCAGCCGGAACGCTCAACGCAACAGCGTGGTCCGCGCCAGCCTCGCCCGCCGTTGCCGCCGCCGCAGGGGCTGCCTCTGGCGCCGCGGTCGCTGCCGACGTCGCGTCTGCCGCTTCGGAGGAAACCGATGCCGACAACTCGTCGACGGCTCCCTGCAGGGCGTTCGTGAAATCGGCCGACGCGTGCTTCGCTCCGCTGCGCGGGGTCGACGCGGTTCCCGGCGCGGCCACTGCGCTCGTCACCGTTGCGCTCGTCACCATGGTCATTTTTCGGTTCCCTCGTGGTTGCGATGCCAAGCACCGGAGGCGATCTCGTCCAACACCGTCTGCTCCGCGTGGATGTCACTCGCAGCCACGGCTTCGGCGTGTCGCCCTTCGAGCTTTTCGAGGCCGATTGCGCGCGAACGAGCCGCGTCGAACACGGCCTGAGCCTGACCGACCTCGGCGCGATGCTCCGCGGCGAGGCCCTCGAGGTCGGCAAGAGTGCTCCTGGTGGAGGCACGGGCGGCGGCGACCGCGTGCAGCGCCGCAGTGTTCGCGACCTCACTGAGGGTCGAACCGAGGGCGGTTCGGGCCCGCATCTGGCGGAAACTGTTCTCGCGCATCCGCCCGTTGGCGACGGCGAGTTGGCTGGCGGCTTGGTCCTGCTGCAAGTGCCGCAGCCGCAACAGTCCGGCGAGGGGAAACAATCGCACCATCAGACACCTCCGAGCAATCGAGTGAGAGTGCGCAGTCGCTCCCACGCCTGGTCCGCAGGGGTCTGGTCGTCCATGCGCTGTTGCAAGAAGTCGTTGATCGCCCCCTGGTGAGTCACCGCCGCATCCACCAACGGGTTCGTACCGGGCTGGTAGGCGCCAACGTCGAGCAGGTCCTGGGCAGCATTCCGTGCGGCAAGCACTCGCCTCAGGGTGGCGGCGATGGCCGTGCGCTCCGGAGGGTTGACCCTGGAGGCGACCCGGGAGAGAGACCGCAGCGCATCCACGGACGGAAAATGTCCGGCGACAGCGAGTTTGCGGTCGAGCACGACGTGACCGTCCAGCATCGACCGCGCGGAGTCGGCGATGGGCTCGTTGTGATCGTCCCCGTCCACCAGCACCGTGTAGATGCCGGTAACTGAGCCGACCTCGCCGGTGCCGGCGCGCTCCAGCAGTTGCGCAAGGAGCGAGAACGTCGACGGTGGATACCCGCGGGTGGCCGGCGGCTCGCCCACGGACAGGCCGATCTCACGCTGCGCCATCGCCACCCGGGTGAGCGAATCCATCATGAGCATCACGTCGGCGCCGCGGTCGCGGAAGGACTCGGCGATTCTGGTGGCGACGAAGGCGGCCCGCAGTCGCATGAGCGCCGGTTCGTCCGAGGTGGACACAACCACGATCGACCGGGCAAGCCCTTCCGCCCCCAGGTCGTCTTCAAGGAACTCGCGCACCTCACGACCACGCTCGCCGACCAGGGCGATGACCGAGACCTGAGCATTCGTACCACGAGCGATCATGGAGAGCAGGGAGGATTTGCCCACACCGGACCCGGCGAACAATCCCATCCTCTGCCCTTTGCCCACGGTCGTCAGCGTGTCCATGACTCGAACACCAAGCTGAAGCGCCGTGTCGACCCTGCCGCGGTGCATCGCCGATGGCGCGTCATGCTCGAGCGATACCATGCCATCCACCCGCAACGGACCTTTGCCGTCGATGGGGCGTCCGAGTCCGTTCAGCACGCGTCCGAACAGGCCATCGCCGGTGGGAACCCGCAACGGAGTTCCCTTCGACCGAACGACGTCGCCGGCCTTGATGCCGACGAGCCTGCCGAGCGGCATGCACCGTAAACTGTCCCGCGTCGCCGCCACGACTTCCGCGTCGACGCCCGGGTTCTCGCCAATGGTGAGCAGGTCGCCGATGGCGCAGTCCAGGCCTTCCACGGCGGCACCCAGTCCGACGATGGACGAGACAACGCCAACCCGCTCGGGGCGTGCCGCATCGACCGCCGCGGCAAAGTCGGCGGCGCGAGGGCGCCAGGTGGTGGTCATTGTTCACCCAACGCGAGTTTCGCGCGCTGCAGCGCTGTGCCGATCCGTGCGTCGAGGAAGCCGTCGGGGAGCTCAGCGACCGCATCCCCACGGGGCAACTGGGGGTCGGGCATGAAGGTGAAGTCCTGGTGCGCGAGGACCTCGTCGGCCAGCAGCGCCAGGTCATCCGGATTCATGCGCACCAGGGGGACGACGGAGCTGATCGGCTGCGCCGTCACCCGCGCCAATGCGGCGCGCGCGGAGCCCTCCGCGTCGCGCAGTTCGTGTCCGATGACGGCCTCAGCGAGTTCGAGTGCGGAGGAGACCAGGACGTCCTCCGAGTCGGCAACGACGGGAAGCGCGACAGCATTCAACGCGCGGGTCGCTGCCGTCAGCACCGCGATCGCCGCCTCGACTTGCGTCTGGCGCGCCTGCTCGAGACGATCGTGCTCGGCCCGGAGCGTTGCCCGCAGTGCCTCGGTGTCCTCGGCGGCGGCACGCAGCCCGGCCGCGTAGCCGGCCGCATGCCCACGGACCTCGCCGCGGGTTCCGTTCGTTCCCTGCCCGCTGGCGAGAAGGGTCGGGTATTGCGCGAGTGAGAATTCAGTTGACATATTCGTCCTCGTCCCCGCGCTGCACCCTGATCGCTCCCTTGGCCTCGAGCTCCCGAATCGACTTCACGATTTCGGCGCGAGCGTCTTCGACCTGGGAGACGCGGGCCGGACCCATGGTCTTGACCTCCTCGTCGAGGAACTCGCGGTTGCGTTCGGAGAGGTTCTTGCGGATCGTCTCGATCACGGCATCCGAGGAGCCCTTCATCGCCAGCGCCAGCACCGTCGGGTCGATGCCGTGCAGTACCTGCTGCACATCACGCGCGTCGAGCTTGACGATGTCGGCGAAGGTGAGCATCCGGGAGCGCACTTCCTCCGCCAGTTCGGGATCGCGCTGATCGAGTGCTTCCAAGAGCGCCCGCTCGGTGGCGACATCGGCCCGGTTGATGATGTCGACCAGTGGTTGTACTCCCCCGACGACCTCGACGGGTCCGCGTGGTGCCACCACCGCTCCGGCACGGAGTTTGAGGGTGTCGGCAACCACCCGAACCGCCTCGGGGGTGGCCGAGCCCATGGTGGCGATGCTCTGCGCAACGTCGGTGCGAAGCGGGCCTTCCAGTCCGGCGATCACGGAGGAGGCGTGCTCTGGGCGCAGGTGCGCGAGCACCAGGGCGATGGTCTGCGGCAGTTCGCCGTCCAGGAGGGTGAGCACTTGGCCCGGCTCGGCGGCGTCGAGGAATTCGAACGCCTTACCGGCCATCGATGACGCCAACCGGCTCATCACGCCGGCGGCCTTTTCTGCGCCGAAGGATGCTTCGAGCAGTCCGACGGCGAAGTCGCGGCCGCCGCGCGGATGCAGGTGGCCCTGCAGCGCCATGGTGTGAAATTCGGACAGCGCCCGGCTCGCGACATCCGCGTCGACACGACGCAAGCGCACAATCTCCGCGGCGATCTCGTCCGCCTCGGCTTCGGAGAACTGCTTCATCACCTCGGCGGCACGCTCCTGATGCATGTTCATCAGAACAACCGCGACCTTTTGGGTGCCGGTGAGCTCCTCTTTGACGTCGCTCATCAGACGGACTGCCTGTCATCCATGAGCCCGCGCAGGAATCCGGCCATCATCTCCGGGTCATTCCCGGCGAGTGAGTCGATGTCGGCTCGCGTGCGGTCGATTTCGCTCCGCTCGGGCGCCACGAGGTGGGCTTCGGCAGCGGCGAGCCCCGCGGGCGGTTCCATTCCGGCCGGGGCGAGACGCGGCGGAAGTCCTGCCGGGCGCACTGGGGCTTCGAGCACCTCTCTCGCCTCGACCAGTTCGCTGAGGTCGATCGCTTCGCGCTTCTGCCGTTTGGAGAACCGCGCGTATGCGAGGAGGCCGAGCAGGAATACGAGGACGGCGCCGCCGGCCATGATGCCGGTGCGGATCAGCGCGGACTGAGCCTGAGTTGCGGCGGCCTCCTTGCTGGCGTTGAGCGCCGCCGCGGCTTCCGCTGCCCTGCTGTTGTCGAAGTTGACGACCTTGACGGCGACTTCGTCGCCGCGGTCGGCGCTGATGCCCGCCGCGGAGGACACCAGGGCAGTGATCGCCTGGATGTCCAGGTCCTTTGCCACAGCGGCGTTGACAGCGACCGAGACGGTTTGGCGTTTGACCGATCCTGCCGGAATGGTTCTGGACTCGGTGACCTTGTTCACCGCGTTGTTCTTGGTGACGCTCTCGGAGGCGGTGCCCCCGGCGTCGCCGGTCGGGGCAGGTACGGCGATGTTGTCCGGGCCGAGGACTCCGGTGGCGCCGCCAGAGGAGCCCTGCACGCTCTGCTTGCTGGTGGCTTCGTTGAGTGCCGGTGCGCCATCCGGGGTGGTGAAGGATTCCTCGGTGCGCACGGCCGACTCCCGATTCATGTCGGCAGCGACGACGACCGTCGCGTTCCCGGAGCCGACCACCCGGTCGAGCATGTTCTGCACCGCAGACCGGACGCCCTCTTCGTAGTCGGTGGCGCCAGCGCTGGCGGCTCCGGCCGGGTCGCCGCCGACGATCGAGAGCACGTTGCCCTTGGCGTCGATGACGGCGACGTCGGTCGGCGCCATGCCTTCTACAGAGGCGGACGTCAGGTGCACAATGGCCTGCACCTGTTCGCGGCCCAGCGTGACGCCGTTCTTGGTGTCGACGAAGACGGAGGCCGTCGGGTTCGCGGTCTTTGAGACGAAGACCGTCTTCTCGGGAATGGCCAGGTGCACGGAGGCGGTTTTGACGCCGTCCAAGGAGGCGATGGTGGAGGCGAGTTCGCCCTCCATCGCCCGCTTGTATGTGACCGACTGCTGGAACTCGGAGGAGGTAACGCCCATTTTGTCGAGGAGCGAGTAACCGCCGGTGGTCGAGGAGGGAATTCCGGCGGAGGCAGACTTCATCCGCTCGTCGTAGACCTTGTCTTCGGGGACCAGGATGGTGCCGCCGCCTTCGGTGATCTGGTAGGGGACGCCATCGGTGCGCAGCTGCTCGACGATCGCACTGGCATCCGCTGCGGCGAGTCCGGAGAACAGCGGGCTGTATGAGGGCTTCAGCGCCCAGGTGGCGAATGCGGTGACACCGAGCACGAGCACGGCGATTCCGATGACGGCGATCGTGCGCTGGGCGATGGAGAACTTGCCGACCGTGCCTGCGAAGCGACCGAAGGCTGAGGTGATCTGGCGGACCATCAGGCCTGCATCCGCATTATCTCGGTGAACGCATCAACTGCCTTGTTCCGCACGGCGGCGACGAGCTCCAGCGAGACCTGGGCGCGGGTGGAGGCCAGCACGGCGGAGTGGATGTCGTTCAGGTTGCCGGTGACGGCTTGGATGGCGAGGGTGTCCGAGGTGCTTTGCAGTTGCTGCAGGTTGTCAACGGCACCGCTGAGGGCGCCCGAGAAGGCTGATCCGTCGGTCGCGGTCGTGTTGCCGACCGGAGCCAAATATCCGGTGCCGGTCACCCCTTGCACCGCGCTGACGGAGGGGATGGCAATCATGGGCGTCCAATCTGTAGTGCGGCCTGGTAGATGTCTTTGGCCCTGTCGACGACGGCGGCGTTAGCCTGGTAGCCGCGCTGGGCGAGGATGAGCTGGCCCATCTGGGCGGCCATGTCGATGTCGGGGTAGCGCACGTAGCCGTTTTCGTCGGCAAGGGGATGGTCGGGTTCGTAGGCGAGACGACCCTCGGGATCCCCCTGGGCGGTGCCTGCGACGTAGACACCGCTGTTGCCCTGGCCCTCTTGGGCGATGACGTAGCGGGCCTGGAATGCGTCGTCGCTGGTGGCGGTGACCGTGTTCATGTTGGCGAGGTTGTCGGAGACGGCATCGAGCCATTTGCGGTGCACGGTGAGTGCGCTGCCGGCGATGCCGATCGCGTCAAGAGGCATTAGTTGGTCCTCATCGCGGTGCGCATCCTGGCAACTTGGTCGTCCATCGCTCGGGCGGCGAATTGGTAGCGGAGCACGGTGTCGACATTGGAGAGGGTCTCGGTGTCGAGGTTGACGTTATTGCCGTCGAGTCGGGTCGGCTCGAGGGAGCGTTCGGTCGTGGCGACGACGTGGCCGTTGCCCGCCTGGACCGATCGGGCGAGGGCATCTTCGAAGGCGACCCGCTTGGCGTGGTAGCCGGGAGTGTTGACGTTAGCGATGTTGTTGGCGATCGCTGTCTGTCGCTGGGATAGTCCGTCGAGTGCGCTCGTCAGCGCGACGGATGTCACGGAATCCAACACAACAAGCCTCTTCACATTGAAAGGTGTGGTCGGCCGATCCGTGGCCTTCGAAGTCGAGCTATCCGTGCTCTCTAGTACCTATCGGCATCCCCGCGTGCGCGGTAAGTAGCTCTCCCACAATCCGCGCCGGCGGCCCCCGTAGCCCAAACCGCGCCAGCGGGTTGAGTAGCCGCCCGAGCTTGCGAGGCCGGCGTATCGAAACCCCGCACTCCCCAGGGGCTTCGATACGCTCGCGCTGGCGCGCTCCCTACTCAGCCCGCTCAAGAGTGACACCGCC
>DATCXP010000088.1:0-2554 GCA_036565765.1 Terrimesophilobacter sp.
CCGCCGTCAGCAGGAGTCCGGACACCGTCACCGCAGAACCAGCCTGGGGCAGCCGGCCGAGTTGCTTGGTGAGCAGGCCACCGACGGACTCGACATCGTCGTCGTCCAGTTCGATGCCGAACAGCTCCCCGAGCTCGTCCACCGGCAGCCGGGCACTGACCCGGTAGCGCCCGTCGCCCACCTCCTCGACCTCAATCGTCTCGTGGTCGTACTCGTCGGAGATGTCGCCGACCAGCTCCTCGATCAGGTCCTCCAGGGTGACCAGGCCGGCGATGCCGCCGTATTCGTCGACGACCATGGCCAGATGGTTGGATTCCAGCTGCATCTGCCGCAGCAGGTCGTCGACCTTCTTCGACTCGGGGACGAACAGGGTCTGCCGCACCAGGGTGCGCACCGGCACGTTCTCCCCGTTCCTCGGCTTCTCGTAGCTCATTCGCGCCACATCGCGCAGGTACAGGATGCCGAGCACCTCGTCGACGTCCTCGCCGATCACCGGCATCCGGGAGACGCCCTTGCTGAGGAACAGCCCCATCGCCGCCCCGACTCCGGCGTCGCCGTCCACCACGACCATGTCGGTGCGCGGGATCATCACCTCGCGCACCACGGTGTCGTTGAACTCGAAGATCGAGTGGATCAACTCCCGGTCGTCCTCCTCGAGCACGTCGAGTTCGGTGGCCTCATCCACCATGCTGAGCAGCTGCTCCTCCGAGGAGAACGTCGCAGTCTTCGGCCGGCCGGGAGTCACCCGGTTGCCCAGCGCCACCAGCCCCGCGGCCACCGGGCCGAGCAGCACACGCAGGGCATGCACGACCCAGCCGCTGTACCGGATGATGGTGTGCGCGTTGGCCCGCCCGACGCTGCGCGGGCTCGATCCGACGAGCACGAACGACGCCAGCGTCATGGTCAGCGCCGACAACAGCAGCGCCCACCACCACTGCGTGAAAATCGAGGACAGCGCGAGGGTGACCAGCACCGCGGCGGTCGTCTCGGAGACGACCCGCACGAAGTTGACGGCGTTGATGTGCGCACCGACATCCGCGGCAATCGCATTCACCGCCTTGCCCGCCCGGGAACCGACCGCCAGCTCCTGCAGATCGGCGCGGGAGAGGGAGTTCAGGGCGGCATCCGCCGCCGCCATGAGCCCGCCGAACGCCACCAGCAGCACCGCGATGCTGAGGAATATCGGGATCATGGGCGGCGGCTATCGTCGCTCTTGCATGGTGAAACCGATGAGGATGTCGCGCTGCACGCCGAACATCTCCTTCTCCTCGGCCGGTTCCGCGTGGTCGAATCCGAGCAGGTGCAGGATGCCGTGCGCCGTGAGCATCAGCATCTCCTCCAGCGGGCTGTGCCCGGCCGTTTCCGCCTGCGCCACGGCGACCTGCGGGCACAGCACGATGTCCCCGAGCAGCCCGGCCGGGGTGACGGCGTCCTCGGTGCCCGGCCGCAGCTCGTCCATCGGGAAGCTGAGCACGTCCGTGGGACCCGGCTCGTCCATCCACTGCACGTGCAGCTGCTCCATTGCGGCCTCGTCGACCAGCAGGATCGCCAGCTCCGCATCCGGATGCACGTTCAGGTGGTCGAGGGCGTAGATTGCCAGGCGCTGCAGCGCAGGCTCGTCGACGGCGATCATCGACTCGTTGTTGATCTCGATGCTCACTCTGTGTCCCCTTGTCGGCGCGCCCCTGAACGGTCGGCCTGGCGCTCGGCGTCGTATTTCGTGTAGGCGTCGACGATGCGTCCGACCAGGCTGTGCCGCACGACATCGGCACTCGTGAGGTAGGAGAAATGCACCTCGGGGATGCGGTCCAGCACCCGGGTGACCAGCTGCAGGCCGCTCGCGTTGATGGGCAGGTCGACCTGGGTGATGTCCCCGGTCACCACCATGTGAGAGCCGAAACCCAGCCGGGTGAGGAACATTTTCATCTGTTCCGGCGTGGTGTTCTGCGCTTCATCGAGCACGATGAACGCGTTGTTGAGCGTCCTGCCGCGCATATAGGCGAGCGGCGCAACCTCGATGGTGCCGAGCGCGAGCAGTTTCACGACGGTCTCCGGGTCCATCATTTCGTTGATGGCATCGAAGAGCGGCCGAAGGTACGGGTCGATCTTGTCGGTGAGCGTGCCTGGAAGGTAGCCCAGCCGCTCCCCCGCCTCGACCGCGGGCCTGGTGAGGATGATGCGCTCGACCTCTTTGCGCTGCAGCGCCTGGACCGCCTTGGCCATCGCGAGGTAGGTCTTGCCGGTGCCGGCCGGCCCGATCCCGAACACGATCGTGTTGTCGTCGATCGCGTCGACGTAGTCCTTCTGCCCCTGCGTCTTCGGCCGGATGCTCTTGCCGCGGCTGGTGAGGATCGCCTGGCTGAGCAGTTCCGCCGGGCTCGTTGACGGCTCCCCGGCCAGGAAACGCGCCGACTCGCGCACTTCCGCGGGAGCGAGGTCTTGCCCGGCCTTGACCATCGTGATCAGTTCTTTGACGAGACGCTGGGCCGCCTCGACATGCTCGTGCTTCCCGCTCAAGGTGATTTCGTTGCCGCGCACGAGGACATCCACCATC
>DATCXP010000094.1:0-42659 GCA_036565765.1 Terrimesophilobacter sp.
TTCGCGGGTGCCCCCTTCGAGGCTCGCTGCGCTCGCACCTCAGGGAGCGGAGTCGGCTTCAGGGAGCGGAGTCGGTTTCAGGGAGCGGAGTCGGCTCCAGCCACCTCAGGGAGCGGGAGTCGGTTCCAGCCGCCTCCCGAAGCAGCCTGCACAGCAGGCCCCAGAAGAAACGAGCCGTTAACAGGTGAGGAGGCGGTGGAACTACTGGCCAATCCGGTGCGAATCTACCCCCGTAACTTCGCTGCCGGCCCTGGCCTGCCACCGCCTCCGGGTGTCCCCCGTCTTGCGTTTTACCACCATAACCCGAGGTCAAGGGGAACTTCTGCCCCCAGATGTGGTCGCCCCCAAGGGAGTGTCAGCATTTATGTGGACACCGGGGTACATAGCGCAGAAAACGCGAAAGCTGCGGCGACACGCGGGGACTCCGCGGAGCGGCTTAATAGGCGAAAGCCCCCGGTTGCTACAAGTAGCTTCTGGAGGCTTTCTGTTACCTTGGAGTTTTACCTCCTCGGTTCAACTACTATGGCGCAGCGCGAGGCACCGCACAACCCCTAAAGTCTCGCTAGATAGTTGAAAGTCTTGCGCGCCGGTCCGCTCATTCCACGGCGAGGTAATCGCGCAGGACTACGGCCTGGTTCTCCTCCTCGTCACGGGCGCTGTACAGCAGCGTGACCTGGTCCTGGGCGGACAGGATGTCGCGCAATGTCCCCACTGCGGGATTGCCCGCAAGCTCCGCGCGGTACCGCGTTGCGAACTCCGGCCACTTCGGCTCCTCATGATGGAACCACTGGCGCAGCCCGGTCGTCGGAGCGACGTCTTTGAGCCACAGATCGAGCTTCGCACGGTCCTTGCTGACGCCCCTTGGCCAGATCCGATCGACCAGGATCCTGAACCCGTCATCCAGGGCCGGGTCCTCGTAAATTCGCTTGATGCGCAACGTCATATCTCCACCATCCCACTCCCGGCGCTTCGGGGCTACCGTGGAAGCATGACCGACGAGAACCCGACCGCTCCGCTCACCGTGATCGATGACCTTCTGGCCATCGCCCCCATCCCCGCGGAAGGTCTCGGCCACACGACGGCGCTGAAGCATCCGGATGTCCGCCTCGTCGTCCTCTCCTTCAACGCCGGGCACGTGCTGAGGGAGCACTCCGCGCCGTTCCCCCTGCTCATGCAGGCGCTCGACGGCGAACTGCTCGTGCGTGCGGGAGGGCGCGAGACCACTCTGCGGCCGGGAGGCGTCATCCGGTTGGATGCCGCGCTGCGTCATGAGGTGGAGGCCGTCACCGACTCGCGCCTCATGCTCGCACTGCTGACCGCCGGCTGATCCGCCCGCGGTCACCGGGATCGGTCAGTCGGCCTCGGCAAGTGCGTCGCGCAGCAGCGCGGCGAGTGCCTCGAGCTGCACGTCCCCCTCTGCCCTCACCTCGGCATCCGAACCATCCAGCGCACGCGCGGCAAGCCCGGCCTTGCTGTCGATCAGCTCGGCGATCTTCGCGTCGATCGTGTGCGCGGCGATGATGCGCCACGCGGTCACCGGCTCGGCCTGTCCGATGCGGTGCACCCGGTCGATCGCCTGGGTCTGCTCCGCACTAGTCCAGGACAGCTCCGCGAGCACGACATTCGACGCGGCCTGCAGATTCAGCCCGACGCCGGCCGCGGTGAGGGAGGCGACCGCGACCGAAACATCCGGATCGTTCGTGAACGCGTCGATCTGCTTCTGCCGGAACGCCGAGGTCTGATCGCCGCGGATCGAGATCGACTTGAGGCCCTGCCTGGCGAAGTGCTCCTCCGCCGCATCCATCACGTCGATGTGCTTCGCGAAGAACACGACCTTGCCGACGGAACGCGCGAGCTGTGCGGTGTAGTCGGCGGCGAGCACGGCCTTCGCCTGGCCGATCCTGCGCACCATGGTGAACACGTTCTCACCGGTCTTCGAGGCCTTCGACTCTTCGAGCTCGGCGTGAGCGACGACCCGGATGAGGTCCTCCTGCGAGCCGTCGGGCTTCGCGGCGAGAACGCGGCGATACTTCTCGAGCAGGCGAGCCATGAGCGCCGCCTCGGCCTGGCGGATGCCGCGGCCGAGGTCGTCGTCGAGCTCGACAGGGAGGTCAGCGACCCGGCGGGCCGGGATATCGGCCGCGACGTCGATCTTCTTGCGACGGACGATGCCCATCTCGATCACCGCCTTGCGTGCCTCCGCGAAGAACCCGAAGTCAGCCGGCGTCAGGCCGAGGGCTTCGAGCTTCGCCATGAGGGCGGGCAGCGGCTTCTTGTCGTCGATCCAGCCGAGGAACTGCCAGATCGCGCGGAAGTCCTCGATGTCGTTGATGAGCGGCGTGCCGGTGAGCGCCATCATGAGTGCGTTGGGCTGTGCCGCGCGGATGCTCTTGCTCAGCGCGAGAACGTGCTTCGAACGCTGCGACCCGAGGTTCTTGATGAAGTGCGCCTCGTCGACGACCATCCCCTTGAACCCGAACCGGCCCAGCCATCCGACGTGCCGATCGAGCACTTCGTAGTTGACGATCACCACGTCGCTGAATGCGTCGACGGTCTTGCCGTCTCCGTGCACGACCGTCGCGGTGCGCTGGGGTGTCCACAACTCGACCTCGCGTGCCCAGTTCGTCTTGACGACGTTGGGGACGACGACCAGAAGCGGGTAGGCGTGGGAGGCATCCGCCGCGAGCAGTGCCTCTGCCGTCTTGCCGAGCCCCGGCTCGTCCGCGAGGAGGAAGGTGCGATGCCCCTTCCTCACCTCGGCGAGGAACCGTGCTTGATGGCGCATGAGTTCGAGTCCGCCCGACAGCTTGAGCGATGTGGCGTCGGGGAGATCCATCGTCGCCGCCCCGCCGCCTGCACCGTATTCGAACGCCCGGAACAGAGGGTCGAGCAGTTCCCAGTTCGCGAGGCGGCTGGTCTGGAGCCTTGGCTTCACCTGGAGCGCGGAAAGGTCGGGCGCGAGGAACGGGTTCGCCATCTGTGCCTGGCGGACGGACTGGGGCACGACCTGCTTCTCCAGCGCGGGAGTCACCGGTTCCGGTTCCTTGACGATGATCAGTTCGTCCGGGGAGAGCTCCGCCCCGCTCGCGATGAGCATGTCCCGACGCAGCTTCTGCGCGGCGTCGGACACCTTGGCGTCTTCGGCGAGGAGCTGGATGAGCGTGGTGTCGCGTGCCGCGGTCTTCGCGAGAATCGTCGCGACTCCGTCGAGCCGCTTGAGCAACTCGATGCGCTCGGCGTCGCTCAGCACCTTGTCGGCCTTCGCCCGCGCGCGCTCGTCCCGCATGAGGAGGGCGATCACCTGGAACTTGGTCCGATTCGACGGTGACACCTTGCCACGCTCCGCAGCGTTCTCCACCTCGCGCACGGCGCGGGCGAGTACCGGGATGATGCCAACGTCGTCGCCGGGTCGCGAACGCCGCGAACTCGACTTCTTCTGCGTCGACGTGCCCGCCCGCGAACCGGTTGGCTTGCGCCCCGTGGTCTTCTGGCCCGATCGAGCCATGATCCTCCTCGTGAGAGCTCCCGCCCCCAAAACTCACGCACGACTGACTATCGTGCGCTCACTCGTCCTGCGCTTCCGTCCACTTGCGCCACTTCCGACGGCTGGCCAGTGGTGCCTGGTAGCCGACTGCGATACTGACGGAGAACCAGACCCGAGCAACTTGCCGTCGGCAAGGTCAGGTCACGAGTGACTCTTCGTCGTGCTTCATCAGTTTAGGGCATCAACGATGAATATTGCGATAGCGCACCCGACGACGCGACAACAGGAACGGCGATATCCGACTCGCCGTCAGGTGTCCCCCTTTCGCCGTGGTTTTTCCGATTTGCTAGGCCTATGACTCCGCGGACGGCCGAGTACCCACGGCCGAACCATTTCATCCTGCACCTCAGTGACACGCACCTGCTTGCGAACGGGCAGCTCTACGACCGTGTCGACAGCGAGGCCCGGCTGCGCCGCGTGTTCGACGACCTGGAGCGTTCCGGCGCCCGACCGGAGGCGATCATCTTCACGGGCGACCTCGCCGACAAGGGCGAGCCGATCGCATACGGTCGGCTTCGTTCGATCATCGACCCTGCCGCCAGGCGGCTCGGCGCTCAGACGATCTGGGTCATGGGCAACCATGACGAGCGCGCGGCTTTCCGCACGATGCTTCTCGGCCAGTTCCCCTCCACGGAGCCCATCGACCGGGTGTACTTCGTCAACGGCCTGCGCATCGTGACGCTCGACACGAGCGTCCCTGGCCAGCATTACGGGCACCTGGAGGCCTCCCAGCTCGACTGGCTGACCGAGGAGCTCGCAACGCCGGCGCCGCACGGAACGATCCTCGCAATGCACCATCCTCCGGTCCCCTGCGTTCTCGACCTCGCCGTGACGGTCGAACTGCGGGAGCAGGGAGCCCTCGCTGAGGTGCTCAAGGGGACGGATGTCCGCAGCATCATCGCCGGCCATCTCCACTACTCGACGAACGCCACGTTCGCCGGCATCCCGGTGTCGGTCGCGTCGGCCAGCTGTTACACGCAGGATCTGGTCGCCCCGGTCGGTGCGACACGGGCGCGCGACGGAGCGCAGGCCTACAACCTCATCCACGTCTACGACCACACGATCATGCACACGGTCGTCCCGGTCGGAGATTCGACGGTCGTCGAGTATGTCTCGCCCGAGGAGACCGCGCGGCGGCTCGCCCTCGACGAGATCGTCATCCCGCCCTCGAACGTCGCTGACGAGCGTTACGCCGACGCCGCGGAGGCCATTGCGGGATCCGAGCTGGAGCAGGTCACCTGGGAGCTCACGAGCGTCTAGTCCTGCTCCCGGCGCTCCCAGGGGGCGGCGATCGGGAAGTAGTCATCGAGGAACGACCGGATGGCGGCGGCACGCTCCCCCGGCGAGAGCTCCGGAAAGCTGCCGTCGTTGAGGCAGAAGAAGTCGACGTTGCGCCGGCGCAGGAGCTTCTTCAGCTTGCGAAGGCCGGAATGCAGAGTCGTGTCGACATACTTGACCCTGGCCTCGGTCTGCGTGACCGCCCGGCCGGTCAGCAGAGCGTAGTAGTGGTACAGCGAGTTGGTCACCGAGACATCCGTCGCCGAACGGAAGGCGCTCGACGCGGTGCGGGAGAAGTCGTCAGGGAACTCGGCCTCCAACTCGCGCAGTACGGACACCCTCAAAGGTGCCGGTGCGTGCTCGAGGTGCCGCGTGATGACCCGGCCGAAGCGCTCCCGCAGGAGCGCCCGGTTCACCCTCGCCGCATTCTCGAAGCCGCTGCGTTCCTTCGCCGCAGCGCCGAGCCCGATGCGCGTGTCCGCCTCGATGAACCTGCTGATGCCGCCCGCCGAGAAGAACACTTCTGCGTCGACCTGCCGCCCGAAGAACATGTCGTCGTTCGAGTACAGGAAATGCTCGCTGAGCCCCCGGATGTTGTGGAGCTGGCTCTCCACGGCGTGCGAGTTGTGGGTGGGCAGCACGGAGGTGTCGGAGAAGAAGTCCTCGCTGCGGAGGATCGTGACCCGCGGATGGTCGGCGAGCCAGCTCGGCCGGGGCGAGTCCGTCACGATGTAGATGTTCCTCACCCAGGGCGCGAAGAGGTGCACCGACCGCAACGCGTACTTGAGCTCGTCGAGCTGGCGGAACCGTGCCTCGTGGTCGTCGCCCTCCCCGATCACGTAGCTCGCCATCCGCTTCGCCCGCGCCCGCTGCCACTCGAGCTCTGCGCCGTCCACCCAGGAGAAGACGATGTCGATGGGGAATCGCACGTCGCAGGCGAGGTCGTCCCACATACCGTCGATCGTCGGCCAGGTCTGACCATAGCGCTCCACCGTGGTCTCGATCACCTCCGCTGCAGGGATGACCCGGCGCGTCATGGCGTTGTCCGTCGGAAGTACGAGCTCGGAGTCCCGGTGCGACCAGAACTCGAGCTGCACGCCGTTCGCCGCACCGTAGCGAAGCGTTCGGCTCGGCGACACCCGGGGTCGGAACAGTCGGAACACCCGATCCCGCGGATCGTCCGACAGCGCCCCGGAGGAGACGAGCACCGCCCTGCGGCTGCCGACGCGTCGCGCCTTCGCCTTGACCCGTCCCGAGAGCACGGGCCTGGAATACAGTGGCTCGTTCGCTCCGGCCAGCGCGAGCGCGGCGATGACCGCTTCACGCTCGCGTCCGTCGATCGCGATCACCGGGCGCGAGGCGTCTGCTCCCTTCCGCCGTCCCGCTCCGCGCACGAGCCGGAAACCGATCCCGGCATCGGACAGCGCCGCCCGGACGAAGCACAGATCCTCGATCATGGCCTCGAGGGGCGTCGCCGTGCTGTTGAGCAGACTGAGACGCCCGTGATGTTCGATCACGTCGGTGCGCCCGAAAAGCGCGGACGACGTCATCCGCACTTCGGCGACAGCCGAAAAAAGGTTCTCACTCATAGAAGGCCCAATCGATTGAGCCCGACGCGTTCACCGATTGTGTCTGTGCGCGTACTCAGCTGACACCATTTTAGCTCCGACGCGTTCAGCGCCGGTTTCGGTCGTCCTGGTTCCTCACCTTGATGAGCACGCCGGCGACGATGAACACGAGTGCGGCGACGAACTGCGCGGCCACCCAGCCCTGGCCATGGAGGTCGATGGGCCACACCGGATTCCACACGATCGCTATCGGAACGAGCCCGAGAAGCCACCACCACTGCTTCGCCTGCCAGGCGAAGACGCACAGGATGAGGGCGAGAACCGCCACAACCGCCTTGATCCAGAAGTACGCGCTGTCGTTGTCGAGCAGCGCCAGCCCGACGAACAGAACGATCGCCCCCAGCAGGCCGGGTGCGAGCGCCGGTCGGGTGAAGGCCGGAGTCGGATAGGAAGTCATCGCCTCAAGGCTAATCGACCCGCGCGCGGCGCCGGTGCGCTCCGCCGATCCGTCATCCTGCCAATAGAGTCGAGTCGTGACCGTAGACGCCGACCGCGCCATCTCGAACCTGCAGGCCCTCGTGCGCATCCCGACGATCTCGCGACTCGATGAGAGCGAGATGGACTGGGAGCCGTTCCTGGCGTTTCGAGAGAAGCTGGCGGAACTCTACCCCCAGACGCACCGCACGCTCGAGCTCGAAGCGGTGGACGGGCACTCGATGCTGTTCCGCTGGGTCGGGCGGAGCGAGGGCGAGCCGACCGTGCTCATGGCCCACTACGACGTTGTCGCGGCCACCGAGGACGGATGGGAGCACCCGCCGTTCTCCGCCGAGCTGGTCGGGGGCGGGGAAGAGCAGCTCATCTGGGGGCGAGGGACCCTGGACGACAAGGGCTCGCTCGTGAGCATCCTGGAGGCTGTCGAATCCCACGCGGCGGCGGGGTTCCAGCCGGAGCACGACATCTATCTGAGTTTCGGGCACAACGAGGAGACCGCCGGATCCGGCGCACGAGCGATCGTCGACCTGCTTGAGGCCCGCGGCATCCGGCCGGCACTCGTCCTGGATGAGGGTGGAGCGGTCGTCGAGGGCGTCTTCCCCGGGGTGACGAAGCCGATCGCCGTCGTAGGCGTCAGCGAGAAGGGCATTCTGAGCCTGAAGCTCACCGTAGACCAGCTCGGCGGCCACGCCTCGACTCCGCCGAGGCTGGCCGCGACCGTGCGCCTGGCGCGTGCGATCGTCCGACTCGACCGGCGGCCGTTCCGCAAGAGTTTCGTCCCAACGAACCTGGAGATGATCCGCACCCTCGGTGCGCATGCCCGGCAGCCGCTGCGCTGGGTGTTCAGGAATGTGTGGCTCACGAGGGGCATGCTGCTCACGCTCTTCTCGCGCCTGAGCCCCGAGACGAACGCGATGGTGCGCACGACGCAGGCAGTCACCCAGCTCTCCGGAGCGCAGGCCGCGAATGCCCTCGCGGAGCGTGCCGAGGCGGTCGTGAACATCCGGATCGCCATCGATTCGAGCGTTGCGGAGGCCGTCGAACACGTTCGCCGGGCGATCAGGGACGAGCTCGTCACGGTGGAGGCATTGCACCCGTCAGAACCGTCCCCGGTCTCTCCCACCACCGGGTCGGCATGGGAGCTCGTGAAGCGCACGATAGAGCAGAGCTTCCCCGGCACGATCGTGACACCGTACGTGATGCTCGGGGCGAGCGACGGCCGCCACTTCACGCGCATCAGCGATCACGTCTACCGGTTCAGCCCGTTCGAGATGTCCGGCGAGGAGCGCGGAACCCTGCACGCGAAGAACGAGCGGATGCGCACGGCGACGTTCCTGCGCGGCGTCGCGTTCTACGCGCGACTGGTAGCCCGGCTCTAGCCGACCATGCGGATCGGGCGGCTCATCGGAGGCTGCTCGCGCAACCGCTCGAGCGCCGGCCGCAGTTCGGCGAGCCACGCCTGATAGCCGGCGTCGCTGAGGTGCAGGCGGTCGTCGGAGTACTCCGGGCTGATCTCCCCATCCTCGCGGGCCAACGCCGGCCACAGGTCGAGATACTGCGCGTGCACTGTCGCGGCGAACTGGCGCAGGTGGATGTTCGCCTCCTGGATCTGGCCGGCGAATTCGCTTCCTCGCGGCATGATCGACTGCAGCAGCATCCGGGTGCCGGGCAATTGGCGGCGCAACTCGACGAGCATGAGCTGGATGTTCCGCACGAGGTGCTCGACCGTGAGGCGCCTCCCGAGGTCGTTCGTTCCGATGAGAAGCACGATCTCATCCGGCTTCGCGTCGATGACGGCGCCGAGGCGCTCGAGCAGATCATCGGTGGTGTCGCCGCTGACGCCGAAGTTGAGGGTGTCGAATTCCGGGAACCATTCAGACCAGTCGCCGGACTCGGTGAGGCTGTCGCCGACGAAGGCGACCTTCGTCAGCACGTCGAAACGGGGGTCCTGCGCTGCGTACTCGTTCACGGCGGACTCCCTTTCTGCCAGCTCAAGGCCTGGACGGGCACCCCTATTTTGCGCGGTCGCGCTGGGAATCGCCACAGAACCGCTTCGGCACCGCAGTCTAAGGGGAGAGCGCGGAGGCGAACCAGTGATCCAGACGGTTCGGACGATCCGTGATGATCCCGTCGACGCCGAGATCCATCGCCTCCTTCCACCGGCTCCTGGTATTGAGGGTGTACAGGATGATGCCGAGGCCCGCACGATGCATCCGGTCCACCGACCAGGGATCGGCGAGAACGGATGCCTGGCTCGTGATGATCGCGATCGCGCCGTACAGTTTCGCGAACCCCACCGGATCCTTCGGCAGGCTCGCGGCGATGATCGCACGCGGCAGGTCCGCATCCACCTCCTCGATGTGCTGGAGGGTGCTCGTGTCGAAGCTCGACAGGATGACCTGCTGGCGGACTCCGTACTGGGCGATGAGGTCGAGGACGATCTTCGCCTCGGCGGCACTCCAGTATCCCTTGAGCTCGAGCAGCGCCTTCTTCTGGACACCCCTCTGCTCGGTCGCCTGCAGCGCGCTCAACAGCGATTCGAGGGTGGGGATGCGCGTTCCGGCGAACTCCGGGGAGAACCAGGCGCCGGCATCCAGTTGCTGCAGCTGCCTGAACGTGAATTCGTCGACCCGGCCGGAGCCGTTTGTCGTGCGATCCACGAAAGTGTCGTGGATGAGAACAGGAACCCGATCGGCAGTCAGCTGGATATCGGTCTCGACGAAGCCCATCGGCCCGTCGAGTGCTGCCTGGAGTGCGGGCATCGTGTTCTCCGGAGCGGCGGCCCGATCTCCTCGGTGGCCGGCGATGAACGAGGGCTCTCCCGGCGCACGCAGCCCGCCGAAGAGTCCGGACGCCTGCACCTGCGACGGTCCTGGCGTCAGGATGAGGACGGCGGCGAAGCCGAAGACGAGCACCCCGGCGATGGCACCGCGCCGGAGGGCGGGCGGAACGGATGGTGCGCTCCTGCGATCCTGATGTGTGTTTCTGTTCAGCTGGGGTGATTCTCGGGTGGGCTGCGCCGGGGTGAGCACTGCCGGATGCTGCGCTGTCGCCATTGACACGCCATTCGGTAGATCGGTCGGGACCCGCTGCTGCGGGTGAGGCCACTATATCGTTTCCGTTACCGTTTCGTTACACTCTGGCGGGGTGCGTGACACCGGCGAAGCTAGATGATGCCCTTCGGGTGCCAGACCGTCTTCGTCTCGGTGAAGAACTGGATGCGCTCGATGGATGGCGCCGGCACCCCGGCCTCCGGTGGCAGCACTCGCTTGAGCGTGTCCGCCGCCGCGATCTGCAGGTCCACCCAGTCGAGGGACTCTGCGCCGGCGAGATCGAGCGCGTTCACGTCGGCGTGACTGGCAAGCCACGGCGTGATCTCCGCGGGAGAGCCGGTCAGGATGTTGATGACGCCACCGGGCACATCGCTCGTGGCGAGCACCTCGCTCAGGCTGATCGCGCTGAGCGGCGCGGTCTCGCTCGCGATGACGACCACCGTGTTCCCGCTCACGACGGCCGGCGCGACGACCGAGACGAGCCCGAGCAGCGCCGAGTCCTGCGGCGCGACGATCGCCACGACCCCGGTCGGCTCCGGCGTCGAGATGTTGAAGTACGGGCCGCTCACCGCGTTCGCGTTGCCGGAGACCTGCAGGTACTTGTCCGCCCATCCGGCGTACCAGATCCAGACGTCGATCGCCGCGTCGACTTCGCGGCCGGCCTGCGCCTCGCTGAGGCCCCTCCCCTGCCGAAGCTCCTCGACGAACTGGGCTCGACGCCCCTCAAGCAGTTCCGCGATGCGGTACAGCACCTGGCCGCGGTTGTATCCGGTCGCCCCGGCCCAGCCGGAAACGGCCGCACGTGCCGCGACGACCGCATCGCGGGCATCCTTGCGGCTCGCCTTCGCCGCGTTCGCGAGAAAGGCGCCCCTGCGCGTGGCGACCTCATAGGTGCGGCCGGACTCGCTGCGGGGGAACTTCCCGCCGATGTAGAGCTTGTAGGTCTTCGGAACGGCGAGGCGGGCGGTCATTTCGTGGCTCCCTTGGTGGCGCGGCTCTTGGGACGACGGGTGCTGGCGGGGGCGGTCTCGACAAGCTCGACCCGAGAATCCTGCGGCTCGACCCGGGTGCTCTTCTGCTCGACCCGGGCCTGCGACCTCGCCAGGGAGATCTGCGGGCGGCGCGCGATCGAGGCGTTGTGCGACCCCGCCGACTGAAGGTAGGCGGCAAGACCGTGACGGCCACCCTCGCGACCGTATCCCGACTCCTTGTAGCCGCCGAACGGGCTCGCCGGGTCGAAGCGGTTGAAGGTGTTCGCCCAGACGACACCGGCCTTGAGCTTGTCGGCAACGCCGAGGATCCGGCTGCCCTTGTCGCTCCAGATGCCGGCAGAGAGTCCGTAGGGCGTGTTGTTCGCCTTCGCGATCGCCTCAGCAGGCGTACGGAAGGTCAGCACCGAGAGCACCGGGCCGAAGATCTCCTCGCGGGCGATGCGGTGGCTCGTCTCGACGCCCGTGAAGATCGTCGGTGCGAACCAGAAGCCCTTGTCCGGGATGACGCAGTCCGCGGTCCAGCGCTCTGCGCCCTCCTCCTCGCCCACATCGGACAGCTTCCGGATGCGATCGAGCTGAGCGCGCGAGTTGATCGCACCGATGTCGGTGTTCTTGTCGAGCGGGTCGCCCATCCGCAGGGTCGACAACCGCTGCTTGAGACGGTCGATGACCTCGTCGTGGATGTTCTCCTGCACCAGCAGGCGGCTCCCCGCGCAGCACACGTGACCCTGGTTGAAGAAGATCCCGTTCACGATCCCCTCGATGGCCTGGTCGATCGGGGCGTCGTCGAACACGATGTTCGCGGCCTTCCCGCCGAGCTCGAGCGTGAGCTTCTTGCCGGTCCCCGCCGTCGACTTCGCGATCGAGCGCCCAACGGCGGTCGAGCCGGTGAACGCGACCTTGTTGACATCCGGATGGTTGACCAACGCGGAACCGGTGTCTCCGGCACCCGTGATGATGTTCACGACTCCCGGCGGAAGGTCTGCCTGCTGCAGGATCTCGGCGAACACGAGCGCGGAGAGCGGTGTCGTCTCGGCAGGCTTGAGCACGACCGTGTTTCCCGCGGCGAGCGCCGGGGCGATCTTCCAGGCGAGCATGAGCAGCGGGAAGTTCCACGGGATGACCTGCGCGGCGACCCCGAGGGCGCGCGGCGCGGGGCCGAGCCCTGCGTAGTCGAGCTTGTCGGCCCATCCGGCGTAGTAGAAGAACCAGGCGGCGACGAGCGGGACGTCGACGTCACGGCTCTCCTTGATCGGCTTCCCGTTGTCGAGGCTCTCCGCGACGGCGAGCTCGCGCGTGCGTTCCTGCACGAGGCGTGCGATCCGGAACAGGTACTTGCCGCGGTCGGCGCCGCTCATGCGCGACCAGACCTTGTCGTAGGCCCGGCGCGCGGCCACAACGGCCGTATCGACATCCTCGGCGTTCGCGGAGGCGATTCTCGCGATCGGCGACTCATCCGCCGGGGAGATCGTCGTGAACTGGGCGCCGTGGCCGTCCCTGAAGTCGCCGTCGATGAACAGGCCGTAGTTCTTCTTGAGGTGCAGGATGCTCTTCGACTCCGGTGCCGGAGCGTATTCGAGGAAACTCATGGTGGTATCTCCTAGTCGATCGTCACGTAGTCGGGGCCGCTGTAGTGGCCGGTCTTCAGTTTCTGGCGCTGCAGCAGCACGTCATTGAGCAGGCTCGAGGCGCCGAACCGGAACAGGCTCGGGTGCAGCCATTCCTCGCCGACGGTCTCCGCTACCGTCACGAGGTACCGGATGGCGTCCTTCGACGACCGGATACCGCCGGCCGGCTTCACTCCGATCCTCTCCCCGGTGAGGCGGTGCCAGTCGTTCACGACCTGCAGCATGAGGAGCGTGACCGGGAGCGTCGCCGCCGGCTGCACCTTGCCGGTCGAGGTCTTGATGAAGTCGGCGCCGGCGAGGATGGCGAGCCAGGAGGCCCTGCGCACGTTGTCGTAGGTGTTCAGCTCGCCGGTCTCCAGGATCACCTTGAGGTGGGCGTAGCTGCCGTCGGCCCGACGGCAGGCATCCTTCACGGCGACGATCTGGTCGAATACGAGGCCGTAGCGCCCGGACAGGAAGGCCCCCCTGTCGATGACCATGTCGATCTCGTCGGCGCCGTTCGCCACGGCATCCTTCGTGTCGGCGAGCTTCACGGCGAGCGACGCGCGCCCGCTCGGGAACGCCGTGGCGACAGCCGCGACGTTGATTCCGGTCGTCCCGCCCGCCGCGTGCGCCGCGCCGAGAGCGGCCACCGCGTAGGGGACCATGTCCCCGTACACGCACACGGCTGCCACGCGCGGCGTCGTCGGATCCGACGGATCCGGTGTCATCGCCTTCGCGACCAGCGATTGGACCTTCCCGGGAGTGTCGGCGCCCTCGAGCGTCGTGAGGTCGATGAGTGTGATGACCGTGTCGAGCGCCCAGGCCTTCGAGGTGGTCTTGATCGAGCGGGTCGCAAGGCCCGCCGCACGAGCCTCGAGGCCGACCGCGTCGACGCCGGACAGGCCGTCGAGGTGCAGCTTGAGGCTTCGCTCGGTGAGATCCGTTCCGATCAACTGCACCGCCCGTTCGGCCGGTGCCAGCGCAAGGGACTGTTCCAGTGTCATTCTGCCGATCCTCCGTGATCTCTCTGCCCGAGTGGCGCAGAGTCCAGCAATGCGGCCGCGGTCGCCTCGTCGGTGACGATGACGCTGCACAGACCGCTCGCGACGATGGCGCTCGCGACCGGATGCTTCGCCTCGCCCGCCACGACGAAGATCGCCGTGTCCGCCGCGCGCAACTGCTCGAGCCCGAGTCCAACGGTACGCTCGTCCAGCCCCGGGTCCACCGGGTTGCCGTTCGCGTCGATGTAGCGGCCGACCACGTCGCCGACCGCTCCCTTGCGCACGAGTTCCGTCACGTCATCCGTCGTCAGATAGCCGCTCTCGACCAGAACGGAGGACTCGTCGGCGACGCCGGCGCTGTACAGATAGATGTCCGCCGCCGCCGCGCGATCGAGCACGCTCGCGACCGTGCGGTCGGCCTCGATCGCCCGCTTCGTCTCGAGACGCTCCAGGATGGCGGGGCTCGGCAGCAGGATCGCCTGACCGTTCGCCTTGTGCGCGATCGCTGCCGCCGTCGTCGCCGCGGTCCCCGCCCTCTTGTTGAGGCTCACGCCGCCGTTGATCTGCACGACGGTCACGCCCCTCGCCCAGTCGGACGAGAGGTGGTCGGCGACATCGTCGATCGTGCGCCCCCAGCTGATTCCGAGCGTGCGAGGGACCGGCCGAAGCGCGGTGAGGTAATCGGCGGCGGCCTGGGCGACGCGCGAGCGCAGGTCATCCGCCATGGGGATCACCACGGCATCCTTCAAGCCGAAGCGCTCCCGCAGCTCTCGCTCGACGCCGAGCCTGCGCGCACGCGGGTGGACGATCTCGATGCGAACGATCCCGCGTTCCCGCGCCCGGGTGAGCAGCCGGCCGACCTTCCAGCGGGTCACTCCGAGGAGGGCGCCGATCTCATCCTGCGTCTTGTTCTCGTCGTAGTAGAGCTCGGCGATGCGCACGGTGAGCAGTTCCGTGTCGTTCGACATGGCGGCCTCCTCTCGCTTCAAGGCTAGGCCGGTCACCCCACGATCTCAACATTCGCAGAGCCTTCTGCTCATATGAGCGAATTGCCCTGAGAGCCGTGCACGCCTGAGCGCCGCTCAGCGCGCCCCCGAGCTGAGCAGCTCGACATAGGCGCGGAAGAACCCCTCTTCATCGATCTCGTCGATGACGGTCGCGTTCGGGGCGTTGCGGTGCGGGCGGTCGTCGAACAGCGAATAGCCACGAGTCAGTTCGCTCGCGGTCTCGATCGCGACGAACTTCCTGCTGCTCGACCGGACCAGATCCGGACGGACCAGCATCATGGCGGTCACGGAGTCGGGATGGGTGCTCCCCATGATGCCCTCGCTCTCGTTGTAGTCGATGTTCGGCTTGTCGAGGATCGTGAAGAACCTCGCGAGGTCGTTGTCGATCGCCGCGATCTCGGCGAGCTGCTCACGGCTCCAGGTCGCCTGGGCGAGCGTGAGAGTCCAGGTCGCGATCGTGACGTCGAAGCCGGCCCGCATCACGATGTCCGCCGCCTCCGGGTCGACGAAGAAGTTGTACTCGGCCGCCGCGGTCACGTTGCCTACCGAGTTGTCGCAGCCGCCCATGATCCAGAGCTCGCGCACCTTGCTCGCGAAGTCCCGGTCGAGCAGCACGGCGGTCGCGATGTTGGTGAGCGGTCCGATCGCGAGAATGTCGATCTCCCCCGGGTTCTCGTCGACGATGCGGACGAGAGCCTGCGCCGCCGCCTCGTCGCTCGGCACCTGGGTCGGTTTGGCGAAGTCATGGTTTCCCTTGCCGTCGCCGTGGGCCCGCGACTGGTACCAGGGTCTCATCATCGGCACCCGGGCACCGAGGTGGACAGGGACCTCCCCGGAGCGGCCAGCGGCCTCGACCGTGAGCAGCGCATTCTCGATCTGCTGCTCGAACGCGACGTTGCCTGCGACGATCGTGATCGCCTCGAGCCGCGCGTTCTCGTGAAGCAGGCCGACGAGCAGGGCGAAACTGTCGTCCGCGGCGGTGTCTGTGTCGATGATCATGCGGCGGATCTTCTCGTTCGACATGGTTGCTCTCCTTGGGTCAGGGAAGCGCGCCGGGCTGGCCGACGGCGCTGGGGACAGTGGATTTCCGCGGCTCTCTGACGCGGAGGGCGAGCACGATGCCGACGACCGCGAAGACGGCGGCGCCCGTGAACACCGGAGGGTAGCCGAGTGGCACGACGAGTGCGCCTGCTGCCAACGGCCCGAGAATGAAGAACGGCGCGAGCAGAGTCGATGTCGTACCGAGATACAGGCTCGTCTTCTCGGCAGGCGCGAGCTCGATCGACATGTTCGGGTCGCCGATCACGGTCACCGCGTTCGCTCCCCCCAGGGCGGCGAAAATCGCGATGTAGGCAGGAAGCGCCTCCGCCACGACCGCGCCCGCCATCCCGGCGGCGATGAGCACCCCGCCGAGGATCACCACGATCCTCCAGCCGAAGTAGTTCCCGATCAGCCCGAGAAGGAACCCGAGCACCGCCTGGGACAGGATGAACACGGCGGCAAGAAGCGCGGCATCGGAGGTTCTCAGGCCGCGATCGATCCCGTCGACGACGACGAATCCGACTCCGAAGGTGGAGAAGGCCAGAAACGCCCGCGCCGTCACGAAGCGCCCGTACACCCGGTCTCCGGAGATCAGCGACGGGATCTCCCGGATCGTGGTCAACAGTCGCGGCCGAGGCTCGACGTGCGGGTAGGGGACCTCCCGGAGTCCTGCAATGAAGAAGATCGACAGGAACGACAGGCCGAAGCAGATCCAGAAGCAGAGCTGGATTCCCTGCGGGAACTCGTTGGTCCTGATGATGTTCTCCGCCACGAGCGCAGCGCTGAAGCCGAGAACGCCTCCGAGCAGCTGCACGGAGCCGTAGAACCAGCCGCGTCCCCTCGTGAGGGCCTTCGCCACGAAATCCCCGTACACCGGACCGATGAGCCCGGTCGTGACCGCGTACGCGCAGAAGGCGAGGAAGAAGAGGCCGAGGACGACTCCCGTGTCGACGGCGCCGATGAGCTGGGCGGTTCCCGCGATCGCAAGGATGCCGACCCGCTCCGCGATCACGATCGTCAGGAGCATGGGCTTCCTCCGGCTGCGCCCGCGCACCAGGTGCGCTCCGATCAGCTGCGGAAGGTAGCGTCCGATCGCGAATGTCGCGGCGACCAGGCCGACCAGCACTGAGCTTCCGCTGAGCTGCTGGATGAATGCGGGGATGATCGTCGTCTCCGAGAGCAGCGAGATCGCGAACGCGAAGGTCGCACCGTCGAGCATCAGAAACAGGAAGTTGCGCCTCTGATGTTCGGACATCGCGCGCGCGTACTCCGGGGCCGCAGCGGCGAGCCGCGCGACATCCGCGCTTACGGCCACTGCCGGCCCCCGCGATCGTTCTCGATGAGAACCCGTAGGGCTTCGACCGAGGCGGTCAGGAGTTGACCGCGATCCACCGAGCCGTCGCCGGAATGCATCTGCATGACCCCTCCCGTCCGCACCCGGTGGATCGCTCCGAGCACGAAGATCGCCGAGGCCTCCATCTCGGAGCAGATCGCCCCTCCGGCGACCCAGGCGTTCCACCGGTCGTGCAGGCGGTGGGCCATCGGCATCCGCTCCGGTTCGACTTCTCCGTAGAACGAGTCCTTCGACTGGGACACCCCGAGGCGATGCGGGATGCCGTGCCGGCGGGCGCCTTCCGCGATCGCGTCGACCACCTGGGGGTCGGCGATCGCGGGGAACTCGATCGGCAGGTAGTGGCTCGACGTTCCCTCGTCGCGAATGGCCGCGGTGACGACGGCGAGTTCGCCGTCGGGCGTCCCCGGCTGGATCGCGCCGGAAGTCCCGACACGGATGAACGTGTCGGCGCCGATCGCGATGAGCTCTTCTACCGCGATCGCGGATGACGGACAGCCGATCCCGGTCGAGACGACGCTGACCTTCTCGCCGTCGAGGGTTCCTGTCCAGGTCGTGTACTCCCGATTCGATGCGACGTGAGCGGCGTCGTCGAACAGTGCCGCGATGGGTTCGCAGCGGCCAGGGTCGCCGGGAAGCAGGACGTAGCGTCCAACGTCGCCGCGCCGGAGCCGGATGTGGTGCTGCAGATCGTCGGGGCTCATGCCGCCGCCTCGCGGTCGCGGGCGATCAGTTCCCGGATCCCGGCGACCGCGGCAGGAAGCAGATTGTCGAGAGAGCCTGCTGCCTTCTCCTCGGCCGTCATCGGCGCCATGTCGTGGTGCCCGAGGATCATCATGACCCCGCCTGCCCGCACGCCGAGCGTCGCGGCGACGATGTAGAGCGCGGCCGCCTCCATCTCGGAGCAGATCGCCCCGCCCGCCATCCACGCCGACCAGCGTTCCTTCAGGCGGTTCGCCACCGGCATCCTGCCCGGTTCGTGCTGTCCGTAGAAGGAGTCCTTCGACTGCGAGATGCCGACCCGGAACGGTCTGCCGAGAGAGCGAGCGCCGATGGCGAGTGCACGAGTCACGTCGAGATCCGCGACGGCAGGGAATTCGATGGGCAGGTAGTGACTCGACGTTCCCTCGTCGCGAATGGCACCGGAGATGATCCCGAGTGTCCCCGGCACGATATCCGGCTGCATCGATCCCGAGGTGCCGACCCGGACGAAGGTGTCCGCCCCGACCTTCACGAGCTCCTCCATCGCGATGGCTGCGGAGGGGCAGCCGATCCCGGTCGACGTCACCGACACCAGCTCACCGTCGAGGTATCCGCTCCAGGTCTCGTATTCGCGGTTGCTCGCGACGAGCCTCGGTTCGTCGAAGAGTCTCGCGATCGGCTCGCATCGCCCGGGGTCGCCGGGCAGGAAGACGTAGCGCCCGACCTCCCCCGGCGCGACCTGGATGTGGTGCTGGCGCTCGTGCGCTGCTGTTGCTGGCATAGTTCTGATCCTGTTCCTGATGTCCGACGCTGTGTCGGCGCTGAGAGTTACTTTTTGAAGGCGTAGATGAGCGTGATGAGGATCACCGCTCCGAAGACGGTTGCGGCGACGATGAACAGCCACAGCACCAGGGTCGGCGGGAAGACGATCACGTGGCTCAGGCTCCACAGCCCGCGCGAGATGGAGACGTAGCTGAGCCCGCCGAGCACGATCGCTCCGAGCCCGGCCAGCAGCCAGTCGCCTGGTCGCATCGCCACCTGCCGGTAGCTGGTCTTGTGTCCGTCTGACCCGAATCCGCGGGATTCGAGGGAGATGGAGAGCTGTTGCACCCGCTCGATAGCGCCGACGAAGACCGGAACGAAGCTCGGCAGCACCGCTGCGAATCCGCGGCCCTTCATCCCTCGCGACTTCTGCGCGCTCATGATGATGCCGACCTCGCGCTGGAACACCGGGATGAGGTTGAGCGTCATGGACATCATGAAGTTGAGCGTGTAGGGGACCTTCAGCTTCGCGAACGTCGTGAACATGTCGCTCGGGTGGGTTGTCATCACCATCACGAGCGCCATCAGCAGCGAGGCCACGATTCTGCCGAGCAGGACCAGGCCGTAGTAGAGACCGTCGCCGTAGAGCGTGAGAGCGCCGATCTCGGCGATCGGAGTCCAGGGCTTCTCGACCGCGGGGGCGATGATCTGCAGCGCGACCAGCGACGAGGCGACGGGGACCAGGATGAGCGAGGCCTTCAGAAGCGGCCTGACGACACCGGCGATCGGCGCCAGGATCAAGGCGAACAGGGCCATCGAGTACAGCAGCACGATGTTCTGGGTCGAGAAGGCGAGAACGATGTAGCCGGCGACCCAGATCATCTTGGGGAGCGGGTTGATCCGATGGATCACGGAGTTTCCCGGGATCATCGTGATCGGCAAGGCCATTTGCATAGACATATGTAGTTAATCCTCGAGATCAGTGCGCGACGGTGGCCGGGTCGGAGTTGGATCGGATGCGGAGTGCGATGTCCGCCGCGAGCTCCGCGGGAGTGAGGGCGACCGGTCCTCCGAGCGGGACGACGGTCTGCAGTGCGATCTCGGTGATCTGCGGTGCCTGCAGATTGGTGCGGCCCATCAGCTCCTTGTCCGCGAAGACCTCCCGCGGGGAGGCATCGGCGATGATCCTGGTGTCCTTCATCACGATCACGCGTCTCACGACATCCGCCAGAAGCGGCATGTCGTGGGAGACGCAGATCACGGTCGTCCCCTCGTCGGCGAGCCTGCGCATGAGCCCGTTGATGATGTGCGTCGTGCTGTGGTCCTGGCCGGTCGACGGCTCGTCGAAGATCAGGATGCGTGGACGCATGGTCACGATCGAGGCGATGCCCACGAGCTTGCGGATCGGGAAGCTGACCCGGTACGGGTGCTCGGCGATGTAGTCCTGAAGACCGAAGAATTCGACGGCGTCGGCGACGCGCTGGTCGATCTCGGCCTCCGGCACCCCGATGTTCCTCGGCCCGAACTTCAATTCCTCTTCGATCGTGCGCGCGAACAGCTGATGGTTGGGGTTCTGGAAGACATAGCCGACGTGTGCGGCCATCTGCTGAACCGTGCGATCCGCCGTATCCATCCCATTGATGAGAATCGAGCCGGAACTCGGCTTCAGGAGCCCGTTGAACAGTTTCGTGAGCGTTGTCTTTCCCGAACCGTTCTGGCCGATGATCCCGAGAAGCTCTCCGTGCTCGACCTTCAGGTCGATACCGCCGAGCGCGACGACGCGGCCGCTCGGGTACACATAGTGGGCGTCCCTGACGTCGACGGCGAGGAGTGACTTCGAGGACTCGTGCGTCGGAACGCCGGTGTTCACGGTCTTAGGCATTGGATGCTCCCAGAAGGTTGTTGATGGCCTCGACCGCGGGCTGGGTGCGGGTGGGCACCGGGCCCGCCCAGAGGTGTTCGTCGTCGAGGAGTCTGGCGAGCGCGGCTGCCTCAGGAACCCGCAGGTTCAGTGCCGCCAGCGCATCGACCTGGCTGAAGATCTCCTGCGGGGTCCCGTTCATGACTATGCGTCCGCCATCCATCACGATCACGCGGTCGGCGAAATCAGCCATGACCTCGACCTCGTGCTCGATGACGATGACCGTCATTCCCTGTTCGCGATTGAGCTTCGCGGCCATGTCGAAGACTTCCTGCTTGCCGATCGGGTCGAGGTTCGACGTCGGCTCGTCCATGATCAGCACCTTCGGTTTCATGGCGAGCACCGCGGCGATGGCCAGACGTTGCTGCTGGCCTCCGGAGAGCCCGAGGGGTGATCGCTCCTCGAATCCGGCGAGCCCGACCAGGGCGAGGGTCTCCGGGATGATCCGCTTCATGTCCTCGTAGGACACGCCGGCGTTCTCGAGGCCAAGGGCCACTTCCTCCGCCGCGGACAACTGGCTCATCTGGAATTCCGGATTGTCGAAGACCATGCCGACGATCTTGGCCATCTCCCGCACCGGGAATTCCGACACATCGAGGCCATCGACGGTTACCGTGCCCTCGAGCCGGCCGCCGAGCATGGTCGGGATCACGCCGTTCACGCAGAGGCCGAGCGTCGTCTTTCCCGCGCCGTTGAGGCCGAGGATCGACACGTACTCGCCGGCCTGGATGTCCAGGCTGATCGAGCGGAGGGCGAGATCCTCGGTTCCCGGGTAGCTGTACGAGACGTCGGTGAAGCGAATTATTGGTTCAGACATTGGTTCTCCAGTGGTCGGGACGGTGCAGTTCTGGCGAACTGCACCGTCCCGGGCGGGTGATACGTGTTACGCGCCGGCGTTGAGCGCCAGGAACACGACGATGACGAGCACGCCGACGACGATTCCGGCGACCGCGAGCAGGATGCCCTTGAGCGGTGTCGCCTTCACGATGTCGACATTCGCGGTCAGCGATTTCGGCAACGCCTCGATGATCGCGAGCGCGACGAAGCCACCGATGATCTTGTCGGCGAGCGAGGTCAGGATATTCGACGAGAACACCGATCCGACCAGGTTCTGCCCGACCGCGAGGAACGTTCCGGTGAGGGCGTCAGCACCGTTTCCGGTCGCGCCACCGAACACGAGGACGATGATCGGGGCGGCGACGATGGTGCAGGCGACCGCCACCATGACATTCAGCAGGAAGAAGCGCGGGATGGTGCGGCCGAGCTTCCAGGAGCGGACTCCATAGCCCCACAGGAGAGCGCCGACAACGTTGACGATCATGAACGGGAGGCTTGTCGGACCGTTGATGAGCGACGAGCCGGAGTTCGTGAGGACACCGACGAGCGCACCCCACCACGGACCGAGCACGATCGCGGAGATCGCGGTGCCGATCATGTCGAGGTACACCGGCAGCCGAAGCGCGTGCGCGATGTAGCCGCCGACGATGTTCAGCGCGACGCAGACGGGGATCAGAGTCACGATGAGCGTCATCGGGAGGTTATTGCGATTGAGCTTGCTCTTCTTCGGAGCGGACGCAACGGGGGCTGTTGTCATTGTTGTGTTGCCTTTCGGATTATGTGTTGTGAGTGCGGATCGGCGACGTTGCCGATCCGGTTGGGTGTCTCTGGCCGGTTCCGATCAGGGAACAGACCCGCTCTCGCTCTCGTGGAGCGAACCGTCGTCTCGCTGCCCGCGATGAACGTAGAGGTTCACGACATCGCTGCGCAGCGAGATGACGGAGTACATGACCGGCGTTCCGCCGACGAGCTCGTGCACCTGCGAGAGCACGAGAACAGGAGAACCGTCGGGAAGCGCAAGGTTCCTGGCGGTCTCCCCGGTCGCGAGCGCTGCCTGGATCTGTGCGGTTCCCGAGCTGACCGGGCGCCGATGAGTCTTCTCCAGGAGGTCGTAGATCGAGTGCACGTAGGCCTGCCGGTCGGTCGGAAGGCTGGGAACCTCCAGCAGGTAGTCCGTGCCGTCGGCCGCCGGAACGCCATCCGCGGTTCTCGTACGACGAACCACGATGCAGTGCGACGGGCTCGGAAGTCGCAGCGCCGCGAGCACGGCGGGCGGGGCGAACTCCCGGATCACGGAGAGCCCGATAGTCGCCGGAACCCTCCCGGACTCCCGGATGACCTCGCTCACCGAGAGGTTCGCATCGAGCACCATGTTGATGCTCACGCGCCCACTGCCGCGAACGAAGGTCCCGCGGCCCTGCTCCCTGCTCACCAGGCCCCTTGCCTGAAGCCCGCTCATCGCTCCGCGGATCGTCGTGCGACTTACCGAGAATTCGGTCGCGAGTTCCGGCTCGGTCGGGATCCGGGTCCCTAGCCCGTATTCACCGTCGATAATGCGGCGCTCGAGCTCCCGAGCGACCGATTGAACTCTCAACATTGAGCCTTCGATTCGTAGTACGAATGATGAATTACCGACAGAGTGTCTGACCGTCATTGTCCTGTCAAGGGGTAAACGCATCTGCGAGGAATTGGGCGAAAATCTGCGCATCTGCGCGCAGGGCGACATGCGCGATGCGCGACTCCCGCACCCAGGGCCGGCTGTCGAAGACCGTCTCGCCCAGCGTGTGCTCTCCCCTGGTCTCGACGTTGACCGGCCAGTCGTAAACCTCCGTGAGCACCTCGGGATGCACGAGAGAGGCAACGCAGAGGGCATCGTGCACCGGCGCGGACACCCGCTCCGCTCCGGGCGCATCGGAGTAATTCAGGATCCGGTGGCGGATGAACGCGCTCGAGGCCAGCGCGGCCGGCGATCCGATCGCATCGAACCGGTCGCAATCGGCCAGGGAGATCGGGGCGCTGTGCGTCGCATCGAGCGGGACGATCGTGAGGTCTTCGATGCCGGAGCTGAACACCGCCTCCGCAGCCTCAGGATCCACCCAGATGTTGAATTCGGCGGAGGCGGTGACGTTGCCCCAGCCACGCGCGCCGCCCATGACGATGAGGCGGGGAATCCGCTGCGCGAGTCGTGGCTCAGCGGCGAGGGCGAGAGCGACATTGGTCAGCGGTCCTGTCGCCACGAGCACGGTGTCCGCGCTCTCCTCACTCAGGTAGTAGTCGATGAGGAATGACACCGCCGTCTGCTCCCGGGCTGAGGAGACCGATGGTGGGAGATCCAGATAGTCGGGATGCACGCCTCCCCCGCTTCTCAGCACCTCCCGCGGAATCGGAAAATCCGGGCGCACGAGCGGCCGTGTCGCCCCGACGTAGACCGGAACGGTGGAGCCCAGCAGGTCCAGCACCCGCAGGGTGTTCTCCGTGACGTTGGACAGCGGAACGTTGCCGTTGACCGTCGTCACAGCCACCAGATCGAGTTCGGCATGGCTCGCCGCCGCCATGATGGCGACCGCGTCGTCGGTTCCGGTATCGCAGTCGAGGATGAGGCGAGTGGTCATTGCGGTTGTTGCCTTTCTGCGCAGGGATGGGGGGATGCGAGGATCATCGCCTGGCCAGAAGCGTGACGACGCGCAACTCGGAGCTGTTGATCCAGACGTCCGAGTATTCGACCGGGCGACCGTCGCTCAGGAAGGTGAGCTGCTCGAGGTACTGGACGGGAGAGGAGACCGGGACTTCGAGCGCAGAGGACACCTCTGCGGAGGCGGCCTGAGCGCTGAACGTGCGCCGAGCGGTGCCGATCTTCAGGCGAAACCTTCCCTCGAGCGTTCCGAACAGGCTCGTGCTCGAGAAGTCGATGTCTTCTATTCCCGGCGCGAGATCGGTTCTCACATAGTTGTGCAGCAGGGCGATCGGCAGTTCCGAAGTTCTGCGAACCCGGACCAGCCTCAGGACTTTCGTATGCCCCGGGACCCGGAGAAGTGCCCCGATGTACGCGGGAGGCTCGACAAGAGCTGCTTCGATGACGGCCGTGTCGAGGGTAACTCCCTGGCTCGCGAAGTCCTCGGAAAGAGTGCTGAGCTTCTGCGCTGCGGCGGGCTCGAGAAGCGTCTCCGTCACGAACGTTCCGCGACCCTGGATCTGCTTGAGCAGGCCCTCCTCGATCAGAGTCGAGAGCGCTCGGCGCAGGGTGCCCCGACTCACGCCGAGATCGACGGCCAGCTCCGGCTCGGACTTGAGCCGGTGGTGAGGAGGCCACTCCCCCGAGACGATGGTCGAGCGCATGGCATCGGAGATCTGGCTGTGCAGCGCGGAAGGCGACTCGCGATCGAGCCCCGCCGCGCTTCGGCCGAGGCTGAACATCTCCATGGGCGCCATCAGTAGCTCGTCGTGTTCTCGTCGTACGAGTCGGTGACGATCGCGATACCGGCACTCGTTCCCAGCAGGACGGCCCCGGCGTCCAGGAGGGAGAGTGCCTGGAGGTAGCTCTTGATCGATCCGCTCGCCTTCACGAGCACGCCGGGACGCGCCCTCTCGACGAGGAATCGAACGCTGCCCGGATTCGCCGTCTCGACTGTGCCGCTGCTCGCGTTCTTGAGATATGCGGCACCGGCGTCCATCGCCAGCTCGACCGCGGTCTCCCGCTCACTCGCGCTGAGAAGCGGAAGTTCGAGCATGACCTTGACCGGAACTCCGCCCGCCTTCACGACTCCGGCGATATCCTCGCGGAACTCAGTGAACATCCCGCTTTTGAGCCAGCCGATCTGCACCCCCATGTCGAGCTGGGTCGCGCCGAGTCGTACGAGCTCCGCCGCCTCTGCAGCCTTGCCCGCGGATGAGGTGATCCCCACGAGGGGAAAATCGAGCGCCGATGCGACGCCGACTCCGGTCCCAGCCAGTTCGGCCGCGACGAGCGAAACCCACGACCCGGAGACCATCGCCGCGTCGAAGCCGTAGTGGATCGCCTCGCGCGCGTGGGCGATCATGTCCTGGCTCGTTGCCGTCACGTCGATACGCGTGTGCTGGATGAACGGTGCGAGCTGCGCCGGGGTCAGTGGTGCTGCCGCTGGTTCACTCACGGGGGATCCTGTCTCTCATCGTCGGGGTTGTGGTCATGAATCGCTCGAGTTGCGCCCGCGTGGGCAATGACGGGATCACGTCGGCGATCGTGACGGCGTGAGCGCCGGCAGCCGTCGCGAGCTGTACCGCCGTCAGGAGGGGCATCCCTTCCGCCAGCGCGACTCCGAGCGCTGCGGTGAACGCATCTCCTGCACCGGTCGTGTCAAGAACCCGGTCGACGGCGACGGCGGGCATGCAGAAGTCATTCGCCCCGTCGTTGACGTAGACCCCGTGTGATCCTGCGGTGAGAACGACGATCCCTCCGAACTTCCCCTGCAGTTCGCGTGCTGCCTCAGCGGGGTCGTCGAGGCGTTCCTGCCGTCTGCCCAGGAGTGTTGCCGCCTCGGAATGATTTGGGGTCAGGATGTCGACGAGGGGCCACACCTCGCCAGGAAGCATCGATACAGGTGCGGGATTCAGGAGAGTGCGCGTACCCTCCTCACGCGCTATGCGAAGTGCCGCGAGCGCTGCCTCCATCGGAATCTCGAGGGAAACGATGAGCATCGCCGCTGTCCGGATGTCGTCGCGGAACGACTCCGCGTCGGTGGCGGAGAGCTCCTCGAGAGCCCCCGGCGCGATCGAGATCCGGTTCTCTCCGCTGGCGTCGACGACGATGAATCCGGTCATCGTCGGCCGGTCTGAGACGACGACGCGACCGGCGACGATCCCCTCGGACTCCCAGAAGGCTCGTGCGGCATCCGCGGCGGGATCTGCTCCGACTGCCGTGAGCAAGGCGACTTCCGCACCGAGCCTGGACGCCGCGACCGCCTGGTTCGATCCTTTTCCTCCGTGGCTGATGCTCAGCTCTCCCCCGGTCACGGTCTCACCGGCCAGTGGCGCGTCGGTGACGCGCATCGTCATCCCGACGCCATATCCGCCAACCACCGCGATCTTCATCGACCAGCTCCGAGGAATTGTGTGTATCTGAACAACCATGTACAAATGGAGTGAAACAGACACTAGCGAAAGAACGGCAATGCCGTCAACTCTCCGCGGGTCAGCGATTCAGTGCTGAGCGGCCCGGTCGAGATACCCCCGCCAGACCTCCGCCCGATCGCGATCCCAATTGGCCCAGTCGACCGGATGGCCGCGCAGCAGTTCGGAGAGCTGGTCGAGGTTGCTGAGCCAGTCGGCCCGGATCCGCGCGACGAAGGCGGCGTCGACGACCACGCGCACGCTCACCCGCAGCACCGTGCTGGTGCCCCGGGATCCGCCGGGCACCTCCTCGAGCCGGAACCCCACTTCACCGCGGTTGTCTGTCGCGATCGTCAGGAAGCTCGGCTCGAGGATGTCGGTGATCGTGCCGAACGTGGGAGGGAAGCTCCCGCTCGTGAGCCACACCAGGTCGTAGTGGCCGCCCTGGCGCGGATCCACGGAGGCCTCGCCGAGCCATCCGGCGATCAGCTCGGGGTCGACGAGCGCATCGAACACGATGGCGGGAGGGAACTCGAACTCCCGCTCGAATTCGAGACCGGCGATTTCGGCAGCCATAGTGCGACCCTACGCTCCGCCCGGCCAATAAGCTCGGAGAATGGCTGCATCCCTCGCCCTCGCCGTCGACCTCGGTGGCACGAAGGTCGAGGCCGCTCTCGTCGACTCGAACGGACGGCTTCTCGACGGAAGCCGGTTCCGTGCGCCGACCGGGCCAGATCGGAGCGCGACCGAGCTCGCCGACAGCGTCGAGACGGTCATCCGCGGAGCGCTCGCCGCACGGCCGGATGGCGCAGAACTCCTCGGGGTCGGCATCGGCTCCGCCGGGCCGATCCGCCAGGCTTCCGGGCTCGTCTCCCCGCTCAACCTTCCCGCCTGGCGCGACTACCCGCTGCGGGATCTCGCGGCGGGCGTCGTCCCGGACGTACCGGTCGCACTCCGCATCGACGGACTGTGCATCGTGCTCGCAGAGCACTGGTTGGGAGCCGCGCGCGGCAGGAACAATGTCATGGGGATGGTCGTCTCCACCGGTGTCGGCGGAGGGCTCATCCTCGGCGGCGCGACCGTGTCAGGGCCGACCGGCAATGCCGGGCACATCGGGCACGTCGAGGTGGCCGGATTCGACGAGCCTTGCGCCTGTGGCGGTCGAGGCTGCCTGGAGGCGATCGCCTCTGGCCCGAGCTCCGTCGCCTGGGCGCGTGCTCAGGGCTGGACCGGGACTTCCGGTGAGGAACTCGCGCGGAGCTATCGCGCCGGAGATCCGATCGCTCGTCGGGCGGTGGAACGCTCCGGGCGCGCGATCGGGCAGGCGATCGCCTCGGCGACCGCACTGGTCGACCTCGAACTCGTGGCCATCGGCGGGGGGTTCTCCCACGTAACGCCCGAGCTGTTCGGTCACATCCGGGCGGCCATCGCCGAGCGTGCGGAGTTCGGCTTCGTCACCAAGGTCGAGGTCGTCCCTTCCGAGCTCTCCGGCGATGGGCCGCTCATCGGCGCTGCGGCGCTCGTGCACCGCGCCGAGGTCGTCGTCTGACCTCTCCGACCCCGGCGCGGCCTGTGTCCTACGGCGCGGACAGGCCGAACAGTTTCCGCGTGGCCTCGGCGATCTCTTCTCGCTGTTCGACGGTGAAGCTCTCCTCGAGGGCGGCGCCGTTGACGACAGGGTCGGAAACCGAGAAGGGATTGTCGGTGCCGTACGCGAGCCGGTCGGTGGTCACCATCGACTCGGCGAGGTGCATCGACCGCTCCTGGTAGAGCACGAGGTCGAGGTGCAGACGTGCAACGCTCGCGCTCGGCGGTTCGGGGAGCCGTTCATGCGTCGAGGGATCCGACCGCCAGGCGGCGTCCATTCTGCCCGCGAGCATGGGAATCGCGGCACCGCCGTGTGCCGCGAGCATCCTGAGCTTCGGGTGACGATGGAGCACACCGGCGAACACGAGGCGCGCGAGCGCGATGGTCGTCTCGAACGGGAATCCGACACTGACCGGCAACGCGTGGCCGAAGCCGCGCAGCTGCTCCCCCGCCGCGGCATAGTGCGGGTGCAGGAACACTCCGAGCCCGGTGTCCTCCAGCGCCGCCCACAGCGGCTCCAACTCCTCATCGTCCAGGCTGCGACCGCAGATGCGCGACCCGACGATCACTCCATGGAGCCCTTCGGTTGCCGCGATCTCCCTGGCCACCGCGACGGCATCCGCGATGTCATTGCTCGGAAGCACGCCCATTCCGACGATCCGGCCCGCCGTGCGCGCTCCGTACCCGGCGAATTCCGCATTCAGTTCCCGCGCGATCCCGGGGCTCTCGTCGCCGTCGAAGGGATCGAGCCATGGATTCCCGAGGCTGACAACGCTGCGGTCGATGCCGTTGCGGTCCATGTAGTCGAGCTTGTGCTCAAGGCTCGTATAGCTCTCGTCGAACGGTCGGCCGCCGCCGGGGCCGGCCTCCTCTTCCTCGGGGAAGATGACGAACCTCTCGCCACCCTCGTGCTCGGTGACCCGCGGGAGCGCGGTACGCGCTTTCAGCAGGGCGATGTAGCTCCGCGGATAGATGTGGGTGTGTGCGTCGATGAGTTCCGGCATGCCTTCTCCTGTTCGGTGGTGCTGATCGAGCCTGGACTGATGTCCGGCGTGTTACTCTGCTGCGTCGTCCATGCGCTCCAGGAGCAGTTCCGACGATCGTTCGACGTGGGCGCGGACGATTTCGGCAGCGAGGTCTCCGTCGCCGGAACGCAGGAGTGCGACGATCTCGGCGTGCTCCTGGGCGAACGTCTTGCGATCCTGACGATTGCCGACGGCGAATGCGACTCGCCCGAAGCCGAATGTGCGCTCGCGCAGATCGTCTCCGGCTTCCAGGAGCACCCTGTTGCGTGAGGCGATCGCGATGCCACGGTGGAGTGCCGAGTTGACGGCGGCGCGGTGGGTGTTGTCGTTCGCCCTCAGCGCCGCGACATCCTCGACCACCAGCGCGTCAAGCCTGTCGAGCTCCTCGTCGGAGATCCGGATCGCGGCGAGGCGCGCCGCCTCGGCGTCGAGGGCCTTGCGGATCTCGCACTCCTGGATGAACTCCTCCCGAGACGTGCGATGCACCACGAGACTTCCGCGCGCGTCACGGTCGAGGTATTCCTCCACCTCGAGCCGGCGCAGAGCCTGTCGCGCGGTGGTTCTGCTGACGTGGAGAGAGTCGGCGCTGGACGACTCGGTGAGCACCATTCCGGCAGGGAGTCCGCCGGACAGAACCGCTTCCTTGAGCTCGCCGTAGGCCCGGTCGGCCAGGGACGGGCGTGCCGGCGTGCCGCGCGGGTCCTCCGCGGCGAGCATGCCGCCCTGCCCGGAACGCGGGATCAACTTCAGCAGCAGCTCCATGTGCTCGCGCATCGTGCTCTCGGCGCGAGCGGGGTCGCCGTCCGTGATCGCCGAGATGATGCGCTCGTGGCCGGAGGCGAGCAGGCTTTCCTCCGCCGAGTCCCCATAGGCGTGCACACCCTCCCTGGCGAGCCGGTCGACGAACTGGTCGATGAGTCTGGCCAGCGGCCTGCTGTTCGCCGCGCCGGCCACCGACTTGTGGAACCGTCGGTCGGCGGCGGGCGAGGAGTGCTCCGGGGTGAGCCCGGGATCGCGGAGCATTTCTTCACGAGCGCTCTGGTCTCGGGATGCAGCCCAGGAGGCGGAGAGCGGCTCGAGCACCAGGCGCACCTGATAGTGGTCGATGATCTCCCGGGTGTTGAACCGGCGGAGCATGTATCCGCCCGAACTGTGATCGGTGACCAGCCCGACCAGGGACAGCCGCTGCAGCGCCTCTCGCACGGGAGTACGGCTCATCTGCAGGCGCTCAGCGAGATCCTCCTCTACGAGCTGGTCGAGCGCGGCGAGCTCGCCACCGGGCAGGAGTCCTTCGCGCAGCCGATCGAATGCCTGCTCGGCCAGGAGGGACCGGCCATCGGCGGTTTCCCTCACCGGGGACGCGGAATCGGACTCTTCCTTCATGATCACCATGGTATCCGAAATGCATGATCTACAGTGATATTGAGTTGAATGATTTTGGCAGTTTTAGAAAAACCGCAGATCAGAGCCCTGTTGACATCCGATGACGTTTCCGGCTACGGTATACAAAATGTTGATTTGGAGTTGACAGTGTCGTCTTACTTGCTGACAAACGGCTACGTCGTTACCGTTGACGCGGAACGCCGCGTGCTCCCCGGTGGCTGGGTGCGCGTGGAAGGCGACTCGATCAGCGCGATCGGCTCGGCCGAGGAAGTGCCGGTCCCGGCAGACCGCACGCTCGACATGCGAGGCATGGTCGTCATGCCCGGGCTCATCAACGGTCACAACCATCACTGGGGATCGTTGTTCAAGAACACCGGGGACGGGCTCCTGCTGGAGCCCTGGCTCGACCAGGTCACACTCCCCCTCAAGGCCGTGCTGACTCCCGAGGACCTCCGCACCGCCTCCTACCTCGGTGTGCTGGAGCAACTGCGCACCGGAACGACGTGCTCGCTCAATCACCTCAACAACGAGAACGACGAGGAGAACATCCGGGCGATCATCGAGCCCGTGCTCGAGCTCGGCGGGCGCCAGCTGATCGCCAAGGAACTGCGGGACACCCCCAACCCGGTGTTCTCGACCGCCTACCCGCCCCACGAATACTCGCGCAGTCGTGAAGAGGAGCTCGCTCTCGCGGAGCATCTGGTGCGCCAGTGGGACGGGGCGGAGGGAAGAATCCACATGGGGCTGGCCATCGAGACCGGCGCGATGTGGCTCCTGCACAACTCGACGTCCGATGAGATCATCCAGGGCGGCGTCGAGCTCGCGCAACGGTACAACCTGCGGATCACCAACCACTGCTCCGCCGGCACATCCTGGCTCTCGATCAAGGAGCTGCGCGACATGACGGGCGGCGGGGATGTCGACTACCTCGTCCGGGTCGGCGCGCTGGTGTCGAACTGGGTCATGGCCCACTGCCTGTGGCTGACCGATCGTGAGATCGATCACATGGCGCGGGCCGGGGCGAGCGCCGTATCGAATCCGGTCAGCAACGCCTACAGCGCCGATGGGATCGCCCCGCTGCGAAGGATGTTCGATGCCGGGATCAACGTCGGGCTCGGCACCGACGGCGCCTACGTCAACTGCTCACCCGACATGGTCGAGCAGATGAAGTTCGCCATCCTCATCCAGAACGTCACGCACCTGGACCCGGCATTCATGACCGCGGAACGGGCCATCGAAATGGCGACCATCGGCAGCGCCAAGGCGCTCGGCCTCGACCACCTCATCGGATCCCTCGAGGTCGGCAAACGCGCGGACATCGTCGCGTTCGACCTCGATCGGACGCACATCACCGTGCCCAACCGCCCGGTGTCCGCCCTCGTCTTCTCCGCCCACGGCACCGACGTCGACACGGTGATGGTGAACGGGCGCTTGTTGCTTCGCGATGGCGAACTCGTCGAGTTCGCGGGCGAGAAGGAGCTCCGGGCGGAGGCCAGGGGGCGCGCGGCGGACGCCATTCAGCGTGCGGGCATCGGCCATCGCATCGCGGAGCACTGGCGCCGCTGAGATTGCACCACTCGATCACATCCCAACGAACAAAAGGAGAGGCAATGAAGAATCGTTTTCCGCTCGCCGTGGCTCTGATCGGAGCCCTGGCACTGACCGCCTGCGCAGGGCCGGCACCAGAAGGACCCCCTAAGGGCGATGGGAAGGACGCACTTCGCGTCGCCGTCATCCTGCCGGGCGAGACAACCGACCAGGGGTTCAACACCACCGGGGAACAAACCATCGCGCTGCTCAAGGACGAGTTCGGTGCTGACACGACGCTCACCGAGAGCGTCAACCCGGCACAGCAGCTCGACGTCTACCGGCAGTACGCCCAGCAGGGCTACGACCTCGTGGTCGGCTGGGGCGGACAGTTCAGCGACGGCGCCGTCGCCGCAGCGGAGGAGTTCCCGAACACCAAGTTCCTCGTCGTCAGCAGCGGGGTGGAGAACGGGAGCAACCTCGCCTCCTACGACACCGCGCTGGAAGACTGGCACTTCGTCGCCGGCTACCTGATGGCGAAGGTGTCGAAGACCGGCGTCGTCGGCCAGGTCAGCGGCCAGTGCTTCGCGAGCACGGCTTCGGGACAGAACGGAACGCGGGACGGCGCCAAGTACGCCAACCCGAATGTCAAGTGGCTCGCGACGTACACGGGTGACTTCGAGGACCCGACCAAGGCACAGCAGGCCGCCCAGGCCATGATCGATCAGGGCGCCGACGTCCTGGCGACCAACCTCAACCAGGGTGTGTTCGGAGTCGTTCAGGCCGCCAAGGCGAACAAGGGCGTCCGCGTCGTCACCGAGTGGCTCGACAACAGCGCGACCGCGCCTGACGTCATCATCTCCAGCGTCGACAAGTCCTACGCCCGCTTCGTCGGTGTGAAGGTCAAGCAGATCATCGACGGCACCTGGAAGGGCGACCACGAGCGGTTCTACCTGCCGGCTGACTGGGGCCCCGCCCTGTTCAAGACGAGCTCGCTGTCCGACGCCATCTACAAGGAGGCCATGGACGTCCAGGCGAAGATCGCCAGCGGAGCGATCGACGTGATCCGGGACGAAACCTGCCCCGGTTGATCTGAAGAACCAACGGTACGGTCGGTCCCCGCGCGCGACCAGCGCCGGCGGACCGGCCGTACCACCTCGTACCCGGATTGAGTCAAAAGGAGAAGCACGTGAATTCCCACGATCGGAGCTCGGCATGTCCGGCCTGAGTGAAGGCGGCTCTGGGCAGCCGCTGCTCGTAGCCGAACAGATCACCAAGTCGTACCCCGGTGTTGTCGCGAATCACGAAGTGTCGATCGACCTCCGGAAGGGGGAGATCCACGCCGTGCTCGGCGAGAACGGTGCCGGTAAGACGACCTTGATGGCCATCATCTACGGCCTCGCCCGACCCGATTCCGGAACGGTCTACCTCGAGGGCTCCGCGCTGACCCTCAATAGCCCGAAGGATGCGCTGAGCCACGGCATCGGCTTCGTGCAGCAGCACTTCTCCCTGATTCCGACCCTGACCGTCGCGCAGAACATCGTGCTCTCACTGAGCAACGGCGGCCAACGGGTCTCTCTTCGGGAGGGCTCAGCCCGGGCACGGGAACTTTCTCTGAAATACGGATTGGACGTGCCGCCGGACAGCCTCGTGTCCTCGCTCAGCATCGGGATGCAACAGCGTGTCGAGCTGCTCAAGGCACTGGCCAGCAATGCGCGCGTGCTCATCCTCGACGAGCCGACATCGGTTCTGACGCCGCAGGAGAGCCAGGAACTTACCGCGGTGCTCGCCCGGCTCGCCGGCGACGGCGTCGGAATCTTCCTGATTTCGCACAAGCTGGAAGAGGTGCTGCGCATCGCGGATCGGATCAGCGTGCTGCGCCGCGGCCGCATGGTCGGCACCGTCGAAGCCGCTTCGGCCAGCCAGGCCTCTTTGGCGGAGATGATGGTCGGACAGCTGGCCGCCGCCCCTCCCGCTTCCCGCACCACCGGTGCACGCACCTCGACACCGCGACTCGTCGCCGACACCGTCGTCGTCAAGACAGAAGGCATGCGAGGCGACATCCACGGGGTGTCCCTCGAGCTGTTCCCCGGTGAGATCCTGGGGATCGCCGGCGTCGAGGGCAGCGGCCAGGTCGAACTGATCGAAGCACTGGCCGGGGTACGACCGATTCACAGCGGGCAGGTCAGCCTCGACGGGAAGAATATCTCCGGCCGCAGCGTACGTCAGCGGCAGGACCTCGGAATCGCGCACATCGCCGCGGACCGCCACGCTGCCGGCTTCGTGGCGACGCTGTCGGTCGCCGACAACCTCGTCCTCCCGGTCGCGCATCATCGGCCGTTCAGCCGCGCCGGCGTGCTGAAGCCGAAGGAGATCGAGCAGTTCGCTGTGAAGATCATCGAAGACTTCGACATCCGCGTAGCAGGCCCCGACGTCGCCGCGGGAACGCTGTCCGGCGGGAATCAGCAGCGGGTCGTCGTTGCGCGCGAATTCTCGCGCCGGCCGAGCGTCGTCCTGTCGTGCTTCGCCACACGAGGGCTGGACTTCGCCTCCATCGCCGCCGTGCACGAGCGCGTGAGGGAGATGCGGGACGGTGGAGCTGCGATAGCGTACGCATCCGTCGATCTCGACGAACTCATCGGCCTGTGCGACAGGATCCTGGTGCTCTACCAGGGTCAGGTCGCCGGAACGGTGGATGCCGAAACGGCGACAAGTGAAAAGTTGGGTTTGCTGATGGGTGGAGGGGCGTCGCTATGACTCTCACAATGCGTGGCGTTCTCTCGTCGACAGGGCGCATGGTTCGCCATCGTCGCAGCGTTGTCGAAGGAATTCTCGTTCCGGTCGTTTCGGTGTTCCTGGCACTCGCGACGGTCGCGATCATCCTGCTCATCGTCGGCGCCAACCCGCTGACCGCGTACGCGAGCATGCTGAACGCGTCGTTCGGCGACCCGTACTCGGTCAGCAGCACGGTGGTCAAGACCATCCCGCGACTACTGGCCGCACTGGGAATAGCCCTGGCCATCCGGGCAAACCTCTGGAATATCGGGGCCGAAGGTCAGATCTATATCGGCGGCACTGCCGCGGCAGGTGCCGTGCTCGCCCTGCCCGCCCTTCCCGGCCCCATCGTGCCGCTCGTGGCCATCGTCGCCGGTGGACTCGCCGGAGCCGCGTGGGGAGCGATTCCCGGCTTCCTGCGCGCTCGCCGCGGGATCAACGAGGTCATCACCTCACTCATGCTGGTATACGTCGGGATCCAAGTGACCCAGTACCTGCTCGAGGGTCCCTGGGCCGTCCCCTTGTCGACGTTCCCGGCCACCGCGCCGTTCGAGCCGTACGCGAAACTGCCGATATTGATTCCCGGCACCATCCTGAACGCCGGGGTGTTCGTGGCGATTCTCGCGGTCGCGGTGACCTGGTTCCTGGTCAATCGAACTCACTTCGGCCTTGACCTGAGGTCGCTCGGAGGCAACGAGAAGACCTCGGCGTTCCTGGGGATCCGCGTCAAATTGATGATCGTGGCGACCATGGCGATCAGTGGCGCCTTCGCGGGTGTTGCGGGCGCCGTCGAAGTGGTCGGGGTTCGCGGGCGTTTGATCGAGGGCTTCTCCCCCGGGTTCGGATTCGAGGCGATCGCCATCGCGCTGCTCGGACGACTTCACCCCATCGGTATGGTCGCGGCTGCCCTGCTGTTCGGTGCGCTGGACGCCGGCGGCGCGGGTCTGCAGACCAGTGCCCGCGGCGTGAGCTCCGCCATCGTCATGGTCGCCGCAGGACTGAGCGTCGGCTATGTCCTCATCGGCATGGGCGCCATGGAGCGCCGCAACAAGCGGCGGAAAGCCAGAGCAGCGCTGGAACGAGTGGAATCCGCGACCACAACGGTCGACGACGGAAAGGCATCACGATGACCATTGACTGGTTCTTCCTCCTGCTGGTTGCCGCGGTGGCGCTCGCCGCACCGCTCCTGTTCGCGGCACTGGGCGAGCTGATCTCCGAAACCGCCGGCGTCATCAACATCCAGCTCGAGGGGATGATGCTGGTCGGTGCCTTCACAGGCATCGTTGGCGCTTTGGTCTCCGGCGACATCTTCGTGGCGTTCCTCGCCGCCATCGCAGGCGGTGCTCTCGTCGCGGCGATCCAGGGAGTGGCGTGTTTCGTCTTCGGGGCTAATCAAGTGGTCGCCGGAATCGTGCTGAACATCCTGGCGCTCGGCGCAACGACGTTCCTGCTCGTATCGGCTCTCGGCGCCGACGTCACGCGTTCCGTGGTGACGCTCAAGCCGATAGTGATTCCGCTGCTCTCAGACATCCCCTGGATCGGCCGCGCGTTGTTCGCGCAGAACGCCGTCGTCTACCTGGCCTACCTCGGGGTTCCCGCCGTATGGTGGTTGCTCACGCGCACCCGGTTCGGCCTCGCGCTGAAGGCGGTGGGCGAGCGCCCGGCGGCGGCGGAGTCCATGGGTGTGAGCGTCTACCGCTCCCGCTGGTGGGCGCTGCTGATCTGCGGCGCCCTGGCCGGTATCGGTGGCGGCCTTCTGACGCTCGGTGGCTTGGGAGTCTTCACGCCGAACATCACGAAGGGCATCGGCTTCATCGCCCTGGCTGCAGTCATCTTCGGGCGCTGGAAGCCATGGGGCACGTTCGGCGCGGTGATGCTGTTCAGCCTCGTCGACGCGTTCCAGATCCGCGCGCAGGCGCTCGGTCTGCCGATCCCGTACCAGTTGCTCGTCACCCTGCCGTACCTCGTCACGATCATCGCCCTGGCCGTGTTCGTGTCGCACATGCGGCCGCCGTCGGCGCTGGCCGTCAACTACGAGAGATAGAGAAAGGTACGAGCCGATGACGCAGCTCAATCGTGAGAGCGTTCGCGAATCCATCGTCACGACGCTGGACGACCGTCACCTGTGGCTGCGTGAGCTCAGCCACGCCGTCTGGGCGTGCAACGACCTGGGTTGGGAAGAGCGGCCTGCGGTCGCCGCGATCCTGGCTCATGCCAGGGAGCTGGGAGGTCCCATCGACATCGAGGAGGGGATCGGCGGCTTCGAGACGGCGTTCCGCATCACCCTCGACACCGGCAGGCCAGGGCCGCACGTCGCGACCATGGCGGAGTACGACGCGGTTGCCGGTCTTGGGCAGGCCTGCGGGCACAACCTGATCTCCACGGCCACGATCGGCGCGCTCACCGGACTGCTGCCGAGCATTGACAGTCTGAACGGCAAGTTCACGGTGTTCGGCACCCCGGCCGAGGAGACGGCGGGCGGAAAAATGTACATGGAGGACGCCGGACTGTTCGAAGGGCTGGATGCGCTGCTGATGTTCCACCCCAAGGACATCAGCACGGTCGGCCAGCGGTCGCTGACCATGCTTCCCCTGGTGATCGAGTTCTCCGGGCACTCCGTGCACGCCGCCGCATTCCCGCACCGCGGGCGCAATGCGCTGGACGCGTTCGTGAACATGTATGTGTCCATCAGCACGATGCGGCAGCAGCTGCACATGGATGCGCGGATCCACGGGATCGTGACCGACGGCGGAGTCACGCCCGCGAACATCCCGGACTTCGTGCGTGCGGAGTACGTGTGCCGGGCCATAGAACGCAGCTACGCGGAAGAGCTGATCGAGCGCGTGAAGACGTGCGCTCGGGCGGCCGCCGAGGCGGCGCAGTGCGAGGTCGCCTTCCCGGAGCCGGAACGGCTGGCCTACGAGTCGGTGATCCCCGACACCGAACTGTGCGACGTGATGCGCGAGGCCGCGGCATTCGTGAACGTGCAGCTTGTCGAGGATGAGCCAGTGCTCTGGGCCTCCAACGACTCCGGGCGGATCAGCCAGCGCGTGCCGACCGCGCCGCTGTCGCTGTCGATCGGAACACCGCCGCTCGGCGAGCACAGCCACGAGTTCCGGGAGGCGGCCGGTTCGCCGGACGGCGACCGGGCATTCTCCGACGCGTCGAAGATCCTCGCGCTGACCGCTGCCGACCTCATGCTCTCCCGCTGACGGATCGATCACGGGACGCGAACGGTGACTCACCGGCTGCGCACGGAGGCGTCACCGGATTCTCCCGGCCGTGTTGGCCCTCTCGAGCGCCTCGAGCGTCATCTCGAGGTGATGCTTCGTGATGCGCTCGGCCGTGTCGACATCCCCCGACGCGAACGCACTGAGCAGGTCATGGTGTTCCCGATTGGATGTCAGCCGGATGCCGGGGTCGGCGAGCAAGGAGAGACCGACGAACGGCGCGGCTGCGGCGCGCAGCATGTCCAGGATGCGGGACATCCAGCTGTCGGATGCGGTCATGAGCAATTCGTGGAACAGCTGATTGTGCTCGAGCCACTCGGAGACCTCGGCCGTCTTGTCCATGACGGTCAGCAGCTCGGTCGCCTTCTCGATCACGTCGGGGCGCAGCTCGTCGATCGCCTTGCCCACCGCCAGGGGCTCGATGAGGATTCTGAGCCGGTAGAGCTCCCGGGCATCGCCGATGCTCAGTCTGCGAATGGTGGCACCGGCGTGCGCAACCATCTCCACCATGCCCTCGCTCTGCAGCCGGCGCAGCGCCTCCCGCACGGGGGTGACGCTCACGCCCAGACGCTCAGCGCAATCCGCCTGCACCAGCCGCTCGCCCGGCTCAAGGAGCCCGGCGAGGATGTCCGTTCTCAGCGCGTGGTAGACGAACTGTTCGGACGTCGGCGGGCGCTCGGAAGCTCGTACCTGCATGCATGCTCCCTTCGCGAGGAATCGTATTCCCCTGTCATGGCATCAACGACTCCCCCGCGCCGCGACTTCAGCAGCGACCACGTCGTGATCGGCCCCGGAAGCGACCAACAGCCACAGCAGGATTCGCGCCTTTCTCGCGTCGAGCACGCCGGACAGCATCGCGCCGCGACGCACCAGATCCGTCTCCGAGCCGGGAAAACCGTAGGTGCCGCTCAGCGTTCCACCGTTCCCCGTCCTCGTGGACACCACGATCGGCACCCTCGCGCTCACCTCGGAGACCACTTCGGCGGTGGCGAGCGGCAGGTGGCCGGCACCGAAGGCCGCGATCACGACGCCGCCCGCTCCCCCCTCCACGACGGAGGCGAGCAGGCTCCCGTCGTCGCCCAGGAAGGTCTCCAGCAACGGGACGGACACGTTCTCGCGAAGCGATGCTTCCAGTCGCACCGGGCTGCGCCGGTTCGGAACCGCGCCCAGCCGCACCTGATCCTCGACGACCGCACCGAGCGGTCCGCCGCCCGGCGACTGGAACGCCGACAGCGCGTAACTGTGATTCTTGCGCACGCGGGACGCCAGATGGATGGTGTCGTCGAGCACGACGGTCACGCCGGCCCCGCGCATCCCGTCATCGACAGCGGCTCGCGTGGCGGCCAGCAGATTGGCGCCGCCGTCCGAGGACGGCTTGGCGGGCCCGCGCATGGCACCGGTGAACACGAGCGGTTCCTCGCGATCCCACAGCAGTTCCGCGAGGTACGCCGTCTCCTCGAGAGTGTCGGTCCCCTGGGCGATCACGACCCCCGCACATCCGAGATCCACCTGCTGCCGCGCCCACGACACGGCGTCGACGACGTCGCTGGGGCTCAGCGAGGCCCCGGGCAACCGCGAAAGGGTGCGCACCTCCAGTTCGGCGAGATCGGCAAGGCCCGCGACGCCGGCCGCGAGGTCCTCCGCCGTGAGGGTCGGCACGATCGTGGAGTCATCGATGCGCGGAGCCATCGTGATGGTTCCGCCCAGCGAGGCGAAACCGACCCTTGGTTTGTCGTTCATCCACTCCACCTCACGCTTGTCCGGCTTTTCAGATACTTTATAGGATCACTGCGAATATGGAGGAACAGGTGTCGGAACTGAATCTGCTGGTTGCCGGGGGAACCGTGGTCTGGCCCGCCGGTCGCGCCCGATTGAACGTCGGGATCACCGAGGGTCGCATCTCCTATATCGGACCGGAGTCACCGAAGGCCGACGCGACGATCGACGCTGACGGGCTCATTGTGCTGCCCGGCGGCGTGGACACTCACGTGCACCTCATGGACCCCTCTTCGACCGATCGCGAGGACTTCCCCAGCGGCACGCGCGCCGCGGCCAACGCGGGGGTCACCACGATCATCGAGCACACGCATGGCGGGCCGGTGCGATCGGCGGGAGACCTGCACGAGAAGGTCGACTACCTGCGCGGGCGGTCCAATGTCGACTTCGGGCTCGCCGCGCACGCCTGGACCGGGGAGTCGCACCAGGTACGACCGCTCTGGGAAGCCGGGGCCGCCTTCTTCAAGGTCTTCACCTGCACAACTCACGGGGTGCCCGGCCACAACGCGGGAGCGCTGCTGACGCACCTGCAGGCCACCTCGGACATCGGTGCGCGCAGCCTCATCCACTGTGAGGACGAGTCGCTCGTCGCGGACGCGGAAGAGGTGCTTCACGCCGATGGGCGAAGCGACGGAGGCGCGCTGTCGGCCTGGCGCAACCGCGACGCGGAGGTGACCGCGACGGCCGTCGCCGCGCTGCTCGTGCGCAGGAGCCAGGCCAAGGCCACGATCGCCCACGTCTCCCACCCGGAAGTCGCCCGGTACATCGTCCGCGAGCGCGAGGCGGGCGGTGACATCGCCGCGGAGTGCTGCCCGCAGTACTTCCTGCTCCGCGAGGAAGAGGTGCTCGACAAGGGTGCGCTGCGCAAGTTCACCCCGCCGGCGCGGGCCAGGACCGACGCCGACGAGGCCGATATGTGGCGCCTGCTGAAGGACGGCGTGCTCACTCACATCTCGAGCGACCACGCGCCGTCGAGCATGGAGCACAAGTGCTCTGGCGACCTGTGGCAGGTGCACTTCGGGCTCCCCGGCATCGACACGACGATGCCAGCACTCATCTCCGCGGTCGCCAGAGGGCACCTGTCCTGGGAGGACATCGCGCGTGCCTACGCGGAGGCCCCCGCGCGCCTGTACGGTCTCTGGCCGCGCAAGGGCGCTATCAGGGTCGGCTTCGACGGCGATCTCGCGCTCGTCGACCCTGCTGCGACCTGGACACTCGAGGACTCCGCGATCCTGTCGCGTGCAGGGTGGTCGCCGTATTCCGGCAGCACCATGCGGGGCAAGGTGGTGCGGACGATCCTGCGCGGAGAGACCATCGCGGAGGCGGGATCCCCTCTGGACGCCCGGTCGGGAGCGTGGATTCCCGGAGCCGGCTACCGCGAGCCGCGCGGAACAGTGTAGCTGAGCGCCATCCGGGCCAGCACGAGCTATCGACTACGGCGGACAACGCCACGAATGAGGAGACGCATGACCGACCGCACCATCGAGAAGATCACCTCGGACACCGGCCCGCACTACGAGCCGTTCGGCTGGCATCACTGGCCGGAGTTCCCCTGGATGAGCTACCAGTTCCGCAGGGCACTGGGCGAGACGCAGGCCGGTGGCGGCGCGGTCAGCGTCTGCTTCCAGGCGGCGTCCCGGATGATCCCGGGATCGAAGGAGAGCTGGCACACCGAGTGGATGCGGGTCGCGGATCAGGCGGACCGGTATGCGACGCAGGCGGAGCAGGCCGGCAGGCTGATGACCGCGAGCGCGGCCTGGCTGCGGGCCACCAACTACTATCGCTCGGCGGAATTCTGGCTCGAGGCCGACGATCCGCGACGCCTTGCGACGTTCACCCGCTGCGAGGAGTCCTTCTTCAACGCGTCGAAGTACTTCACGCCGGCGGCGGAGCGCGTCGAGGTGCCCTATGAGGACGGCTCCGTGCTGTACGGGTATTTCATCCGTTCTCAGAACGCCACGGCGGGACGCCAGCCAGTGCTCATCGCGTTCGGCGGACTTGACTCGTTCAAGGAGGAGATCTACTTCATGATGGCGCGCGCCGCGCTGGAACGCGGAATCTCCTGCCTCATCGTCGACGGACCAGGGCAGGGCGCCACGCTGCGCCGGGAGAAGATCACGAGCCGCCCGGACTACGAAGTGCCGGTTGGCTACTGCATCGACTATCTGGAAACGCGCGACGACGTCGACCCGGACCGGATCGCCCTCAGCGGCTCGAGTCTCGGCGGGTTCTATGCGGCCCGCGCCGGGTCGCGGGAGCACCGCCTGGCCGCAGTCGTGTCCCACGGCGGCATCTGGGACATCCACGAGCTGTGGTCGGACCGGGGCGAGGACTTCGGACTCGCCGGGCACATCAAGTGGGTCTTCGGCACCGACACCGTCGCAGAAGCGGTGGAGAAGGCCAAACCGTACACGCTCGACGGCGTGCTTGAGGACATGCGCTGCCCCTACCTGGTGGTGCACGGCGGACACGACGTCCTCGGTGTGCGGCACGCGCAGAAGCTCGTCGACTACGCACAACGCCACGGCGTTGACGTGACGTTCCGGCTCATCTCGGAGGAGGAGACCGGTGCGGAGCACTGCCAGCATGACAACCCCACGTTCGGCATGGAAGTGGTGTGCGACTGGCTCGTGGAGGTCTTCGGCATCGACGAGCGGAAGCTTCTCGAAGGGTAGGGCAGCATGACGATTCTGCTGGAGCACGGATACCTCGTCACAGTCGATGGTGCGCGCCGCGTCATTCCCGACGGCTGGCTTCTGGTCGACGGCGAACGCATCGCGGGCATCGGCAGCCACGGCTCCGACCCGCTGCCGGAAGCCGACGAGCGCATCGATTTGAAGGGCAAGCTCATGATGCCTGGGCTCGTGAACGGGCACAACCATCACTGGGCCAGCCTGTTCAAGAACACCGGAGAAGGGATGCTGCTCGAGGAGTGGCGTGACCGGATTCCGCGTGTCCTCACTCCCGTGGTGACCGCGGAAGACCGCAGGATCGCCGCCTACCTCGGCGCGATCGAGCAGCTCCGCACCGGAACCACGACATCGCTCAACCACCTCACCAACATCAACGACGACGAGACCATGGCGGCCACGATCGAGCCGGTGCTGGAGGT
>DATCXP010000124.1:0-13141 GCA_036565765.1 Terrimesophilobacter sp.
TTCGCGGCCACGGCATCCTTCACACGGGCCTTGAGCTCGTCGTCGGCGTGCTGGCGCTCGACCTTGCCGGCGATCTGGTAGACGCCCTTGAGCTCGTCGTAGGCGAGCCCGGCAACCGTGTCGTACGTGGCCTGGTCGTAAGGCAGGAAGACCGGGTAGTCCTGGATCTCCTTCGCGCTCTGCGCGGCAAGTTCGGCCTGTGCCTTCACGAGCTGGGCGAGGAACGGCTTTGCCGCCTCCAGGCCCTGCGCGACGACGGTCTCGTCCGGCTTGGTGGCGCCGGCCTTGATGAGCTCCCAGGAGTGCTCGGTGGCCTCGGCCTCGACCATCATGATCGCGACGTCTTCCTTGCCGTTCGCATCGGTCACGATGCGTCCGGCGACCGTGAGGTCGAACACGGCGTCCTCGAGCTGCTCGTGCTTCGGGAAGGCGACCCACTGGTCGCCGATCAGGGCGAGGCGGATGCCGGCGATCGGGCCGCTGAACGGCAGGCCGGAGATCTGGGTCGATGCGCTTGCCGCGTTGATCGCGAGTGCGTCGTAGAACTCGCCGGGGGCGATGCTCAGGACGGTGATGACGATCTGGACCTCGTTGCGCAGGCCCTCGACGAACGATGGGCGCAGCGGGCGGTCGATGAGACGGCAGACCAGGATGGCCTCCGTCGACGGGCGACCCTCGCGGCGGAAGAAGCTGCCTGGGATCTTGCCTGCGGCGTAGGAGCGCTCCTCGACATCCACCGTGAGGGGGAAGAAGTCGAAGTTGTCTTTCGGCTGCTTGCTCGCGCTGGTCGCGCTGAGAAGCATGGTGTCTTCGTCGAGGTAGGCAGCGACGGCACCCTGTGCCTGCTGCGCGAGGCGGCCGGTCTCGAATCGGACCGTACGCTTGCCGAACTTGCCGTTATCCAAAACGGCTTCGGCGAACTTGATTTCTGGACCCTCCATTGGGGGGTTTCTCCTCTTTGTTCATGACGCATCCCGTATGGATGAGTCGCTTCATGGCGCAGGAGCGGGTTCGATGACACCGAAAAAGTGCACGTGCGAACATCCCAGAGAGGGGCGCATGTCTGGCCAACAGTAGAAAGTCTCCGAGTCGCCCTTCGGGCTGCTTCGGAAATTCACCACCGGTGACCAGCGTCTTGCCAGCCTGCTCCGTGGGTAACCTTACCAGCACGGGCCAGTTTCGGGCTGATAATCCTCAGCGAGCCTCCGCAGCGCCGCGGGGGCTTCGCGTCGCGAACGACAGGCCGAGCAGAAGCGCGACAAGAACCAGGGTTTGGGCGAAGCCCGAAACGTACTCCCCGACCGGGGTCGTGAGCGCGGCCAGCGCGATTGCGGCGGCGTAGGCGAGCAGTCTGCGGGCACCGGCAGCCCCGACCCCGCGCCGGAAGATCGCGATCCCGAAAATGTACAGTGCGCATCCGCCCGCGAGCAGCAGCGCCCCGCTGAGCTCGACCTGCCCGTAGGGATGCGCGAACACGTCCTTGAGACCGGCCGAACTCACGACGATGCCCATGAGCAGGGCGGTGAACCCGTACCCGAAGGTCACGGCGGCGATGCGGCCGGTGCGGTTGGCGGCCGAGTCATCGAGCGCTCGTTCCGCAAGGCTCTCGTTCTCGGAGAAGTAGAGCCACCACAGTGCCGCAGCCAGGGAGAGCCCGAGGACCGCAGCGAAGACGAGAGGCCAGGTAAGTGTCTGATCGCCGATTCCCAGCCCGAGCGCGACGACGGACTCTCCGAGCGCGACGATGAGCACGACCCCGTGGCGTTCGACCAGGTGCGCGGCGCGGAGGGAGTAGCCGAGAGAGCGCCCGACCTCCAGCATCACGATGTGGATGGCGACCGCAGAGCCCCACAACCACCAGTCCGCGGCCCCCTCCACGAAGCCGGCGGCAACGAGCAGAAGCGCGGAGGCCAGATTGTACGGTGCGGTTCTCAGTACGGCACGAGTGGACTCCGCCGAGAACGCCATCCGGAACAGCACGAAGTGCGTGGTGATGACGACGAGATAGGCGATGCCGAAGGCCAGGCCGCTCGACCCGAATGCGTGCGGGGTCGCAATCGCCATGACGAGGAACGCACCCATCGCGACGAACAGCAGCAGGCGCCTGGGCAGGGTCGCCGTGCTCACGTTGTTCGTGAGCCAGGCGTACCCCGAGTACATCCACCAGATGTTCACGAGGATGAGGAATGCCACTCCGAGCCCGACCACGCCGGGATCCGCGTGAACGACGTCGGTGAGCTGCGTGATCGTGAGCACGAACACGAGGTCGAAGAACAGCTCGAGCGTCGTGACTCGATCGTCCGGTCTTCGGGCGACCCGTGGCCTCAGCGCTGCTGGTAACCGCATCGCACCATCATGCTCGCGTTCCACGCCGTTTGCGCGCACTTTTGGTCGCAATCCAGGCACCCGCAACAACCACGAGCGCGCACAAACGGCTAGCGCGCTGCGGCGACCTGCTCGCGAACGGCCGGTGCGACCTCGCCCGCGAAGTACTCCATCGTCGCGGCGTCGTCGCCGGCCAGGATGAAGGTGCTCATGCCGTAATCCACCGCGAGTTCCACGAGTCGCTCCACCGTCGCATCCGCGGCGCCGATGTTGAGCCAGCGCCGGATGTCTGCGGGCTCGCGACCGGCCTCGAGTGCGCCTTCGTCGATGCGCGAGTTCATCTCGCTCAGGTCGCCGAGGCTCTTCAGATAGCCGAACGAGGGGATCCAGCCGTCGGCGGCGCGACCGGTGAGACGCAGCATCCTGGGCTTGTACGCGCCGATCGAGATGCCGATCGGATGCGGGCTCGCCGGCCCGCGCTTGGCCCCGGCCACCCGGTAGAACTGGCCGTCGACGTGCGCGCCGCCCGGCTCGCCCACCGCCCAGATCGCGCGGATCACCCGGATCGCCTCCTCGAGCGCATCGACGGCCTGGCCAGGAGAGAGCCTCCGCCCGCCGACGGCCTCGATCGCATCCCAGAACCCTCCTGCGCCGAGACCCAGTTCGAAACGGCCATCACTCAGTTGGTCGATGGTCACGGAGCTGCGGGCGATCACCACGGGCTGGCGCAGCGGGAGGTTCGTGACGTTCGCGCTCAGATGAGCGCGCTTCGTCCTGCCCGCGACGTAGGCGAGAAGGCTCCAGGCGTCGAGGAGCGCGGGCTGGTAGGGGTGGTCCTGGAAGGTGATCAGGTCGAAGCCGAGTCGGTCGCTGAGTTCGGCAAGTTCGACCACCCTGTGCGGGTTCGCGGAGGTCGGCGTGATGAACGTCCCGAATTTCAGTTCGTGCCCGTACGCGGTCATGTCGTCCCTTCGCAGTGCGCGGCTCTCGCGTCGAACATGACAACCCGCCATCCATGTCGAGCATTCCACGTGCATTCGATACGCTCGTGCAGTCGATACGCTAGGAATGACCCGAAAGGAAGTTGCCCGTGCGCGTTGGTGTCTTACGAGAGAGGCGCGCAGGCGAACGTCGCGTCGCCGCGACCCCCGAAACGGTGCAGCAGCTCACGGCCCTCGGCCTCGAGGTCTCCATGGAGGCCGGTGCGGGTGTCGCCTCCGGCTACGCGGACTCGGCCTACGCGGATGCCGGAGCCAAGACCGTCAAGGAGCTTCCGTTGAAGGCCCTCGACGTCCTGCTCCACGTGAATCCGCTCTCGACGGAGACCGCCAAGGCGCTGAAGAAGGGCGCCGTCACGATCGGCTTCGCCTCTCCTGCCTCTGAGCTGCCGACCGTTTCCGCACTCGCGAAGGCCGGGGTCACCTCATTCGCCCTCGAGCTCGTCCCCCGCATCTCGCGGGCTCAGTCCATGGACGCGCTCAGCTCGCAGGCTCTTGTCTCCGGCTACCGCGCCGTTCTCGAGGCGGCCACGCGATACCCCCGGTTCTTCCCGCTCTACATGACCGCGGCCGGCACTATCCCGCCCGCAAAGGTGCTCGTGCTCGGGGCCGGCGTTGCCGGGCTGCAGGCCATCGGCACCGCGAAACGGCTCGGGGCGCGCGTGTCGGCCAACGACATCCGCGCGGCGTCCGCCGACGAGGTCAGGTCGATGGGCGGAACGTTCATCAACCTCGACCTCGATGCTGCGGCGGAGGGCACCGGCGGATACGCCCGTGAACTCGCCGAGGACCGAGCGAAGCGTCAGCGGGAACTGCTTGCGCCGCACGTCGCCGCGAGCGACATCCTCATCACGACGGCGGCGATCCCCGGCCGCGCCGCGCCACTGCTCGTGACGAAGGAGATGGTGGCTGGAATGCGCGCGGGATCCGTCGTCATCGACCTGGCCGCGGAATCCGGCGGGAATGTCGAAGGCGTCGTGGCCGGGAAGGACACCGAGGTGACGGTCGACGGCGGCGTCGTCACGCTCGTCGGACTGCAGGACGCAGCGTCCGCGATTCCTTCCGACGCCTCTCGCCTCTATGCGAAGAACGTCGCGAACCTGCTCGCGCTCATGACCGCAGAGGGAACGGTCTCCCCCGACTTCTCCGACGAGGTCATCGCCGGGGCGTGTCTCACGAAAGAAGGAGCCATCGTGCACGAGCCGACTGCGCAGTTGTTGGGAGCGGGCAAGTGATGGACCCGGTAACCCTTCTGACCGTCGTGGTGCTCGCGGTCTTCGTCGGCTTCGAGGTGGTCTCGAAGGTCACGAGCAAGCTGCACACCCCGCTGATGTCCGGTGCGAACGCGATCCACGGCATCATCCTGATCGGCGCGATCATCGTCGCCGGGCAGACCAGCGACCCGTGGCTGCTCACGGTGGCGCTCGTTGCCGTCCTGCTCGCAACTGCCAATGTGGTCGGCGGCTTCGTCGTCACCGACCGGATGCTGGAGATGTTCCGCGGCAGGCGACCAGCCAAGGCGCCCGCCGATACCGCCGCAACGAAGGGTGACGTCCAGTGAGCATCCTGTCCGCGGAGTGGACAGCGCTCCTCTACCTCGTCGCCGCCGTCTGCTTCATCCTGGCGCTCAAGGGGCTGTCATCGCCTCGGCACGCCCGCCGCGGGAACCTCATCGGTTCCGCAGGTGCGCTGATCGCCATCCTCACGGTGTTCTTCTCGATGAAGCTCGAGAACATCCCCCTCATCCTTGCCGCCATCGCGGTGGGCTCGGCGATCGCCGTCCCGATCGCACGCAAGGTGCAGATGACCCAGATGCCGCAGCTCGTTGGCGGTTTCAACGGTGTCGGTGGCGCCGCCGCCGCTCTCGTCGCCGTACTGGAGCTCGGTCACAACGAGGACACCTGGATCCGCATCGCCATCGTGTTCACGATGCTCGTCGGCGCCGTGTCGTTCTCCGGCTCGGCGATCACCGTTCTCAAGCTGCAGGAACTCATGACCACCCGGCCGATCCTGTTCCCAGGATTGCGCTGGCTCATGTCGGCCGCCGTGCTCGCCTCGATTGCGGTTGCCGTGCTCGTCGTGGTGACCGGTTCCTGGGTCTGGGCGGTCGCACTGCTCGTGCTCGGGCTCGCGGTCGGCGTGCTTCTGGTCCTGCCGGTCGGCGGCGCGGATGTCCCGATCGTGATCTCCCTGCTCAATGCGTTCACCGGCATCGCCGTCGGCGCGAGCGGAATCGTGCTCGGCAACGTGCTGCTCCTGGTGGCAGGGACGCTCGTCGGCGCGAGTGGAACGATCCTGACCCAGGCGATGGCCGCGGCCATGGGCCGCGGGGTGACCGGCATTCTGTTCGGGGCGTTCAAGGGCGGCTCCACCGCCGGTTCGACCACCGTGAGCGACCGTCCGGTGCGCACCAGCACGGCGGAGGATGTCGCGGTGCAGCTCGGCTACGCACAGCACGTGGTGATCGTCCCCGGCTACGGCCTCGCGGTCGCGCAGGGCCAGCACACGATCGCCGAGCTCGCAACGGCTCTCGGCGAGCGCGGCGTCGAGGTCGTGTTCGGCATCCACCCGGTCGCCGGCCGGATGCCCGGCCACATGAACGTGCTGCTCGCGGAGGCGAATGTGCCGTACGAGTCGCTCAAGGAGCTCGACGAGGTGAACCCGGAGTTCCGGAACACCGACGTCGTGCTCGTGGTCGGCGCGAACGATGTCGTGAACCCTGCCGCGAAAACCACCCCGGGCTCCCCCATTTACGGCATGCCGATCCTCGAGGTCGGACAGGCGAACCAGGTCGTGTTCCTCAAGCGATCGATGCGCCCCGGTTTCGCGGGAATCGAGAACGAGCTGCTCTACGATCCGAAGACCGAGCTGCTGTTCGGTGACGCGAAGGACTCCCTGAGCAAGGTGCTCGCCGCCGTCAAGGCGCTGTAACCCGAGCGGGTCGCTCAGCTGGCCGTGAAACCGCCCGTCGGGTTGAAGCTCGGATCGAGCGCGAAGGGGTCCTGCATCCGGCTCGAGCGGTCCGAGGCCACCACGGCACGGGCGAACTGGACTCCGGCGCGCTCGATACGCTCCGGGAGCGAAGCGAGCGTTCCCTCCTCCCCCGTGCTCCCCCAGTCGGCAGAGGACGCGTAGACGGCCGTGGGAATGACATCCGCCCTCAGATAGGCGAAGAGCGGCCGCAGGGCGTAATCGAGGGCGAGCGAGTGCCGCGGCGTCCCGCCGGTCGCGCCGATGACGACCGGCATCTCGGCGAGCGACTCCGGGTCGAGGATGTCGAAGAACGACTTGAACAGCCCGCTGTAGCTCGCCGCGAAGATCGGGCTCACCGCCACGAGCCCATCGGCTCCCGTGACGCGCTCGATGACCTCGGCGAGCGCAGGGCTCGGAAAGCCGGCGAGCATGTTGTTCGTCACATCGCGCGCATGGTCACGCAACTCGACAGTGTCGATCGTCGCGTGGATGCCCTTCCCCTGCAGCTCCCGCGCGGTCGCGTCGGCGAGGCGGTCGGCGAGCATCCGCGTCGACGACGGCTGGCTGAGACCGGCCGAGATGACGGCGATTCTGCGCTCGGTCATCTACTTCACCACCCCTGCCGTCGCGGGCGAGGGCTCTGCGGCGTCCGTCGCGGCTGCGGCGACGAGCGAGGCATGGGTCGGACCATCCGGAACCTGCGCAGGGCGGTTCTTGGCGAACTCGGCGCGGAGCACGGGAACGACCTCACCGCCGAGAATGTCGAGCTGCTCGAGCACGGTCTTGAGCGGCAGGCCGGCGTGGTCCATCAGGAACAGCTGCCGCTGGTAGTCGCCGAAGCTCTCGCGCATGCTCGCGTAGCGGTCGATGACCTGCTGCGGGCTGCCGACCGTGAGCGGCGTCTGGGCGGTGAAGTCCTCGAGCGACGGGCCGTGACCGTACACCGGGGCGTTGTCGAAGTAGGGACGGAACTCGTTCACCGCGTCCTGCGATTTCGTACGCATGAACGCCTGGCCGCCCAGGCCGACGATGGCCTGATCCGCACTGCCGTGACCGTAGTGCTCGAAGCGCTGGCGGTACAGGTTGATGAGCTGCATGTAGTGCTCACGGGGCCAGAAGATGTTGTTCGCGAAGAACCCGTCGCCGTAGAAGGCGGCCTGCTCGGCGATCTCGGGCGAGCGGATGCTGCCGTGCCAGACGAAGGGCGCGACGCCGTCCAGCGGGCGGGGTGTCGAGGTGAACCCTTGGAGGGGGGTGCGGAACATGCCGGACCAGTCAACGACATCCTCGTGCCACAGGCGGTGCAGCAGGGCGTAGTTCTCCACCGCAAGGGGAATACCCTGGCGGATGTCCTTGCCGAACCACGGGTAGACCGGGCCGGTGTTGCCGCGGCCAAGCATCACATCGACGCGGCCATCGGCGATGTGCTGCAGCATTGCGAAGTCCTCGGCGATCTTGACCGGATCGTTCGTGGTGATGAGGGTCGTGCTGGTCGACAGCAGCAGGGTCGAAGTCTTCGCCGCGATGTAGCCGAGCATCGTCGTCGGTGAGCTCGGGACGAATGGCGGGTTGTGGTGCTCGCCGGTTGCGAAGACGTCGAGCCCGACCTCCTCGGCCTTGAGGGCGATCGCGATCATGTTCTTGATGCGCTCGTGCTCGGTCGGCGTTGTGCCATTGGTCGGGTCGGTCGTCACATCACCCACGGTGAAGATTCCGAATTGGACGGTCATAGAAGCTCAGCCTTTCAATGCGTTTGCATGTATATCCTAGTCAACGGACGTGCTCTCGGATGTATTCCCGGATCAGGCGAGTTCTGCCGCCAGAAGCTCGAGCGTGCGCACGCGACCGGGCGCGGCCCTGCGATCCGCGCCGGAGTGTGCCGATGCGCCGGGCGAGACCATGATCTCATCGACGCCGAACTGGTCCGCGAGTGCGCGGATGCGGGAGGCCGCCGGACCGGGCGCGTCGATGACCCAGCGCTCCGACATCCGGTCCATGAGTTCCTGCATCGCCGGCGTGACCTCGGCGACCTCTGCCTCTTCGACGGTCAGCTGCGGCCCGAGCGACAGTCCGCTGCGCAGGCGGGCCATCTGCTGGAGCTGGGGCTGGGCAAGGGCCTGGGCCTCCTCGGCCGAGTCGGCAACTACCGCGTTCACGGTCAGGAAGGTGCGTGGCCGGGTGAGCGCCTCGCTCGCCGCGAAGCCACTGCGATACAGTTCGAGCGCCTGCGCGGTTCCCTCGCCGGAGAAGTGGTGGGCGAACACGTAGCGGAGGCCGAGCTGGGCGGCGAGCCGCGCGGAGTAGTCGCTCGAGCCGAGAAGCCAGACTTCCGGGCTCGAATCCGCGTGCGGCGTCGCCTTCACCATGTAGTCCTGGGAGCCCTGAGCGCGACCCCCGCCCAGGCGCAGCGTTGCGCCATCCGGGTTCAGGAGCATGCCGATGTCCCGCACGTTGCTCGGGAACGCGTCCACGTCGCTCGTCGCCCCGCTGGAGCGCAGCAGCGCGGTGATGACCGGGTCGCTGCCCGGTGCCCGGCCGATCCCGAGGTCGATGCGGCCAGGGAACGCGGCTTCGAGCGCCGCGAACTGCTCGGCGATCACGAGCGGCGAGTGGTTCGGAAGCATGACGCCGCCCGAACCGACCTTGATCCGGCTGGTGTTCGCCGCGATCACACCGATCAGCACGGGTGGATTCGTGGCGGCGACGGCCGGCATGTTGTGGTGCTCCGCGACCCAGAAGCGCTCGAAGCCGAGTTCGTCCGCCCGCTTCGCGAGGGCGATGGATGCCGCGATCGCGTCGCTCGACGACTGGTTGCTGCGGACGGGGACGAGGTCGAGTACAGAGAGCTTCAGCCGTGAGGTCACACCACTGAGAACCCCTCGTCGCACGGGCTTATTCCGCCCGGCCGTCGTCACGGCAGGACACTCCTGCACAAGATATCTTTCACTCGACTATTCCGCTGAGGGAATGCATCCGCTACCCTCGATCAACCCTCTACGACAAGGAGACGCCCTTGCATACCCGACTCTCCCTCGCGATCACGATCGGCGCCGTCGCCGTCCTCGCCACGGCGGGACCGGCCTTCGCGGCCGGTGCCACCCAGACCTGGACGGCAGGTGGAGGAGGCAACCAGGAATGGTCGACCGCCGCCAACTGGGGTGGAACGGCGATCGGTGCCGACGACCTCCTGACCTTCTCCGCGGGCACCCATGCTCACAACGACCTCGGGCCGAGTCCGTTCGGTGTTGCTGGGATGACATTCTCGGCTGCGGGATTCCTGGTGGACGGGGACAAGATTCTTCTCGGCGCAGGAGGGATCACTGCAACCCAGAGCGCGACGACGAACCTCGATGTCGACATCGCTGTGGACCAGACCTGGAGTGCGGCGGGCGGCTCGACACTCGTCAATCAGGGCACTGTGAACGTGCTGAGCGGGACGCTCACGATCGACGGGTCTGGTACGACCGAGTTCGCGACCCGGCTTGACGGGAACGGCGGCGCAGGCTCCGTCGTGAAGACCGGGACGGGCACTCTGATCCTCTCGGGGGGTGGCGGGGCGATCGGCGGTGGCCTCCAGGCGAATCAGGGCACCACGCGGGTGACCGGAATGCTCGCGGGAACCGACTTCCGGGTGAACGGCGGCACCCTCACCGGTGGGAACGCCGGCGACCCACTGCTCGGTGTCGTGCGCGCCCTCACTCTCGATGCGGGGACGATCGCGCCGGGGACCGCGCCCGGCGATGTGTCCACCATCCACACCTGGGAGCCGTTCACCGCGAACGCCGGCGGCACTCTCGAGTTCGATGTCGACGGAACGGCGAGCGACAGCCTCGATATCTACAAGGACGCTGTGCTGAACGGGGCGACTCTGCACCTCAACGTCGCGACGGCGCCGCCCGTCGGCACCGTACTGACGCTCGTGTCGTCTCAGATCGGTACGGTCACCGGCCAGCTGCTCTCGCGGACCGGCGCAACCCTCACGAGTGGTGAGTTCGTCGACAGCGGGCAGCGCTGGTCGATCGGCATCGGTCAGGGCTCCGTCTCGGTCGAGTATCTCGGCGCAGTTCCGGTTCCGGCGGCCGATCCGGCACTCGCCGACACGGGCGCGACCAGCGGATGGCTGTTCCCCGTCGGTGGCGGGTTGCTCGCGCTCGGTCTCGTGATCTTTGTGCTTCGGCGCGGATTAGCGCGCCGTTCGAACAGGTAGCAAGCCGGCTAGCTCGACGTGCGTCTGCCCCGCTTCATCCACCACTGCCACAGGTAGCTGCCGAACAGCAGGATGGCGCCCACGACGAGCGCACCCCGGAACAGCCATCGGAAGGCGCCGGCCTGCAGCGTAAAGGCGAGGACCGCCGTGACGACGATCGCGACCGTGATGCCGAGCCGAAATAGGTTGACACGCCCGAGCGGGCCGGTGCGGCGCCTCACGCGGCGTCCACCGGGGTGGCGGCGCGGGTTCTGTTCATCTCTCGACCCTATTGGCTCCTGGGGTCTCCATGGGCCGGTCGGAGCCCTCGATGCGAACGACCTTCGTGCGAGACGTGTGACCCCGGATGATCTCGACATGGCTCCTGGGAACATCGAAGTGCTGGGCGAGGAGGGCGATGACTCCGGTATTGGCCTGGCCGTCGACGGCGCGCTGCTGGACGTACACCGTGAGCGCGTCGCCATCCGCTTCGACGAGAGGCCCTTTGCGGCTGCCCGGTTTGACGCGAACGGTGATCTGCACTGTTCGAGGCTAGCCTGCAACGTGAAAACGGGCCGCCATCCGGTTATGGATGACGGCCCGTTCGCCAAGTCTTCAAGCTCTCCGCGAACGACAGATCCTCGTTCGCAGGCTCACTCGGCGCTGGCGTCGCAGGATCGCTGACGCGATCCTCTAAGCTCCAGCGCGCTAGCGGCGCAGCCCCAGTCGCTCGATCAGCGAGCGGTAACGCTCGATGTCGATGTCCGAGAGGTAGCCGAGCAGTCGACGACGCTGACCGACCAGCAGAAGCAGACCACGACGTGAGTGGTGGTCGTGCTTGTGCGACTTGAGGTGCTCGGTGAGGTCCTTGATGCGTGCGGTCAGCATTGCGACCTGCACTTCGGGGCTTCCCGTGTCACCTGGGTGAGTGGCGTACTCGTCGATGATCGCTTTCTTGGCATCTGGTGCTAATGGCATAGATGGCCCCTTTCACTCGTTGCGCGGTGCCGGTCACCTTCTGTGCCGGCTCTCTTGGTCCGCGGCCGTTGGACGGCAACCTTGAGAGTTTAGCATTGCGGCCGGGGCTGAGCTGGTGCAGCGAAATGGCACACGATGGGGCCGAATGTCGGGGGCAGCTGCTGAACTGTCCAACTTGCCTCTTTCGAGAAGCAAGGACCCCATGCCGGGGTCGGTACCCGACCGCAGCGGCCCCGGCATGGCTAACCCAGATCTTCGCCGCATGAGGTCACTCAGATGGGGATGGGGAGTGGCACTTTCTCCGCGGCATCGAGTCTTCGGGTGCGGGATCCCGCGGTGGGTCGCCATTGGCCGGTTCCGTCGAGCCAGGGTGGTGCCTTGACTTCGGGGACGCCGCGGGTCATCCGGAACTGCCATCCGGAAGTCTCCAGGGTTCGGTGATGGAACCAGCACAGAAGCAGACCGTTATCAGTATGAGTCGGTCCGTTGTTCTCGGCCGGGTGGACGTGGTGGATTTCGCACCACGACGCCGGGATGTGACAGCCCGGGATACTGCATTCGCCGTCACGGAGGGCGATCGCCCGACGTTGCTGCGGGGTGAAACACCGTTGGGATGAGCCGAGTTCGATGATGCGGCCGTCGGCGTCGAGGACGACTCTCTGCGTGCCGCCGTTGCAGGTGTACTGCTTGACGGTGCGCATCGACACCGGAGTTTCGACCCGGTCGAGGAAGCCGACGCCACGGCCGGCGTCGAGGTCGGCTTCACGGACGCTGACCATGACGACCGGGGCGGCTCCGCCCAGGGCGGGAGTTTCCGCACTGCGGGCGGCCACATCCAGGACTCCGGCGAAGATGTCGTGCTGTTGCTGGTCGCGGGAGCGCGGGTCGTGCTCCAGATCGTGAGCCATCAGCTCCTCCTCGCTCAGGAAGGCCGGGGCGGTGCGCGGAGAGGTATAGGCGTCGACCAGGGTGAGGAACTTCGCCGCCACATCCGGCAGCAATCCGCCGCGTACCGGGATCAGCCCCTCCTGTTCCCGTCCCAGACGGAAGGACCGCATCCGCAAGGCCCGCTCTTCGATGGGCAGGCGTCCGTCTTGATCCAGCCGGACCTTCCACACCTCGGTCTGCACCCGAGTCTCCTCTGCCGTGCAGGGTACTGGGGCGTCCGGACCGGCACCGGTCGCCGCGGCCACCAGTTCGTACTCGGCCGCTTGCACCGCCTCGACTCCGACGACGGCTTCCACTGCCGCCAGCCCTCGGACGATCATGTGCGCGCTATCGAAGCCGAGGTCACCGGTCTCCAGTGCCGCGGCCACGCTGGGGAACTCGGCCGGGAGTTGCTCCCCCAGCATCGAGACCCGAGATCGGGCGGCCCGGCCGACCTTCAGCCGCCGGGCGATCGTCTCGCTCGAGGCGAGGGTGACGCGCTCCAGCAGCTCCGAGGTGCTGCGGCAGCCCTTCTTCGCCGCTAACCCTTCCGCTCCCAGTTCTCGGCGGGACCGGTCATCGATCTCGGCTGCGACGGACACCTGCCGGGAGGACACCCACCGGCCCAATCGCTCCAGGGCACCGGTGGTCTGCAGCAACGCCTCGTCGGAAAGCCTCCGGGCATCCTCGAACGCGAACACGCCGGCGAGCGCGCCGGTCGATGCGTCGAGGGTGGCTGTGAGGTTCTCCATGC
>DATCXP010000133.1:0-14698 GCA_036565765.1 Terrimesophilobacter sp.
GCCTCACACGGGCCGGATTGTTCCTCCGACTACGCTCATCGGGAGATTCTTCCTCCGATCCTGCGCGGACACCGAAGCTCCTCCGATCGCGAACATCCCGTGCGAGGTTCCTCCGACTACGTCAGAGCGGATGTGAGCCGCCGTGCCACCAGCTCCGCGATCTGCACCGCGTTCAGGGCAGCCCCCTTGCGCAGGTTGTCGTTGCTGATGAATAACGCGAGGCCACGGCCGTTCGGTACGCCCTCGTCCTGACGGATGCGGCCGACGTAGCTCGGATCGGTGCCCGCCGCCTCGAGAGGGGTCGGCACCTCGGAGAGCTGCACGCCGGGGGCATCCCTCAGCAGTTCCTTGGCCCGCTCCGGGCTGAGCGGACGGGAGAACTCGGCATTGATCGAGAGCGAGTGGCCGGTGAACACCGGAACGCGAACACAGGTGCCGCTCACGAGCAGCTCCGGCAGTTCGAGAATCTTGCGACTCTCGTTGCGCAGCTTCTTCTCCTCGTCGGTCTCGCCGAGCCCGTCGTCGACGATGGAGCCCGCGAGCGGGACGACATCGAACGCGATCGTCTTCGGGAAAACGGATGCCGCGGGGAACTCGACGGCAGCGCCGTCCTGGACGAGACCGATGGTGTCCTGCTCGATGGCCGCCTTCGCCTGCGCGAGCAGCTCATCGCCCCCCACGAGCCCTGCCCCGGAAACGGCCTGGTAGGTGCTCACCACGAGACGCTCGAGTCCGGCCTCGGCGTGGAGGACCTTCAGGATCGGCATTGCGGCCATCGTCGTGCAGTTGGGGTTCGCGATGATGCCCTTGTGCGCGCCAGCGATCGCCTGAGGATTGACCTCGCTCACGACGAGCGGGACGTCGGGATCCATCCGGAAGCCGGATGAGTTGTCGATGACCGTGACGCCGGCCGCCGCGAACCGTGGCGCCTGAGCCTTCGATGTTGTCGACCCGGCCGAGAAGATCGCGATGTCGAGCCCGGTCGGATCCGCCGTCGCAGCATCCTCGACCACGATCTGCTGGGACTTCCAGGGCAGGGTGGTTCCCGCGGACCTCGCCGAGGCGAAGTACCGGATGCTCGCGACCGGGAAGTCGCGCTCGTCCAGCAGCCGCCGTACGACGGTGCCGACCTGGCCGGTCGCGCCGACGACGCCGATGTTGATGCCGGCGGTCATCGGCCGGTCCCAGCGTGAACGATGGCGAGCTCGTCGCCATCCAGCTCGAACGCGGTGTGCACGGCGCGCACCGCTTCGTTGATCGTGTCGGCCCGCGTGACGACCGAGATGCGGATCTCGCTCGTCGAGATCATCTCGATGTTCACGCCCGCCTCGAACAGCGCCGTGAACAGCTTCGCCGAGATGCCGGAGCTCGTGCGCATTCCGGCCCCGACGAGGGCGAGCTTGGCGATCTGGTCGTCGTATTGCAGGCTGTCGAACCCGATGCGCTTCTGCTCGGCCAGAAGGGTCTGCATGACCCTCGCACCATCCGGCATCGGCAGGGTGAACGAGATATCGGTGAGGCCGGTCTCCGCCGCAGAGACGTTCTGGACGATCATGTCGATGTTCGCCTCTGTCGTCGCGACGATCGTGAAGATCTGCGCCGCCTTGCCGGGGACATCGGGCACGCCGACCACAGTGATCTTCGCCTCCCCGAGATCGACCGCGATTCCCGCGATCATTGCCTCTTCCACGCTCTCTCCGTCCCTCGAATTCACTACCAGCGTCCCGTTGTTGTTATTGAACGACGAACGGACGTGAATCGTTACCCCATGCCGTCTGGCATATTCCACCGCACGAATATAGAGCACCTTCGCGCCGGCCGCCGCGAGCTCCAGCATCTCCTCGCTCGTCACCTTCGCGAGCTTGCGCGCGGTCGGAACGACGCGCGGATCCGCAGTGAACACTCCGTCGACATCGGTGTAGATCTCGCACACCTCCGCGCCGAGCGCCGCCGCGAGTGCGACCGCGGTCGTGTCGGAGCCGCCGCGGCCGAGGGTCGTGATATCGCCCGTCCCGCGGTTGAACCCCTGGAAGCCTGCCACGATCGCTATCGCGCCCGCGTCGATCGCCTCACGGATGCGGGTCGGGTTCACCTCGACGATGCGCGCGCTGCCGTGACGGTTATCCGTGGCCATGCCGGCCTGGCTGCCCGTGTAGGAGCGCGCCTCGAAACCCATCGCCTTGATCGCCATGGCCAGCAGTGCCATGGAGATGCGCTCGCCCGCCGTGAGCAGCATGTCGAGCTCCCGGCCGGACGGCAGAGGAGCGACCTGGCTCGCGAGATCGACGAGTTCATCCGTCGTGTCGCCCATGGCAGAAACGACAACGACGACCTCGTTGCCCGCCTTGCGCGTCTCGACGATGCGCTTGGCGACCCTCTTGATGCTTTCGGCATCGGCGACGGATGAACCACCGTACTTCTGCACGATCAGGCTCATGGGTCTCCCGGGACGTTCAAGGGGTGGAATACTGAATTCTACCCGGCCCAGTGCTGTGTTAAGACTCAGTGCTGCACCGCACGGCGCCCCTCGAAGGCGCGCCCGAGCGTGACCTCGTCGGCATATTCGAGGTCTCCGCCAACCGGGAGCCCCGAGGCGAGCCTCGTGACGCGCAGGTTCGGCTGGACGAGCAGGCGGCTGAGGTAGCTCGCGGTCGCCTCGCCCTCGAGGTTCGGGTCGGTGGCGATGATGACCTCTGTGACGGTGCCATCAGCCAGCCTCGTCATGAGCTGCCGGATGCGCAGGTCGTCCGGACCGATCCCGTCGATGGGACTGATCGCACCTCCGAGCACGTGGTAGAGGCCCTTGAATTCGCGGGTGCGCTCGATCGCGGCGACATCCTTCGCCTCCTCGACGACGCAGATGGTCGCGGCGGAGCGGCGCGGGTCACGGCAGATCGTGCAGCGCTCCTGCTCCGTGACGTTCCCGCACACCTCGCAGAACCGCACCTTCTCGCGCACCTCGACGAGCACGGCGGCGAGCCTGGACACGTCGAACGACTCGGTCTGGAGGATGTGGAACGCGATGCGCTGTGCCGACTTCGGTCCGATGCCGGGAAGCCTTCCGAGCTCATCGATGAGCTCCTGCACGATTCCCTCGTACACGGGCTACGCCTCTCTCGTCGGCGCGACCCGCGGCGCAACGGTCTGCTCTTCGATGAAGTTCGCGCCCAGAATCTCGCGCACGACCGACTCGCCGTAGCGCTGCTTGCCAGCCGGTGCTGCCTTCGAAGCCGACGCCCTGGACGTCACGGGCGTCTCCGGGGTACCTGACGTCTCTGACGCCTCGGGGTTGTTCGTCGGCTTCGACCTCGGCGCCGTCGCTTCGGCTGTGGCCGCGGGCCGCTTTGCCGAGGCCGGTCGCGCCTGAGCAACGGGAGGGGCAGCATCCGGGATGGTGGCGACCGCCCAACCCTCCGCGTCGGTCGGAGGCACCGGTTCGACGTCGGGCTCCGTGGGTTCCGGCGCCTCGACGCCATCGACTCTCGGATCTTTCGCGCGGGGTGCCTCAACGCTCGCGAGCAGCGCCGGCTTGATGCCGAGCACGTCGAGCACCGCCTGCTTGAGGATGTCGCCGACGCCCTGGCCGGGGGCGGAGGTCTGTTTGAGCCCCTCGACGTCCTTCTGGCTGGGGAAGGACAGCACGAGCACGTTCCCGTTGCGCAACTCCTTCGGCTGCGCTGTGAAGATCACGGTCCAGGCGGAGCGGTTCGCCTTCGCGACGACTTCGAGGATCTCGGGCCAGGAGTCCTTCACCTGCTGGAGGGTGACGGGCGCGCTGGAGCCATAGGGCGAAGTCGATTTCTCGCCTTCGCTGGCGACGCCAGCGCCGACGGCCGTCTCGGCCGTCGGGAACCCCGGCACGACCTCAGTCTTCTCGGGGCTCCCTTCGAGACCGCCGCTGCGCGGCGCCTCAGGGAGCGGTTCACTCGAAACGCTCGGAACCGTTGCAGACACCGAGTCGTCGGGCGGCGGTGTGGAAGCCCGGGTGTGCGCGCTGGAGCCATAGGGCGAAGGCGATTTCTCGCCTTCGCCGGCGACGCCAGCGCCGACAGCCGTCCCGGCTGTCGGGGGCTCGACCCGAGAAGAAGGCGCGGTCTCGACAGGCTCGACCCGAGAGGAGGCGGGCGCACCCTCCACGCCGACCCGGCGCTCCAGCCGCTCCACCCGCGCGAGCGTCCCGCGCTCCGAGACGTCGGTCGCAGACACGAGCACACGCGCCACCATGAGTTCGAGGTGCAGTCGCGGGGACGTCGCCCCGGTCATCTCGGTGAGCGCGTCGTTCACGACATCCGCGGCCCGGCTGAGCTCCGCCTCGCCGAAGTGTGCGGCCTGCTGGGCCATCTGGTCCAGCTCGGACTGCGGGATGCCGCGCAGCACCGCAGCCGCTCCCCCTCCGGTTGCCGCGACGACGATGAGGTCGCGCAGGCGTTCGAGCAGGTCCTCGACGAAGCGCCTGGGGTCCTGGCCGGTCTGGATGACGCGGTCGACTCCCGAGAACGCGGCGGCGGCATCCCGCGATCCGATCGCGTCGATGACCTCGCCGAGGAGCGCGGCGTGCGTGTAGCCGAGGAGCGCGACGGCGCGCTCGTACTCGACGTTGTTGCCCTCTGACCCGGCGATGAGCTGGTCGAGCAGCGAGAGGGTGTCGCGGACCGAGCCACCGCCTGCGCGCACGACGAGCGGGAGGACGCCGGGCGCGACGGTCACCTTCTCGCTCTCGCACAGGCTCTGCACGTACTCGAGCATCTGCGCGGGCGGGACGAGCCGGAACGGATAGTGGTGGGTGCGGGAGCGGATCGTGCCGATGACCTTCTCCGGCTCGGTCGTCGCGAAGATGAACTTGACGTGCTCCGGCGGCTCCTCGACGATCTTGAGCAGCGCGTTGAAGCCCTGCGGTGTGACCATGTGAGCTTCGTCGAGGATGAAGATCTTGTACCGGTCGCGCGCGGGGGCGAACACGGCGCGCTCGCGCAGGTCGCGCGCGTCGTCGACGCCGTTGTGGCTCGCGGCGTCGATCTCCACGACATCCAGCGATCCACCGCCATCGCGCGACAGTTCGATGCAGCTCGGGCACTTTCCGCAGGGGGTGTCGGTCGGGCCCTCGACACAGTTGAGGCAGCGGGCCAGGATGCGCGCGCTCGTCGTCTTTCCGCATCCGCGAGGCCCGCTGAAGAGGTAGGCGTGGTTGACCCGATTCGTGCGCAGGGCCGTCATGAGCGGCTCGGTCACCTGGGACTGGCCGATCAGTTCGGCGAATGTCTCTGGCCGGTAGCGGCGATACAGGGCGGTGACCACCACCCAATGCTACTTGGCGCCGCTGACCACCCGCTGCGGTTCTCCCCCGCTAGGTCCCGCTCCGATCGCGGCGACGGTTTGCCGCGCGATCTCGAGCTCCTCGTTCGTGGGGATCACGAGGACCGCAACGGGCGAGGCGTCTGGTGAGATCCGCCGAGCCTCCCGTGAGGCCAGCGCATTGCGCTTCGCGTCGACCAGGATGCCGAGGCCGTTCAGCCCTGCCAGCGCCCCCGAACGCACCGCGGCGTTGTTCTCGCCGACGCCGGCCGTGAAGACGATCGCGTCGGCCCCGCCGAGCTGGGCGAGGTAGGCGCCGACGTAGTGCCGGATGCGATGCAGGTACACCTCGAACGCGAGACCGGCACGCTCATCGCCCTCCTCCGCGGCTTTCTGCACATCGCGGATGTCTCCGTGCCCGCCGAGCCCGAGCAGCCCGCTCCCGTGGTTGAGGAGGTCATCCAGCGCATCCGCGGAAAGCCCGCCCGCGCGTTGCAGGTGGATGAGCACGCCGGGGTCGATGTCGCCTCCGCGTGTTCCCATCATGAGTCCCTCGAGCGGGGTCAAGCCCATCGAGGTCTCGACGGAGCGGCCCCCCGAGACGGCGCAGGCAGAGGCGCCGTTGCCGATGTGCAGCACGATGATTCTCAGCTCCTCGAGCGGACGGCCAAGGAAGCGGGCGGTCTCTCCTGCGACATACTCGAACGAGGTGCCGTGGAAGCCGTACCGGCGGACGTGGTTCGCCTTCGCGAGGTCAGCGTCGATCGCGTAGGTGAAGGCAGCGGGAGACAGGCTCTGGTGGAATGCCGTGTCGAACACGGCGACCTGCGGGATGCCGGGGAACGTCGTCTCCGCCGCCTCGATCCCGGCGAGGTTCGGCGGGTTGTGCAGCGGGGCCAGCGCGGAGAGCTCCTCGATCTCCCGCTTGACCTCCTCGGTCACGACGGTAGGCTCCCTGAACCTCTCGCCGCCGTGCACAACGCGGTGGCCGATCGCGGCGAGCGGTACGTCGAGGTCGACGCCCTGCGCCCGAAGCCCCTCGAGCATGACCCTGAACGCCGCGGTGTGATCTGGGACGAACACCGCTCCCTGAGGAGCGCTAAGCGTGTCTCGAAGGCTCGCCCTGAGGAGGGAGCGCCAGCGACCGTCTCGAATGGGGTCAGAAGTCACCGCGCTGCCCCCTTCGAGACGATCGCCTGCGGCGATCTCCTCAGGGAGCGGCGGCGCCTCCCCGATGCGCTCAACGAGCCCGCTCGCCAGCATCCGTTCGCCGTCGAGCTCGATGAGCTGGTACTTGAGCGACGACGAGCCGCTGTTGACGACGAGGACGCGACTCACGACCGGGCCCTCTGGGCCTGGATTGCGGTGATCGCGACGGTGTTCACGATGTCCTGGACACTCGCCCCGCGCGAGAGGTCGTTCACGGGCAACCGCAGACCCTGCATGATGGGTCCGATCGCCACCGCCCCTGCGCTGCGCTGCACCGCCTTGTAGGTATTGTTGCCAGTATTCAGGTCCGGGAAGATGAAGACGGATGCCCGCCCGGCCACCTCGGATTCCGGCAGTTTCGCCTTCGCGACCGCGACATCCGCCGCGGCGTCGTACTGGATCGGGCCATCGACCGGGATGTCGGGCAGGCGCAGACGGACCTGGGCCGTCGCCGCGCGCACCTTGTCGACATCCTCCCCCGTCCCCGACTCACCGGTCGAGTAGGAGAGCATCGCGATCCGCGGTTCGATGCCGAACTGGGCCGCGGTCTCCGACGCCGAGACGGCGATGTCGGCGAGCTCGTCGGCCGTAGGGTCGGGAATGACGGCGCAGTCCCCGTACACGAGAACCCGGTCGGCGAGCGCCATGAGGAACACGCTCGAGACGATCGAGACGCCCGGCTTGGTCTTGATGATCTCGAATGCGGGCCGAACGGTCTGCGCGGTGGTGTGCGCGGCGCCGGACACCATGCCGTCGGCGAGGCCGAGCTGCACCATGAGCGTGCCGAAGTAGGAGGGGTCGGTGACGGTGTCGCGCGACCGGTCCAGGGTCATCCCCTTGTGCGCGCGCAGCCGCAGGTACTCCTCGGAGAATTTCACGCGCAGCACGTCGTCGAACGAGCTGAGCACCTGCGCTCTCTGGATGTCGAGCCCGAGTCCGATCGCCCGCGAGCGCACCTCGATCTCCTCGCCCAGGATCGTGAGGTCGGCGATGCCGCGGCTCAGCACGGTCGCCGCAGCCCGCAGGATGCGGTCATCCTCGCCCTCGGGGAGCACGATGTGCCGGCGGTCGGCCCGCGCTCTCTCGATCAGGCCATACTCGAACATGAGCGGCGTGACGACCGAGGTGCGTTTCACGTCGAGCAGCCCGAGCAGCCCGTCGGCGTCGACGTTGCTCTCGAACAGGGCGCGCGCGGTGTCGAGCTTGCGCTGCGAGTCGGCGGCGAGGCGCGGGCGGATGTGCGTGATCCGTACGGCGGTGTCGTAGCTGCCGAGCTCGGTGCGGATGATGGGCAGGGTCGGCCGGAGCCCGGCGATCAGACGATCAATCGGCTCCGGCAGCTCGAAGCCGCCGTTCAGCACGATGCCGGCGACCGAGGGGAACGTTCCGGACTCGTTCGCCATGAGCACGGCGAGCAGCACCTCGGTGCGGTCGCCGGGAACGACGACGACCGAGCCCTCGATGAGTCTCGGCAGCACGTTGTTCATGCCCATGGCGGCGACGACGACGCCGAGGGCCTCGCGACTGAGCAACTCGGGATCGCCCTTGAGCAGGGTTCCCTCGGTCGCTTCCATGATGGACCGCATGGTCGGGGCGACCAGCACCGGATCCTCAGGGATCGTCCATACCGGAATGCCAGGGGCGGCGCCCCGGATCACCGCGCCCGCCTCCTCGAGACGTGCCGGATCGACGCGGTTGGCGATGACGGCGAGCAGCGTCGCATGCTCGTGGTCCAGCTCCCCGATCGACACTTCGGTGAGCTGCCGCAGGGCGTCAGGCGTTCGCGCCTCGGCGCGGTCGCCCACGCGGCCGCCGAGCACGAGCACGACCGGCGCGCCGAGGTTCGCGGCGATCCGCGCGTTGTAGCCGAGCTCGGTCGGGCTGCCGATATCCGTGTAGTCGGATCCGAGCACGATCACCGTGTCGCACAGCGCCTCGACGGCCTTGAAGCGTTCGACGATCGTGGCGAGGGCGGCATCCGGGTCGTTGTGGACGTCCTCGTAGCTGACGCCGACGCAGAGGTCGTAGTCGAGGTCGACCCCGTCGTGGTTCAGCAGCAGTTCGAGCACGTAGTCGCGTTCGACCGCCGATCGCGCGATCGGCCGGAATACCCCCACTTTCTCGATCGAGCGGGTCAGGGTGTCGAGGACGCCGAGGGCGACGGTCGACTTGCCGGTGTTTCCCTCTGCGGAGGTGATGTAGATCGAGCGTGCCACATCCTCAAGCCTACGTGCCGCATCCTATGAACCCTCGCGGCAGCGCACCAACGCAACGGACGTTGTCCACCTTGCGGCAGTCTGCCACGCGCAGCAAGGTATCGGGTGCACCTGCCCGGAGATGTCAGAACCCCTCGCGCACCCGCCAGAGCCCGGTTACCCTTGCTACGTTTCCGTCCTGGGGGAGTTGGCCTGGGTGGCGCCACGCGAGGGGCCGCAGCAATTCTAACCGGAGACCGGAAGCCTCCGCTGGGCGCGCTCTCCGCGAGTGGTGGTCGTGCGGACGAGTGACCACGCCTCGGCGCAGCCATTCGTCCGAACGACCGACATTCGACGCGGCCGAAGCGCGGTCGTTCAGATCACGATGCGCAGCGGCTGCTCCAGGATGCCGACGAGATCGCGCAGGAAGCCCGCGGCGACCGCGCCATCCATCACCCGGTGGTCGACCGTGAGCGTGATCTTCAGCTTCGGCACGTCGACGAGCACCCCGTCGCGCAGCACCGGCACCGGGCTGGCCGCACCGACCGCGAGGATCGCGGCCTCCGGCGGGTTGATGACGGCAGTGAACTGGTCGATGCCGAACATGCCGAGGTTCGAGATGCTGAAGGTGCCGCCGGTCATCTCGTCGATGCTGAGCTTGCCGTCCCTGGCCTTCGCGGCGAGCGCGACGGTCTCCTTCGCGATGTCGCCGAGGCCCTTGAGGTCGGCGTCCCGGATGACCGGGACGAGCAGCCCGGCCTCCGTCGCGACGGCGATGCCGATGTTGACGTGCGCGTGGCGCAGCAGCTTGTCACCGCCCCACGAGGAGTTCGCCTCCGGATGCTGCCGCAGTGCGACCGCGACCGCCCGCACGAGGACGTCGTTGATGCTCGCCTTGATCCCCTGCGACTCGAGGCTCGCGTTGACCTCGGTGCGGAACGCGAGCAGCTTCTCGACGTCGACGACGCTCGTGAGGAAGAAGTGGGGAACGGCCTGGCTCTCGGTGAGCCGCTTCGCCGCGACCATGCGGATGCGGTTGACCGGGATCTCCTCGTCGCCGGATGAGGCTCCCGCTGCGGACGTTGCCGCCGCGGTCGGCACGGTGGTGGCCGGCACAGAAGCGGCCGGCACCGTGGTGGTCGGTGAGGCGGCCGGAACCGCCGCGATCGCGGCCTCGACATCCGCGCGGACGATGCGGCCCTGCGGCCCGGAACCGGTCAGGCTCGCGAGGTCGATGCCGTGCTCCCTGGCGATCTTGCGTGCGAGGGGAGAGGTTCGGAGTTCGCCCGAGTTGTTCGCGGGGGTCTCGACGGGCTCGACCGGAGAAGTTGAGGGCTCGACCGGAGAAATTGAGGACTCGACCGGAGAAGAAACCTGCGCCGCCGCAGGGGTCTCGACAGGCTCGGCAGGAGACGAAGTGGGCTCGACCGGAGACGAAGGCGGCTCGACCGAAGACGAAGGCGGCTCGACCGAAGAAGGCCGGGTCGCCGTGGTACCAGTCCCGTCGCCGATGATCGCTACCGGTGTCCCGATCGGCACGACCGTCCCAGCCGCAACCAGCTGCTGCTCGAGCACGCCGCCTTCGAACGCCTCGAGGTCCATCGTGGCCTTGTCGGTCTCGATCTCGGCAAGGATGTCGCCCTTGGCGACCGTGTCCCCGACGTTCTTGAGCCACTTCGAGAGCTCGCCCTCCTCCATCGTGTCGGACAGGCGGGGCATCACAACCTCAGACATGGCAGCCTCCTACTTCTCGAACCGCGTGGCGTCGAGCACCTCGCGGATCACCCTCGTGAGCGCCGCGGCATCCGGCATGGCCGCGAGCTCGAGCGGCTTCGCGTACGGGAGCGGCACCTCGGCCGCAGCGACCCGGCGTACCGGGGCGTCGAGGTAGTCGAACGCCCCCTCGCCGATCGTCGCGGAGATCTCCGCGCCGATGCCGTAGCTGAGCATGTCGTCCTCGAAGACGACCGCGCGGCTGGTCTTGCGCACTGAGGCGCACACTGTCTCGCGGTCGAGCGGTCGCAGGCTGCGCAGGTCGACGACCTCGACGGAGACTCCCTCGGCCTGCAGCTGGTTCGCAACCTCCAGTGCCGTGACAACGCCGCGCGAGTAGCTCACGACCGTGAGGTCAGAGCCTTCCTTGACGACGGCGGCCTTGCCGATCTCGGCGACCTGCTCGCCATCCGGCACCTCCCCCTTGAGGTTGTACAGCGCGAGGTTCTCGAGGAACAGCACGGGGTCGTCGTCGCGGATGGCCGCCGTGAGCAGCGCCTTCGCGTCCGCGGGCGACGACGGTGCGACGACCTTGAGGCCCGGGATGTGCGCGTACCAGACTTCGAGGTTCTGCGAGTGGGTCGCGGCGAGCTGCTGGCCACCGCCTCCCGGCGTGCGGATGACCATGGGCACGTTCACCTGGCCGCCGAACATGGCGTGCATCTTCGCCGCGTGGTTCACGATCTGGTCGATCGCGATGAGCGTGAAGTTGATCGTCATGATCTCGACGACCGGGCGGAGGCCGAGCATGGCCGAGCCGATCGCGGTCCCCACGAAGCCCTCCTCCGAGATCGGGGTATCGACGACTCGTTTCGGGCCGAACTCCCCCAGGAGGCCGGCCGTGATCTTGTACGAGCCCTCGAAAACGCCGATCTCCTCGCCGATGAGGTACACGTTCTCGTCACGGGTGAGTTCGGCGCGCAGCGTCTCATTGAGCGCTTGCCGGTAGGTCATCTCGCTCATGCGTTCACCATGACCGGCTCGCCGGGGTAGGCATGCGGCGCGTTCGCGACCGGAGTCGCGTACACGCGATCGAACAATTCGTCGGGCGAGGGGTCCGGACTCGCGTCGGCGAAGGCGACCGCATCGGTCACCGTCTTGTCCGCCGCCTCGTGGATCGCGTCAGCAGCTGCGGAATCGAACACACCGGCCTTCAGCAGCCGGTTGCGGAATGCGGGAACCGGATCGTTCTCCTGGGCCACCTCGGTGTCCTCCTTCGAGCGGTATCGGGCGGGGTCGACGACCGAGTGCCCCTTGAGCCGGAAGCTCATCGTCTCGAGGATGCTCGGCTGCCGGTCGACACGCGCCTTCTCGAGCGCGGCGAGGGCCGCATCCCGCACGGCTACCGGATCGTCGCCGTCGACCCGCACACCGGGGATCCGGTAGGCGGATCCGCGCTTGTAGAGATCCGGCTCCGCCGCGGCGAGCTCGACCGGCGTGCCCATGCCGAGCCGGTTGTTGACGATCACGTAGACGATCGGGAGGTTCCAGAGCCCTGCGAGGTTGAGCGACTCGTGGAACGCGCCGATGTTGGTCGTCCCATCGCCGAGCAGGCACATGACCGCCTCGGCGCTCTTGCCGGCCTTGCTGCGGTAATTGATCGCGAAGGCCGCGCCGGTCGCGGGCGGGATCTGGCCGCCCACGATTCCGTAGCCGCCCAGCATCCGAAGCTCCAGGTCGAACATGTGCATCGACCCGCCGCGACCCCCGACCACGCCGGTCGTCTTGCCGAACAACTCGGCCATGACCGCGCCAGGATCCATGCCGCGCACGAGGGCGTAGCCGTGGTCGCGGTAGCTCGTGAAGAGGTAGTCGCGGGGCTGCAACGCGGCCATGAGTCCGACGACGGTCGCCTCCTCACCGAGGTTCAGGTGGCAATAGCCGCCGATCTTCGCGCGCGCATACATCTCGCTCGCGCGCAGCTCGAATTCGCGCACGAGCACCATCTGCTCGTAGTAGCCGCGCAGGGTCTGAGCAGAATCAGCCTTCGGGATCGAAGGCTTGCTGCGTCGTACTGGACGGGTTTTGTCCGCCATAGGGGGCCTCACTTTCGACAGACCGCTCCCTCCCACCCTATTCCTCGCTGGCACCCCGGCTGCGCGCGTTGACAGTCCCCCCCTTACTAGCGGAGCATGGGGGAAGGATCACCGCGGATGGTGAGGCTCACCTCCGGCGGAACAACGGAGGTTTTCGATGAACAGTTTCGGTGCCAGAAGCGACCTGACAGTCGGTGGCAAGAATTACGAGATCTTCCGACTGTCTGCCGTGCCGGGCTCTGAAAGACTGCCGTACAGCCTGAAGGTCCTGCTCGAGAACCTCCTGCGCAACGAGGACGGAACGCTCGTCACGGCCGACCAGGTTCGCGCGGTCGGCGACTGGGATCCGACCGCCGAGCATGGCGCGGAGATCCAGTACACTCCGGCCCGCGTGCTGCTGCAGGACTTCACCGGCGTGCCCTGCGTCGTCGACCTCGTCGCGATGCGGGATGCCATGGCAGCGTTCGGCGGCGACCCGCAGAAGATCAACCCGCTCATCCCCTCCGAACTCGTGATCGACCACTCGGTCATCGCAGACGCGTTCGGCAGTTCCGGCGCGTTCCGGATCAACGCCGACCTCGAGTTCCAGCGCAACCAGGAGCGCTACCAGCTGCTGCGCTGGGCGCAGCAGGCGTTCGACGACTTCCTCGTCGTTCCACCGGACACCGGCATCTGCCATCAGGTGAACCTCGAATACCTGTCGAGGGTCGTCTTCACGCGCGAACGCGGCGGCGTGACGCAGGCCTACCCGGACACGCTCGTCGGCACCGACTCGCACACCCCGATGGTCAACGGACTCGGGGTGCTCGGCTGGGGCGTCGGCGGTATCGAGGCCGAGGCCGCCATGCTCGGACAGCCGATGAGCATGCTCGTGCCGCCCGTCGTCGGGGTCAAGCTCACGGGCGAGCTGCCGGAGGGGACGACCGCGACCGATCTCGTCCTCACGGTCGCCCAGGTCCTGCGCCAGACCGGCGTCGTCGGCAAGTTCGTGGAGTTCTACGGCCCCGGCGTCGCCAACATCCCGCTCGCCAACCGTGCGACCCTCGGCAATATGAGCCCGGAGTACGGCTCGACCTGCGCGATCTTCCCGATCGACTCCGAGACGCTCAGCTACCTGCGCCTGACCGGCCGGTCCGAGGAGCGGGTAGCGCTCGTCGAGGCCTACGCGAAGGAGCAGGGCCTGTGGCACGATCCCGAGCGCGAGGCCGTCTACTCGAGGACCGTCGAGCTCGATCTCTCGACGATCGAGGCCTCGATCGCGGGCCCGAAGCGGCCACAGGACCGCATCCCGCTGCGCAAGGCGAGGAAGGTCGTCAGTGCGATCCTCTCCGAGGGCTCGAAGGCGCCGGAGGAACTCGTCGGCCTCGACGAGGCGAGCGCAGAGTCGTTCCCGGCGAGCGATCCGATCGCACTCGGCGACGTCAGCCAGAGCGCGGCACCGATCGACCGCACCGGGAAGCAGCAGGAGATCCCCTGGCTCTCCGACCCGGTCTCCGTGACGTTCCCCGACGGCACCTCGACGAGCGTCGACAACGGCCACGTCGTGATCGCTGCGATCACCTCCTGCACGAACACCTCGAACCCGGAGGTCATGATCGGCGCGGGACTCATGGCGAAACGGGCCGTCGAACTCGGGCTCCGCTCCAAGCCCTGGGTCAAGACCTCCCTCGCCCCTGGTTCGCGCGTCGTGACCGACTACTACGACAAGGCCGGGCTCACCCCCTACCTCAACCAGCTCGGCTTCGACCTCGTCGGATACGGCTGCACGACCTGCATCGGAAACTCCGGCCCGCTCATCCCCCAGGTCGCGACCGCCGTGGACGAGAACCACCTCAATGTGAGCGCGGTGCTCTCCGGCAACCGCAACTTCGAGGGCCGCATCCACCCCCACACGCAGATGAACTTCCTCGCCTCCCCGCCGCTCGTGATCGCCTATGCGCTCGCCGGCACCATGAACACCGACCTGCTGAAGGATTCGCTGGGTACCGGCAAGGACGGCCAGGAGGTCTACCTCCGCGACATCTGGCCGACCAGCCAGGAGGTGCAGGCCGTCGTCGGGGAGGTCGTCCAGTCGGAGATGTTCTCGGAAGGCTACGCGAACGTCTTCGACGGCGATCACAACTGGCAGGGCCTCGAGATCCCCACCGCAGACATGTTCGCCTGGGACGACGAGTCGACCTACGTGCGCCAGCC
>DATCXP010000136.1:0-4061 GCA_036565765.1 Terrimesophilobacter sp.
GTCCCGCGGCGACGGCCACCGCGGCCCCGCCGCTCGACCCGCCGGCGCCGAGCGCGAGGTCATACGGGTTCCTCGCCGGCGAGGCCACGAGGTTCTCGGTGTAGGAGGGGAGACCGAACTCCGGAGTGTTGGTCTTCCCGAGACTCACTCCGCCCGCAGCGTCCAGCACGGTCACGAGCTCATCGGATTCCTCCGGAACGTGCTCCGAGAACAGTCGCGATCCGAAGGTGGTCCGCACTCCCGCGCGCGGGACGAGGTCCTTGTCGGCGAACGGAAGCCCCCACAGCGGTGCCGATCTCGGGAGGGACTCAGCCACCTCCCGCGCTCGGGCGACCGCGGCGGATGCCGTGACCGTGACGAACGCGCCGAGCCCGGCATCCAGCCTGGCGATCCGATCGAGATAGTGCGCGGTCAGCTCCATCGGGCTGATCTCGCCGCGCTGAAGCCAATCCCACTGCTCCTGCGCGGTGAGGTGGTGGAGTTCGAACACACGTCGAGCCTACGCATGTGACACGACGACACTGGCACGGGACCTGAAGGGTTCCGCGGGCGCACTGCCGCGACGGGGAATCAGGGAGTTCCCAGTGGTGGCTGCCCTACAATCGGGGGAATGAGCGAACTGCGCCCCCGTGGAGAACGGCGAAGGATGACGCCGCCGATCGCGCGGCACGGTCGCCTCCGCAGGTCGAACGCCGCCGCGACCGTCGCCAGGTACCTGGCTGCGGCCCTCGCGGTGGCGCTCGTGAGCGCGGGATCCGTCGCCGGATACGCGGTGTGGGACATCGCGAACTCCGCGAAGCCGGGCGTCCCGCTCGTCGGTGAGACCCTGGGCCCTCCCCCGAATATCGGAGCGATCGAGGGCGGCGTGAACTTCCTGCTCGCGGGAAGCGACTCCGGCGGGGGGGATGCCCAGTACGGCAAGCGTGGCGAGCACCTCAACGACGTCACGATCCTGCTGCACATCTCCCAGGATCACACCAACGCGACCGTGGTGAGCTTCCCGCGCGACCTGTTCGTGCACCTGCCCAATTGTCCACGGGAGGATGGGAAGGGCAACTACGGTTCCTGGACGACGAAGATCAATGAGAGCCTCACCTACGGAGGGCTGGCCTGCACGGTGCTGACCGTATCGGAACTCACCGGTCTCGACATCCCGTTCGCGGCGAAGATCGAGTTCAACGGTGTGATCGAGATGGCGAATGCGATCGGAGGAGTCGAGGTATGCGTCGCGAGCGCCATCCATGACCGGCAGATCGGCTTCGATCTCCCGGCCGGGCAGCGGACCCTCTCCGGGTGGAGCGCACTGCAGTTCCTCCGCAGCCGGTACGGCGTCGGCGACGGAAGCGACCTCAGCAGGATCAGCAACCAGCAGGTGTTCCTGTCCGCACTCGTCCGCAAGGTCAAGAGTTCCGAGACGCTCACCGACCCGCTCAAGGTGTACGGGCTTGCGAAAGCCGCCGTAGGGAACATGCAGCTGTCGCACAGTCTCCAGAATGTGAACACGATCATGGCGATCGCCCTCGCGCTCAAGGACATCGAGCCGGAGAACATCCAGTTCGTGCAGTACCCGGCGTACGACGGCTCGGTCGGAGGGAGATCGGGCGTCCTGCCGGCCCAGGCCATGGCGGACAAACTGTTCTCGGCGATCAAGGCCGACCTGCCGGTCAAGGTCACCGGCAAGACCGGCCGCGGCTCCCAGCTCGACCCCAATGCCCCCGCACCAACGTCGAGCGCTCCACCGCTCCAGGGAACCGTTGAGCTTCCGGACCAGATCAGTGGCCAGTCGGCCTCGGTGACGACGTGCTCGAGAGGCCAGACCGCCGGCGGTTGATCACAACCGGCGCTACTCCAGTTCGGCGCGAAGCTCGGAGATGAGCCGGGTGAACGCCGCGGGCGCCCCTGCGATGACCTTTCGGCCGGTGAACCTGCCCAGCCGATGGGCTCGCTCCGCGACATTGAGCAGGGTGTGCTCGACATGGGAGCCATTGCCGTCCGGAACCACCCGATACTCCGCCCGGTACCACCAGCCGCCCTGTGAGATGACAAGCCAGGCCGCGGAATCCGCGGTGAAGTAGCTTTCGGCATCCGGTCCCGGATCCAGTCGTGCTGCGATCGCCTCGAACACCGCCTTCGGCCTCGCCCTCACATAGCCCCGGAGCACATGGAGGACTGTAGCGCTCTCCGGTCGGATCCGGGGAGCCTCAGCCACGATCGGACCCTGCGGCAACAGCCACCAGTCCGAGTTCTGCGCTGCTCGCCAGCGAGGGGTGCCGCGGAACGACGCGGACGGTGTACCCGAAGCTGCCCGCGCGATCCAGCGGGGCGGTGCCCGCGAACTGGATGAGGCCCGCGCCCCGTTCACCGCCCGCCCCCGTGTCATCCGGCTCGAGAGTCACGCGCTCAGCGTCGATGAGCTCGTCGCTCGCATGCGCGCGCCCGTAGACGAGCTCGACCGCGACGTCATCCGGCGTCAGCCCGTCGAGCTGGATCTGGGCCCGAACGTGCAGGGTGTCGCCGACCTGCGGCACCGCGTCGACCCCGCCGGATTCGACATGGCTCACGCTGATGAGCGGCCACGCGGTCGTGACCTTATGCTTCCAGGCGGCGAGCTCCCTGGCACCCGCAGAGGAGTTCGCGGTGAGCGACCGGGCGGACTTCGCCGAGGGGATGTAGAGCTTCTCGACGTACTCGCGGACCATCCGATTCGCGCTGAGCGACAGCGACAGCGTGGCCAGGGTGTGCCGGATCGACTCGACCCAGCGGGTCGGGATGCCCTCGGGGGAGCGATCGTAGAAGCGCGGGGCGATCTGGTGCTCCACAAGGTCGTAGAGGGCTGCCGCTTCGATCTGGTCGCGCTCGGCGTCGTCCCCCGCGGCGTCGGCGCTCGCGATAGCCCAGCCGTTCTCGCCGTCGAAGTACTCCGCCCACCAGCCGTCGAGGATGGACAGATTGAGCGAGCCGTTCATGGCCGCCTTCATGCCGCTTGTCCCGCACGCCTCGAGCGGACGGAGCGGGTTGTTCAGCCAGACATCCGTTCCCGGATAGAGCACCTGCGCCATGGCGATGTCGTAGTTCGGCAGGAATACGAGGTGGCCGCGGATGTCCGGCTCGTTCGCGAACTGCACGAGGCGCTGGATGAGGCGCTTGCCCTCGTCGTCGGCGGGATGGGACTTGCCGGCGACGACGATCTGCACCGGGCGGTCGGGGTCGAGCAGGATCGAGCGGAGCCGATCCTCGTCCTGCAGCATGAGGGTGAGACGCTTGTAGGTCGGGACGCGACGAGCGAAGCCGATCGTGAGTACGTCCGGGTCGAGAAGCCGGGAGTACCAGGCTGGCGCGGCGATACCGGGGTGCTGCGCGGTCCACGCCGTGGACATCCGGCGCCTGGCGTCGTCGACGAGCTTGGCCCGCAGCTGGCCGCGAAGCTGCCACAGCTCCGCATCGGTCACCGCGTCGGAAAGCCAGTCGCAGGCGGTCGTATCGGTCGTTCCGAGCTTCTGCTCGGCGAGGTCGGTCACCGCGCGATCGGTCCAGGTTGGCGCATGCACACCATTGGTGATCGAGGTGATCGGGACCTCGGCGTTGTCGAATCCCGGCCACAACGCGCCGAACATCCTCCTGCTCACTTCGCCGTGCAGCTTCGACACCCCGTTCGCGCGCTGCGCGAGCCTCAGTCCCATGACGGCCATGTTGAAGGTGTCGGCGGTGCCGCCCTCGTAGTCCTCCGCACCGAGGGCGAGCACATCCTTCGCGTCGATGCCCGGCAGCAGTTCGGTGGAGAAGTAGCGCTCGACGAGCTTCGCCTCGAATCTGTCGATGCCGGCGGCGACCGGGGTGTGAGTCGTGAACACGGTACCGGCGCGGACGACTTCGAGCGCTTCGGCGAAGCCGAGGCCGCTGCCGATGAGATCGCTGATCCGCTCGAGGCCGAGGAATCCGGCGTGGCCTTCGTTCGTGTGGAACACCTCTGGCGCCGGGGTGTCGGTGAGCGCGGTGAACAGCTTGATCGCCCGCACTCCCCCGATTCCGAGCAGCAGCTCCTGCAGGAGGCGGTGCTCGCC
>DATCXP010000160.1:0-4256 GCA_036565765.1 Terrimesophilobacter sp.
GACATCGAAGAACACGATCAGCCCAACGGCGAGGACACCTCGCCACCACACGTCGCCGAGGCTCGCTCGCTCGCCTCCTCCCTGGGAACTGTGTTGGCCGCATTACCGCCAGCGCAACGCCGATGCTGGTTGCTGAAGGAAATGGCCGAGTACAGTTACCGGCAGATCGCTCTCGACCTGGATATCCCGGAAACAACCGTCCGTGGCCTCATTTCCCGGGCGCGAACGAACATAGTACGAGAAATGCAGGCCTGGCGATGACAGCACCGACTCAGCAATCGACCCCCGACGCCGCGACTACTGACCTCCTGAACCCCGCGAACCTCGACGGCCACACGATCCAGGAACTCAGCTCCTACCTCGACGCCGAACGTACCCCCACGAACTTCTCGATCGAATCCTCTCCCGGCTGCCAGATCGCCCTGGCGGCGCTTGGTCATTTGGGCGAGCTGACCGAACGCGATCTTGAAAGGCAAGCCGCCGCTGAACCGGCTCTGTCAGACGGCTGGGTGCGGTCGATCATGGGCCGGATCGCCCTGGAAGCTCGAGCCGGCCGGGGCATCCCCGTTAGTCATCCCTCGACGACCGGCCTCCTCGTGCTGAGCGAAGGCGCCGTCCGCGGGTTGATCCGCGCCGCAGGGGACAGCATTCCAGGAGTCATCGTTGGGCGTTGTGTTCTCGACGGGGAGGTCACCGTTTCAGGCCAGGCCATCACGATAACGGTCGACATCAGCGTCGCCTGGGGTGAGAACATTCCGCAGGCCGCCGATCGTGCACGCGACGCCATCCGACACGCTCTCCTCGAGCACACCGAACTCACCATCTCGGCCATCCACATCACCGTTCAGGATGTGCGACTCTCCCGTCTTTGACGTAAGGAATTCGGACAATCATGACCAGCGGAATCTCCAGCATCGCCTGAGCCGGTCGGGACCCCGGATCTTGACGTTTTCGCGCTTCCATGGAAGGCTTACGTGCTGCACTCCGCGGATGGAGTGTGCGCCTTGCGGTCGCAGGTCAACCACGGATGTCTGTGGGTACGGCTACCGTGATGCCCAGTTGAACCCCGGGGGTCGGTGCTGGCCAAGGCCGGCGCAATTCGCACCCCGTATCCCCTCGATAACTACAGGGTCCGACCACCACCAACCATGGAGAAACGATGCTCGGAAAGCTCCTCGTTCGCTACCTGAAGCCGTACCGTTGGCTGCTCGGCGGCGTGCTCCTGTTCCAGTTCGGGTCGGCCATGGCATCCCTCTACCTGCCGAGCCTCAACGCCGACATCATCGACAAGGGCGTGGCCAAGGCCGACACCGGCTACATCTGGTCCACCGGAATCGTCATGCTCGGCATCTCACTTGGCCAGATCGTGTGCGCGATCATTGCCACCTACTTCGCCGCCAGGGCCGCGATGCTGGCGGGGCGCGACATCCGCAACGACATCTTCGAGCGGGTCAGTGCCTACTCCGAGCGCGAGGTGTCGCAGTTCGGCCCGGGTTCCCTGATCACCCGCAACACCAACGACGTGCAGCAGGTGCAGATGCTCGCGATGATGGGCGCCACGATGCTCGTCACGGCGCCGCTGCTGGCAATCGGCGGCGTCATCATGGCGCTGCGCCAGGATGTCGGCCTGAGCTGGTTGATCGCGGTCGCCGTGCCGGCGCTGCTCCTCATCGCCATCCTCATCATCGGACGCATGGTGCCGCTGTTCCGACGCCTGCAGCAGAAGCTCGATACGGTGAACCGCATCATGCGCGAGCAACTGACCGGCATCCGGGTGGTGCGCGCCTTCGTGCGTGAAGACATCGAGGAAAAGCGCTTCGAGGGAGCGAATCACGACATCATGGTCATCGGCCGCAAGGTCGGCGAACTTTTCGTGCTGCTCTTCCCGCTCGCGATGCTCGTGCTCAACGTGACAGTCGTCGGCGTGATCTGGTTCGGCGCCATCCGCGTCGACAACGGCGAAATCCAGATTGGCACCCTGTTCGCCTTCATGGCATACATCATGCAGATTCTGATGGGCGTGCTCATCGCGAGCTTCATGACCATGATGATTCCGCGCGCCGCGGTCAGCGCCGAGCGCATCAGCGAGGTGCTCGCGAGCGAGTCAACGCTGGCGCGACCGACGGATGCCGTCTCGCTCTTCCCGGCACCCGGCACGGTGGAGTTCCGTGACGCGAGCTTCACCTACCCCGGCGCGGAACACCCCGTGCTGACCGGCGTCACCTTCGTCGCCGAACCCGGCGAGACGGTCGCGATCGTTGGATCCACAGGTGCGGGCAAGACCACACTCGTCTCCCTCATGCCCCGCCTGTTCGACGTGACCGGCGGCAGCGTCCTCGTCGGTGGAGTGGACGTGCGCCAGGCCGACCTCGATCTGCTCTGGAACAGCATCGGACTGGTGCCGCAGCGACCATTCCTGTTCAGCGGCACCGTCGCATCCAACCTGCGCTTCGGTCGTGAAGCCGCGAGCGACGAAGAGCTTTGGCAGGCTCTCGAGATCGCGCAGGGCCGCGACTTCGTCGCCGAAATGGAGGGCGGCCTGAACGCGCGCATCGCGCAGGGTGGCACCAACGTCTCCGGCGGGCAGAGGCAACGCCTCGCCATCGCCCGCGCCATCGTGCACCGGCCCGCCATTCTCGTCTTCGACGACTCGTTCTCGGCGCTCGACCTGACGACGGATGCGCGGCTGCGGCAGGCGCTCTGGCGCGAGCTTCCCGAGGTGACCAAGATCGTCGTCGCCCAGCGCGTGTCGACCATCGTTGACGCCGACCGGATTGTCGTGCTCGACGACGGACGCATGGTCGGCCTCGGCACCCACGACGAGCTCCTCGCAACGTGCGAGACCTATCGCGAAATTGTCGAATCCCAGCTCGGAGTGGAGGCCCAGTCATGAACACCAGCACCCCAGCCCCGCTCTCGGAAGATGAGCAGCTTGAGCTTGAGCTCGCCGAACAGGCCCGCCTCGGCGCCGACGACTGGATGAGCATCAAGCCAGGCAAAGCGGTGAACTTCAGAAAGAGCTTCGCACGCCTGCTCGGCCTGCTCAGGCCGCACGCGCTCGCCTTCACCTTCGTCTCGCTCCTCGGGGCGATCGGTGTCGTGCTCGCGGTCATCGCTCCCAAGGTGCTGGGCGAAGCCACCAACATCATCTTCGAGGGCGTCGTCTCGAAGACCCTGCCCGCCGGTGTCACCCAGGCTCAGGCTGTCGACCAGTTGCGCGCATCCGGCCAGAACGACCTCGCCAACATGGTCTCCGCCATGCACCTCACGCCCGGCCAGGGTGTCGACTTCATTGGGCTTAGCCGGGTATTGATCATCGTGCTCGCCCTCTACCTCGCGGCTTCCATTCTCAGCTGGGTGCAGGGCTACGTGATCAACGCGATCATGATGACGACGATGTACAAGCTGCGCGAGGACGTGGAAACCAAGATCAACCGGATGCCGCTGCGCTACTTCGACAAGGTGCAGCGCGGTGAGCTGATCTCGCGGGTGACGAACGACATCGACAACATCACCCAGACGATGCAGCAATCGCTCTCCACGGCGGTGACCAGCGTGCTCACCGTGGTCGGTGTGCTCATCATGATGTTCTCGATCTCGTGGCAGCTTGCCCTGGTGGCGCTGGTGAGCCTGCCGCTCATGGGGGTGATCTTCGGGATCATCGGGCCGAAATCGCAGAAGGCGTTCGGCATCCAGTGGCGCAAGGTCGGACGGCTCAATGCCCGGGTCGAGGAGTCGTTCTCGGGTCACGCGCTCGTCAAGGTGTTCGGTCGCGAACAGGATGCCCTGACCAAGTTCAAGGTTGAGAACCAGGAACTGTTCGAGGCCTCGTTCAAGGCGCAATTCCTCTCCGGCATGATGATGCCGGCCATGATGTTCGTGGGCAACCTCACCTACGTCGGCATCGCCGTGCTCGGCGGACTTATGGTCGCCGGCGGCCAGGTGCGCCTCGGCGACGTGCAGGCGTTCATCCAGTACTCGCAGCAGTTCACCCAGCCTCTCTCGGAGCTCGGCGGCATGGCCACGGTCGTGCAGTCGGGGACCGCCTCCGCCGAGCGCGTCTTCGAGATGCTCGATGCTGAGGAACAGGAGCCGGATGCTGCGGATGCCCCGGACCCGGTCGACGGCGACGGCACGATCGTCTTCGAGAACGTGCAGTTCTCCTACACGCCGGAGCGTCCCCTCATCCGGAACCTAAGCTTCTCGGTCGAGCCGGGGCAGACGGTCGCGATCGTCGGGCCGACCGGTGCGGGCAA
>DATCXP010000163.1:0-2290 GCA_036565765.1 Terrimesophilobacter sp.
GTTGATAGCGGTCCATCGTGAACGCGACGCTCGCGTGTCCCAACGCCTCAGATGTCTCGGCTCACCCACAGCTCGCGTGTGAGGACGTAGAACACGAACTCCAGTCCCTCGTACCGGATCGTGCCGTCCGCCTCGAATCCCAGCCGCTCCGCGACCGTGCGCATGGCCACGTTGTCGGGAACCGTGGGCATGTGCACCCGCGTCGCTCCCGCATCCGAGAACAGCCACCCCACGAGCAGGCGGACCGCCTCGGTGCCGTAGCCCTTCCCCTGCATGGGCGCGTCGATGGAGATCCCGATCTCGAAGGCTCCGGGCGGAAGTGTTCGATCCGGCGGGTCGTATGTCTGGATCCCGCCGATCATGCGGTCGTCGACCTCGATCGCGAGATCCAGCGCCACGCCCTGCATGATGCCCGAGCGTTCGAACCGAGCTCGAAGGGCATCGCGCGTCGGCAGGATCGGCTGCACGGAGGACTCCATCTCGAGCCGGCTCGCCCACTCCTGCTCGAACTCATCCATCGAGAGCGGACGAAGGCACCCGCTTTCCTTCCAGCCGAACCCGGGTCATCTCACGATCGGTCCTGTTCGCTCACGACCCGGGTATAGCCGCCAGCGATCCGGCACGCCCTTCAGCTCGTACTCGCCCCGGGGCTCGAACGAGAGCCCCGAGCCCGCAACCAGATCCCTCACCATCCCTGAAACGAGGACTTCCGAAGGCTCGGCCATTGCCCAGATGCGAGCCCCGATCATGACGGCGATGCCTCCGACCTTCCCAGCGATCGTCTCGACCTCGCCGGTGTGAACGCCCGTCCGGACTTCGAGCCCCAGCCGCTGCACGCTTTCGGCGATAGAGGTACGCGCAACGGATAGCGCGGGCGGGGCCGTCGAAGGTGGCAAGAAAGCCGTCATCCTCGAGAACGGGTCCTGACGACCATCGTGGGGGGCGAGGTCCAGTTCCAGACTGCTTAGGCCACACCCGCCGTCCACGAGGTGCGGCTCCTCATGGGTTAGAGAGAGCGGTCGGGGGGCTCGTCGGGTGTCGAAGGCTGAGCATCATCGGAAGCGGAAGGCGGCGACACGGTCGCGGAGTCTTGAATGATGTTCGGCCGGACCTCCCGGAAGACGACCTTGAGGGCGGCCACGATCGGGAGCGCGATCAGAGCGCCCCCGAGACCTGCGAGGCTCGACCCGATCAGCAGCGTGATGATCACCGTCGGTGCCGAAAGGTCGATCGCCTTTCCCATGATCCTGGGCAGGATCAGGTAGTTCTCGATCCGCTGGTAGACGACGAAATAGACGGCCACAGCGATGCCGTCGGCGACCGAGGAAAACAGGGCGACGATCACGCAGACGACCGCGCCGAGCATGGCGCCGACGCCCGGGATGAGGTCTGCGATCGCCACCCACACAGCGAGCGCAGCCGCGTAGGGGACCCCCAGGATCTCCAGAACGATGAACGCCAGCGTCCCCGCTATGACGGAGATGAAGATGTTCCCGGAGACATAGCCCCCGATCCGTTCGACCGACTCGTCCAAGATCCGGACGTTGCGGTCCGCGTGCCGCCCCGACACGAGGGCCTTGGCAGCTTCGTGGCTTCGCTCCAACCCGAGGAGGAAGTAGACCGCGAGGACCGTGATCGTCAGGAGGTTGAAGATCACGCTCCCCGCGCCCGCGGTGATGCTGGGGATCTTCCCGAGTGCCAGATCGGGGATCTTCGCGGACGCTTCCCTGAGCCGCTCCGCGAGGTGGAACTTCGCCTCCAAGGTCCCGAGGAACCCGGTCGCATGCTGAAGTCGATCCAGGTAGTCGGTCCTGGCCAACTCGTGGATCTGGCGGACGGCCTGTGGGATCACGAGCCAGGCGAAGAGCACGAGGAACCCGATGCTCAAGAGAAGGATGACCGTCACCGCCCACCCGCGCGATAGCCGCCGGCGCTGGAACCAGCGGACCTGCGGGTCCAGGCCCACGGCGATCACCACGGCGACGAGTACGAGCAGGAGGATGTGCCGGACCGACCAGGCCGTCGCGAGCAGGACGAGAACGCCCGCGATGGTCAGGGTCACTCGCGCCCAGTAGCTCATCGCGGGAAAGCGGTCATCGGGCATCTCCGACCGAGCCCTCCCCTCCGCGCCCGAGCCTGACGTGCTCCCGAATCCTAGACCGGGGTGTTCTGCCACGCCGTCAGCCTCGAGATCGGTGCTATTCGCCCTGACCCGACCGATAGTGCCGGAAGAGCAAATACGCAACGCCACCGACCGGGATCGGCAGCCAGTACGACACGAGCCGGGACA
>DATCXP010000204.1:0-4867 GCA_036565765.1 Terrimesophilobacter sp.
GGGCATCCGTTCTCGACGGGCCCGCGCACCGGGGTATCCGGCCCGGGCGGCGGCCTCGAATTCCCCTGGCGGTTCTGGATCACCGGTGACCCGACCGTGTCGCCGTACAAGGCGCACGTGCCGAAACGGAAGCCCTGAGCGATCAGGCGAGAACCATCGGCGCGACGCAGGCGGCGGCCCAGATCACGCTCACGAGGGTTCCGATGATGAAGCGCTCTCGTGCGGCCGAGTTCTCCAGCTCGGAGAATCGGCCGAGTCCCTTGATGGCGACGACCACAGCAACGGCGGCGAACTGCCCGGCCAGCGCCGCCCCGATGATGGCGAGCCGTTCGAGATAGCCGATCGTCATCCCCCCGCGCAGGATCTCGCGCCGCTCGGGGCTGGGAGAATCATCGGTCACCATGATCCCGCCGTGGTCACCGAGCGCTACGGACCCGCTGCCGGCCAGTTCGAGGATCAGCGTGACGAGGGGACTGCCGGCGACGACTCCCAGGACCAGGAGCCCGATTCCTGCGGCGACCTGGAATCCGAATCCGGGCGCGGTGGTCGCGCCTCCGAGCACAGACCAGACGATGGCGATGCCCACGAAGACGACGCAGGGCACGACGAGCCAGTGCCTGCCCTTGCCGCTCGCGACGAGCGCTAGGACGATCGCGGCGCACAGCAGGAGGATGAGTCCGCTCCACAGGATGATCGCGAGAATGTTCACGGCGCCTCTCCTCTCCCGCTCCCCCTCAGGGTACCGAGTCTGGCCATCGCCCGGAGGAGGGGCGCGATGGCCGCGCGTTCTGCGCGCAGCTCTGCGGCTTTCGCCCTCTTGCTGGCGGCCTGGGGGGAGATGCCGAGCCGGTCGGCCGCCTGCGCCTGTGTCAATTCCTCGGTCATGAGGTCGTACAGCTCCCACCCTTCGACCGATCGCCGCGCCCGGATCACGAGCAGCAGGTCGATGAACGCCTCCGTGTCCGCGGCCTCGACTGGCCCCGCCTCGTGCTCGAGAGCGAAGCGGGTCGGGCGCTTCTTGGCTCGGTCGACCGCCGCGCGAGCGGCGATGAAGGCGCTTCCGGCGGCCTCCCGGATGCTCGATGGGAGGGGCTGGTTCACGGCGCCGAACCCGCAGCCGACGCTCCATCGTCCGGTGCGGGTGAGGTCGAGGATGATCTGGAGCGCCGGCTCCGCACTCGCCACGAGCAGCTGGAGCTCGTCGCCGGCCGTGCGATCGGCGGGGAGCAGGAGGGCGCCTGCGGACCGCGTGTTCACCCGGGAGATGGTCTCCCCGACGATGTCGGCGGTGGCACGGCTGTTGACCTGGTCGGCGGTGATGACGAACATCGGTACCTCGCAATTCCCCAGGCTTGATCCTGAGATATCAAGCATACAAGGGTGATTCATTCAGATCAACCCTCAATGGTTTACCTTGGACCGAGATCGTCAGCACGCGTCGGCTAGGGTAGGCGCGTGACCGAGCCCGCCCCGCCGCCATCGGGTGACGCCACCTCCGTCGAGAGATTCATCGATGAGCGGGCGCGTCGGATTCTGGACCAGGCGCCGGACAGTCGGGCCTGGCGCTGGCTCGTCGAGTTCCTGGTGTTCGGCCTCAAGCAGGGCTGGGCCTGCATCTTCGGCGCCGCGATGCTCGCCGTGCTGTTCGCGACCCGCCTCTGGTACCCGGATGACGTGGCGTTGGCGCGCAACGACTTCGTCACGATCGCGGCCGTCGTCATCCAGGTGATCATGGTCGTGTTCAAGCTCGAGTCGCTGCGCGAACTCCGCGTCATCATCGTGTTCCACCTGGTCGGCACCGGCATGGAACTGTTCAAGACGAGCGTCGGGTCGTGGATCTACGAGGGCGATGGCGTCCTCCACCTGTTGAATGTCCCGCTCTACAGCGGATTCATGTACGCATCGGTCGGCTCGTACCTGGTACGCGTCTACCGCCTGTTCGATCTGCGGTTCGACCGCTATCCGAGGCGGTGGGTGACCGCGATCCTCGCGGCGCTCATCTACCTGAACTTCTTCGCCCACCACTACATCTACGACTTCCGCTGGGTGCTCCTCCTCGCCGTCGTGATCGTGTTCGGCCGCTGTGTGATGCACTATCGCATCTTCCGGTCGAGGCCGCGGATGCCGCTGCTGGTCGCCTTCACGCTGGTCGCGCTGTTCATCTGGATCGCCGAGAACGTCGCGACCTGGTCGCGAGCCTGGAGCTACCCGAATCAGATGGACGGCTGGCAGCTCGTGTCGATCGAGAAGCTCGTGTCCTGGCTGCTGCTCATGATCATCTCCGTCGTGCTCGTGGCCTGGGTGTACCCGCCACGTGGCCTCGATGCCGTGCGGCAAAGGAGTGCGGGGGACCACTGATATTCTGGGCCGGTGCCAGCATCCGAAGCCCTTAGCGACCAGAGGAACGACGAGACGTTCGAGGATGTCTGGGAGGAGATCGTCTGGCGTGGCCTGGTGCACGTGTCGACGGATCCGGGTGAATTGAAGCAACTGCTCGCCGGTCCTCCGATCACCTACTACTGCGGCTTCGATCCGACCGCTCCGAGTCTGCACCTCGGCAATCTGGTTCAGCTTCTGCTCCTGCGCCGCCTGCAACTGGCCGGCCACAAGCCGCTCGGACTGGTCGGAGGATCGACCGGCCTCATCGGCGACCCGCGCCCGACCGCGGAGCGTGTCCTCAACACGAAGGACACCGTCGCGGAGTGGGTCGGCTATCTCCAGGCCCAGGTCGCGAAGTACCTCGACTTCGAAGGGGGGAATGCCGCGCGCCTGGTGAACAACCTGGACTGGACGGCGCCGCTCTCGGCGATCGACTTCCTGCGCGAGGTCGGGAAGCACTTCCGCGTCGGAACGATGCTCAAGAAGGATGCCGTGAGCGCCCGGTTGAACTCCTCCGAGGGCATCAGTTACGCCGAGTTCAGCTACCAGGTGCTGCAGGGACTCGATTTCCTCGAGCTGTACCGCAGCTACGGCTGCGTGCTGCAGACCGGTGGGAGCGACCAGTGGGGCAACCTGACGAGCGGTACCGATCTCATCCGCAAAGCCGAGGGGGTGGGCGTTCACGCCATCGGGACTCCGCTCATCACCAACACCGACGGCACGAAGTTCGGAAAGAGCGAGGGCAACGCGATCTGGCTCGATCCGGCGCTCACGAGTCCGTACGCGTTCTACCAGTTCTGGCTGAACACCGACGACGCCGACGTGATCGAGCGCATCAAAATCTTCACCTTCCTGCGGCGCACCGAGATCGAGGCGCTGGCAACGGCCGTGGCGAACGAGCCATTCCGGCGGGAGGCGCAGAAACGGCTGGCCGTCGAGGTGACGACGCTCGTGCACGGGGCTGAGGCGACCGAGGCCGCGATCGCCGCGTCCGCCGCGCTGTTCGGGCAGGGCGAGCTCGGCGCACTCGACGCAGGGACGCTCGAGGCGGCCCTGCGCGAGCTGCCGAACACGATGGCGGAGCCGTCCGCCGCAATCGCTCAACTGCTCGTCGACACCGGCCTCACGGCGAGCCTGGGGGAGTCGCGGCGCGCGATCGCACAGGGCGGGGTGTACCTCAACAACGTCCCGGTCGGTGCAGAGGATGACACGCTCGCCGACTCGGATCTGCATCACGGCATGGCCGTGCTGCGCAGGGGCAAGAAGACCCTTGCCGGCGTGTTCGTCAACAACTCCCCATCCTGATGTGACCAGGCGCTCAGTGCGACACGCCCGCGCGGTGGCGCTCGAAATGAAGGCCATTTCTGGCCTTCATGCGCCCCCAGCGCCGACCGCCGTCTCGGCGGTCGGGCCAGGCGCTCAGCGCGACACGCCCGGGATGCACCCGAATTTGCACCGCACCCCCTCCCCCCGTAAAGTTCTTACTTGTCACCCCAAAGGTGCGGAGCAGCCGAAGTGCTCTCCGGCCTCAAGAGGAACGAAATCCATCGCCGACAGGCTCACTGCTCTTGTAGCAGGGTGTGCGTCGGGCTAGGATGGAAGATCCACTCGTCGGAAGCCTCGATGCGAACGACCGGAGCCTGTTCAGGTTCCGGATGATGCGCACGCGAGTCGCCTCCGGTGGTGGTAGGTTAGAGCAGTTGCCCTGAAACACGGCCGAGAGGTCACCTTTCAGGCGCGCCCGATCCTTGAGAACTCAACAGCGTGCACAATGTCAAATGCCAAAAACCTCGTCAACTGACTTCGGTCAGCTGAGGAGATTCCTTTGGAATAAATTAAGACAACAAACAAATGTCAGCAATGATGTTTGTTCTTGTCAGTATCAAACTTGCAGCCTGTCCGCCCATTCCGGTGGCTGGCTGCACTAGATGTGCCGTTGGACTTCGGTCCTTCGTGCAATCAAACATTTACGGAGAGTTTGATCCTGGCTCAGGACGAACGCTGGCGGCGTGCTTAACACATGCAAGTCGAACGATGAAAGCCGGAGCTTGCTCTGGCTGGATTAGTGGCGAACGGGTGAGTAACACGTGAGTAACCTGCCCTTCACTCTGGGATAACCTCGGGAAACCGAAGCTAATACCGGATACGACCCTCGGAGGCATCTCCTGGGGGTGGAAAGAATTTCGGTGAGGGATGGACTCGCGGCCTATCAGGTAGTTGGTGAGGTAACGGCTCACCAAGCCGACGACGGGTAGCCGGCCTGAGAGGGTGACCGGCCACACTGGGACTGAGACACGGCCCAGACTCCTACGGGAGGCAGCAGTGGGGAATATTGCACAATGGGCGCAAGCCTGATGCAGCAACGCCGCGTGAGGGACGACGGCCTTCGGGTTGTAAACCTCTTTTAGTAGGGAAGAAGCGAAAGTGACGGTACCTGCAGAAAAAGCACCGGCTAACTACGTGCCAGCAGCCGCGGTAATACGTAGGG
>DATCXP010000233.1:0-11577 GCA_036565765.1 Terrimesophilobacter sp.
CAGCGCACCGGGAGTCCCCACGAGGTGGCCGGGTTCACGTCCTGCGGCGGCTTGAGGCTCGTGACGACGAGGACGTACACGGGCATGAGCACGACCACGACGAACAGGATGAGGAGCAGGTACTTCGTGGTCCTGCTGAACCGTGCGCGGGCCCGACCGGTATTCGGGGGCAGGGAGACCGCATGCTTCTCGAGCCCGGTGACGACGCTCATCGCTGCCTCCGTTCGGAGCGCGCCGTGTACACGAGATACGGCACGATCAGCACGGCCACGAGCAGCAGCAGGATCGTGGCGATCGTCGCCGACTTCGCGTAGTCGTTGGAGGTGAGCGCGATCCACATGTAGGTGGACGGGACCTCGGTCTGATAGATCGCCTTCGTGATCGCCATGATCAGGTCGAACACCTTGAGCGACATGTGCCCGACGATGATGAGCGCGGAGAGGGCGACCGGGCTGAGCTGCGGGAAGATCACGTGCCGGTAGAGCTTCCACTCGCTCGCGCCGTCCATGCGGGCGGCCTCGCGCAGCTCATCCGGGATCCCGCGGAAGCCGGACAGGAACAGCGCCATGACGTATCCGGCCAGCTGCCAGATCGCGGGAAGCGCGATCGCGGCCATACCCCAACCGGGCTCGTTCCACCACGAGTTCTGCAGGAAGCCGAGACCCAGATTCTCGAAGATGCGGTTCAGGCCGGATGCGCGATCGCCTTCTGCGCTGTTGAGCAGCCAGCGCCAGACGACACCGGATGCGACGAACGAGATCGCCATCGGGAACAGGTACACCGAGCGGAAGACGCCCTCCGCGCCCACCCCCTTGTCGAGCATCCACGCCCACAGGAAGCCGAAGGCCATCGTCCCGACGATGAAGAACAGGGTGAAGACACCGAGGTTCCCGAGCGAGTGGAGGAACCGGGGCTCGGTGAACAGGGTGAAGTAGTTGTCGAGCCCGACGAACTGGGTCGCGGGAACGAGACTGTGGCGGTTGCTCAGCGAAACGGAGATGTTCGCGCCGATGAGGCCGTAGACGAAGATCCCGATGATGATGACCGTCGGGGAGATCAACAGGAGGGGCGGACCCCAGTTTCTGTACCCTTTGCGCACGCGGTCAGCTCCCTCGGTCGGCGCGGTCGCGGGTGGGGACTGTGTCCCCACCCGCTATTGTCTCTCTCTACTGCTGTTTAGCCGAGTGCCTTCTGCGCTGCGGCGACGAGTGCCGCAACGAGCGATGCGGCATCCTTGTCCGCGCCGAACTTGCCGACGGCGGAGGAGATGTCACCCGACCACGCGATCGGGGCCGCCGCGCCATGGGCGAGCGAGCTCACGATCGTGTCGTCGGCGAACGACGTGATCGCCGTCTGCTGGTACGCCGGGTAGTCAGCGGCGTTCGCATCCGTGCGCGCCGGGATCGAGCCCTTGGCGAGGTTGAACGCCTTCTGGCCGTCCGCGGAGCTGATCGTCGTCAGCCAGTCCTTCGTCGCCTGCTCGTGCGGAGCGCCGACCGGGAGTGTGAAGGAGTCGGCGAGGAAGTCGAACACGCCATCGGTCCCCGGGGTCGGGAACGTGGTGTACTCCTTGCCGTAGGTCCAGCCCGCCTGCTCGAATGCCGCCTCAGCCCAGTCACCCATGAGGTTGTAGCCGGCATTGCCGTCGAGAACGATCTGCGTTGCGGCATCCCAGTCAAGACCGGTGAAGTCGCTGTTGACGAATCCGAGGAGCTCGCCGTAGTGGTCGACGGCGTCCTTCACGCCGGCGCTGTCCCACGCGGTGTCGCCGGTCCAGAGGCCGGAGTAGCCGTCCGCACCGAGGTCGGCGATGAGCACGTTCTCGAGGAGCTGCATCTGCGTCCACTCCGTGCCGAGGGCGAGAGGTGTCTCGACGCCGGCGGCCTTGAGCTTCTTCAGATCGGAGATCCACGCATCCATGTCCGCGGGAACGGCGGTCGGGTCAACGCCCGCCTTCTTCAGGACCGCGGTGTTCGCCCACACCACGTTGGCGCGGTGGATGTTGCTGGGCACCGAGTAGATCGCGCCGTCGACCGTGAGGCGCTGGATCAGGCTCTCCGGGAACACGTCGGTCAGTCCGTTGTCCTTGTAGAAGGAGCTGAGGTCCTGCAACTGGTTGGCTTTGATGTAGTCGCTCAGTTCAGCGCCCGCGTGTGCCTGGAACGTGTCCGGTGGGTTGTTCGCCTCGAGGCGCGAGGCGAGGGCGGCCTTCGCGTTCGAGCCTGCGCCGCCTGCGACGGAGGCATTGATGAACTCGACCTTGGGGTACTGCTCTTTGAAGACGCCGACGAGCGCGTCGAGGCCGGCCTTCTCGGAGCCGGATGCCCACCAGGTGAAGACTTCGACCTGATCGGGGTTATTGGAGTCTGAGGTGCCCCCGCCCGTTGAGCAGCCCGTCAGGACGAGGCCAAGTGCGGCGGCTCCGGCGAGGATGGATAGTGACTTTCGCATGGTGCGTTCCTCCATTGGAATCTGATGCGTGTCCGCATCCAGAGTGAACCGGACGTTTCCATTCAACTTTGAAAACGTTCCCAGAACAAGTGAAGGTGCGGATCTCGGCCGAATCGGCTGGTCACGATTCCGCAACGTGCGGCACCAGGTTACGGGAGGAGCTCGCCGGATCCTCGTGCGATGAGCGTCGTCCGGAGGGTGATCGTCTGCACGGGACCGGAATCGCCGTCGAGCCTCGCGAACAGCATATTCGCGGCGATCCGCCCCATCGTGAGCGGGTCCTGCGCGATCACTGTCACCGCTGGCTGGAGTACGTCCGCGAGTTCGAAGTCGTCGAAACCGACGAGCGCGGGTGTCTTCCGGTGCAGGGCAAGCTCCCGCAGGATCGTACTCGTGGCCCGGTTGTTGCCGGTGAAGATCGCGGTCGGCGGGTTCGGCCCTTCGAGCATCGCGGCGAGAGGTTCTGCGAAGCGGTACTCCCCGTTGGTCGCGGCATGGATGAGCGAGGGGTCGACCGGGATGCCGGCGCCCTCGAGCGCCTGACGGTATCCGAGCACCCTGTTGATCGAGGTGAACAGGTCATGGCGGTCGGTGAAGCAGGCGATTCTCCTGTGCCCGTGGGCGATCAGGTGCTCGACGCCGGTTCTCGCCCCGCCGACATTGTCGGTGAGAACGGTGTCGGCCTCGAGGCCGGGCACGGGTCGGTCGACGAAGACCATGCGGACACCGGCGAGGAGCTCCTGCTGAAGGTAGTCGACCTCCTGGAACTCGGACGGGGTGATGATGAGGCCGTCGACCCTGCGCGCGCAGAACGCGAGGATCATCCTTCTCGCCCGCGCGGCATCCCGGTGGGACGATGCCGACATCAGGAGCGAGTCCCGGCCGAGCGCGACCTCCTCGACCGCCTGGCTGAGAAGTGAGAAGAACGGGTCTGAGACGTTCTCGATGAGCAGCCCGATGCTCGCCGCCGCCCCCTTGCGCAGTTGCCGAGCGGAGTCGTTGCGCCGGAACCCGAGTTCGAGGATGGCCTTGTGCACTGCCGCGGTGCGGGCGGGACTGACCTGGACATCCCCGCTGACGACCCTCGAGACCGTCGAAAGGCCGACGCCTGCTCGCAGCGCGACGTCGCGCATGGTCGGTCGGCCGGTGGCCGGGAGGGGGGCTTGCTGGGTCATGGCGTTCTCAATCGGGATCCTGAGAACGTTACCAAAGTTTGTTCCGGAATCCTGCCCCGCTGATGGGGGGTCATGGCCGAGAGGAGGCGTACTGCGTTCGGATGACGGGCCGGTGATCAGGGCGTGGTGTCTGGACGAGGGGAACTGTCCAGTGCGGCCTCTCGCCGGTGAGCGCCCAGGCCGCCTGGACTGCCGCTCCGGCAGCGACGTACTCTCCAGGCTCGGGAACGAGGACCGGAAGGTCGAAGACCTGGGCGGCGATCACCGCAATGGCCGGGTTCTGGGCGGCGCCACCGATCAGCACCACGCGCACCGCCTCGACCCCCCGGTTCGTGAGCGCGTCGAGGCCGTCGGCGAGGCCGCACAGCAGCCCCTCGATGGCGGCGCGGGCCAGGTTCTCCCGCGTCGTCGAGGCGAGGGTCATCCCGGTCAGGCTCGCCGTCGCGTTCGGCAGGTTCGGAGTGCGCTCGCCCTCGAAGTACGGGGTGAGCACGAGGCCGGAGGAGCCGGGCCGTGCGAGGAGAGCGAGCCGTCCGAGCTCGGCGTGGTCGATCCCCAGGAGTCCCGCGGTTGTGTCGAGGATGCGGGCCGCATTGAGGGTCGCGACGAGCGGGAGGAAGCCGCCCGCGGCATCCGCGAACCCGGCGACCGTGCCGGTCTCGTCGCGTACCGGTTTGTCGGTCACGGCGAAGACCGTCCCGCTCGTCCCGATCGACACGATGACGTCGCCCGTTGCCGCGCCGAGCCCGAGTGCCGCTGCCGCGTTGTCCCCTGCCCCGGCTCCCACCGCGAGTCCCATCCCAAATGAAGGCGTTTCGTGCATAACGTGCTGCGCTTCCCCGGGATTCAGCACCCGCGGCAGCCGGATGCCTTCATTTGGGTTTCGCAGGGCGCGGGCGAGGAGGTCGCGGTCGTACTCGTTCCTTGTGGGGTCGAAGTAGGAGGTGCCGCTCGCGTCGGAGCGGTCGGTCGTGAGCTCACCGAGGTCGGGACCGCCCGGGCCGGATCCGGCAGGGCCGAAGCCGCGCAGCCGCCAGGTCAGCCAGTCGTGGGGGAGCGCGACGGCGGCGATGCGCGCCGCGTTCTCCGGCTCCGCGTCGGCGAGCCAGCGCAGTTTCGTGAGAGTGAAGGACGCGACCGGTACCGACCCGGTGCGCTCGGCGAACTCCCTGTCGCCGATCTCGGCCCGCAGGTCGAGGGCCGTCTGCGCCGACCGGGTGTCGTTCCAGAGCAGGGCCGGGCGGATCACCGTGCCCGCGGCGTCCAGCGCAACGAGGCCGTGTTGCTGGCCCGCGATCGAGATCGCCGAGACGTCGGCGAGCCCTCCGGCATCCGTCACCGCCGCCAGCAGCGCCTGCCACCAGGCCTCGGGGTCGACTTCGGTGCCCTCCGGGTGCGGTGCTCGGCCGGTGCGCACGACGGCACCCGTCGCAAGCTCGCGGATCACGATTTTGCAGCTCTGCGTCGAGGAGTCCACGCCGGCGACGAGTGTCATCCGCCGATCACGCTCCCGGCCGAACGAAAACGACGGAGAATCGGCCGAAAACGCGTTGCCGCGGCACTTTTCGCGTTGTCGTCATCGTTTCTCCGTCGTTTTCGTTCGATGTCGGCGCCGAGTTCGTCCTCGAAAAACCTCATGTTCACGCCGCGCGCTGAGGGAGGACTCATCGGCGTCCTCCCTCAGCGCGCGCCCATGAGGTGCTCGGTGGCGAGTTGTTGCAGGCGTACGAAACCGAAGCCCTTGCCACCGAAGTAGACGTCCGTGTCGAAGTCCTCGAACGCGCTGCGATCGGCAAGAAGGTCGTCGTAGCTCTCCCCTGCGGTGAGAGTCGGCACGGAGAGCTCGGGCACGCGCGCGGCGGCGAGCGCCTCCTGCACCTCGGGGTCGGCCCGGAACGCGGCGGCCCGCTCCTTGAGCAGCAGGTAGTTGCGCATGTTCGCAGCGGCCGAATCCCATACGCCGGTGAAGTCCTCCGTGCGCGAGGGCTTGTAATCGAAGTGCCGCGGGCCGTCATAGCTCGGCCCGCCATCCGGCCCACCGTTCTCGAGCAGGTCCACGAGCGCGAACGCGTTGTACAGGTCGCCGTGCGCGAACACGAGGTCCTGGTCGTACTTGATCCCGCGCTGCCCGTTCAGATCGATGTGGAACAACTTGCCCTGGTACAGCGCCTGGGCGACCCCGGCCGCGTAGTTCAGCCCGGCCATCTGCTCGTGCCCGACCTCCGGGTTCACGCCGACCATGTCCGGCCGCTGAAGCGTCGTGATGAACGCGAGCGCGTGACCGACGGTCGGCAGCAGGATGTCGCCGCGCGGCTCGTTCGGCTTCGGCTCGATCGCGAACCGGATGTCGTAGCCCTTGTCGGTGACGTAGTCGCCGAGCAGGTCGACGGCTTCCCGGTAGCGCTCGAGCGCGGCGCGGATGTCCTTCGCCGCGTCGTACTCCGCGCCCTCGCGGCCGCCCCACATCACGAAGGTCTTGGCGCCGAGCTCCGCAGCGAGGTCGAGGTTGCGCAGGACCTTGCGCAGCGCGAAGCGCCGCACCGCGCGGTCGTTGGAGGTGAAGCCGCCGTCCTTGAACACGGGCGCGCTGAACAGGTTCGTCGTGATCATCGGCACGATCAGGCCGGTGTCGGCGAGCGCCTGCTTCAGGCGGTCGATCTGCTTCTGGCGCTGAGCATCCGTCGATCCGAACGCGAACAGGTCGTCGTCGTGGAATGTCAGACCGTACGCCCCGAGCTCCGACAGCTTCGTGACCGCCTCGACGACGTCGAGGTGCGGCCGGGTCGGACCGCCGAACGGGTCGTTCCCGTTGTAGCCGATGGTCCACAGGCCGAAGGAGAATTTGTCGTCGCGAGTCGGTGTTGCCATTGTGCGCTCCAGTAGGGTATTTGTTGTTGTCATGAACATATCCCCTCGCGCGCGAGGACGCAATCACACCGAGGATGTTCACCGGCACAACCTGTCCGCGATTCTCACGCTGGTGCATCGCAGCGGCGGCGTGCCAAGGGCAAGGCTCACCGAGCTCTCCGGGCTCAACCGATCCACCGTCGCGAGCCTCGTCGCCGAGCTCGTCGGGGCGAGGCTCGTGATCGAGGCGGAGCCCGACGTCCGCGAACGGGCCGGCAGGCCGAGCCGCTACGTGCGTCCGAGCCCGCATCCGGTCGCCATCGCCGTGAATCCCGAGGTGGATGCGATCACCCTGGGCGTCGTCGGACTGGGCGGCAACCTCATCCGCAGCACGCGGCGACCGGTGGCTGGCGCACCGACCGTATCGAACATCGTCGCGACGATCGCCGCCATGATCGGCGAGCTCGACCTGGCCGGGCATCGGGTCGTCGGAGTCGGCGCCGCTGTCCCTGGCATCGTGCGCCGGCAGGATGGCGTTGTGCGGCTCGCGCCGCATCTCGGCTGGGTCGACGCTCCCTTCGCGAAACTGCTCGAGGATGCGACCGGCCTCACCGTGCACGTCGCCAACGACGCCTCGCTGGGAGCGAGTGCGGAGCGACTGTTCGGAGCCGGCGTCGACGCGAGCGACCTCGTCTATCTCAACGGGGGCGCGAGCGGCATCGGCGGCGGCGTCGTCGTGGCGGGAAACGCGCTCGGGGGAGTCGCTGGCTATGCGGGGGAGCTTGGCCACACCCTCGTGAACAGCACAGGCCACGCCTGCCATTGCGGTGCGAGCGGATGCCTGGAAACCGAGGTCTCCCAGGCCGCGCTGCTCGGCGTGCTCGGCATCGCAGACGCCGCCGAGCTGCAACCCGCGCTCGCGGCAGCCACCAGCGCGGCGGTCGATGCCGAGGTAGCCCGCCAGCTGGACTTTCTCGCCATCGCACTTCGCAACATCATCAACGTGTTCAACCCCGGGCGGATCGTTCTTGGCGGCTTCCTGGGCATCCTTCATGACGCCGATCCGGAGCGGCTGACGGCGCTCGTGGGGGCCACCGCGCTCCGCGCCCCGTTCGAGACCGTCCGCATCATGCGTGCGGCGCTCGGGCCCGACGGGCTCATGATCGGTGCCGCCGAGCTCGCCTTCCTGCCGATTCTTGCCGATCCGGCTTCCGGCTGGCAGTAGTGTTGTCAGACTGCGTGCATCAGGGTCGCTTCGCGTAAGCCTTCCGTTTTTGCGCGAACCATCGCGCCCGACCCTGGAGCTTCTTGACTACCGTTGTTCACCCCGGCGACTCGCTGTCGGGTCGCCAGAGGCTCGTCTACATCCTCGTCCTCGGCGCCCTCACCGCGCTCGGCCCATTCACGGTAGACCTTTACCTGCCCGCGTTCCCCGCCCTCGAGCACGAGTTGGATGTCTCGACCGCGCTCATCCAGCTCACGCTCACGGCCACCGCTGTCGGGTTCGGTGTCGGCCAGCTTCTCGTCGGACCGTGGAGCGACCGGGTCGGCAGGCGACTGCCGCTCATCCTCGCGACGGCGCTGCACATCGCGGCGAGTTTCGCGGTCGCACTCGCACCGGACATCCTGTGGCTCGGATTCTTCCGCATCCTGCAGGGCATCGGTGCCGCTGCCGGCGGTGTCGTCGCGGTCGCCATGGTGCGCGACCTGTTCGGCGGCCTCCCACTGGTGCGGATGCTGTCCCGGCTCGCGCTCGTCAACGGGCTCGCCCCGATCCTCGCCCCCGTCATCGGCTCCCAGCTCCTCCGCGTGCTGGACTGGCGCGGGATCTTCTACTTCCTCGCCGCGTACGGCCTCCTCGTGATCATCGCGACGGCGCTGTTCATCGTCGAGACGCTTCCGCCGGCACGCCGGGTCGACACAGGGCACACCACGGTGCGGGAGCGCTATCGCGCGATCTTCTCCGACCGGGTGTTCGTGGGCGTCGCGATCATCTCCGGCATGACGTTCTCTGGGCTGTTCGCCTACCTCTCGGCGTCGTCGTTCCTGTTCCAGCAGGTGTACGGGCTGAGCCCGCAGGAGTTCGGCCTGCTCTTCGCGGTGAATTCGATCGGCGTCGTCGCCGGCGTCCAGATCAGCGCGCGGCTCGCGAAGTATTTCGGCCCGCAGTGGATTCTCGCGGTCTCGACCGCCGTGCTGCTGGCCTCGGCAGTCGCCATCGTGATCGTCGACTCCCTGCACCTCGGGCTCGTGGCCGTCCTCATCCCGCTGTGGTGCTTCATCACCGCGTGCGGTTTCGGATTCCCGCTCGTGCAGGTGCTGGCGCTCGCGAACCATCCGAAGGAGGCCGCCACCGCCGCATCCGTTCTCGGCGCCTTGAACTTCGGGCTCGCCGGGGCGATCTCGCCGGTCGTCGGGCTGTTCGGCATCGACACGGCCATCCCGATGGGCGGGGTCATGGCGGTCACCTCCGCGCTGTCGATTCTCGCGCTGTGGTTCGTTGTGCGGCCGAAGACCGTGCCGGAACTGGTGCGATAGCCCCGGCACTCGCCCGGGGCATCATCCAAGCGATGCCAGGGACGGCCATCCGCGCCGCTGACTGAAGCCAGTGATGGTCATCCGGACGAATGGGGGTGCCGCAGCGCCCTCGCTCGTCCGCTTCGGCAACACTCGCCGCGGTGGCTTTACGATCAGACGATGGAACACCACCCGAGCGCGGGCACGTCCCGGAAGGCGACGCACCACTGGCCATGGGTGAGCGGGCTGGTAGCCGTCGTGCTCGCCGTCGCGCTCGGAGTGATCATCTTCCTGAGGCACAACGGGCCGTTCCTGTTCGACGAGGCCTGGATGGGCGAGATCCTCGAGCACCGGGCCGGCTGGCTCGACGTTCCCGCCCTCGCCCTGAACTTCCTCGGTGGCGGATGGTTCGCGCGCATCCTGGTCCCGCTGGGGACGATCCTCGCCCTCGTGCTGGTGCGGAAGCGCTGGGCGGCCCTGAGTTACGCGCTCTCCGTCATCCTGAGCATTCTCGCCGTCCAGTTGCTGAAGGCCGTCTTCGATCGACCTCGACCGGAGGAGATCCTCGTCGTGAGCGACATCGGCTCGTTCCCCTCGGGGCACGTCGCGAATGCGGCGACCCTCGCCGTCGCGCTCGCGCTCATCCTCGGGCGCACCTGGGTCTGGTACGTCGGAGCGATCTACACGGTCGCCATGGCGCTCAGCCGCACCTATCTCGGCGCGCACTGGTTGAGCGACACGATCGGCGGCGCACTGCTCGGGGCAGGAATCGCCATCATCGTCTGGGCGCCGCTTGCCAGTCGACTGAATCGTGAGCGAAAACCTCGACCGGCGACGGATTCCGTGGGAAGGCCACTATCTTCCTAGCAGCCGGAGCAGATAGCGTCGAGGCATGAGAATCCTCCTGGTCGGCGCCGGCGGCGTCGGCAATGCCATTGCGAAGATCGCGGCCCGTCGCAGTTTCTTCGAACTTCTCGTAGTCAGCGACTACGACCTGGCCCGCGCGCAGGCGACCGTGGACTGGATCGAACGCAGGCACGGCACGGATGCCGTCATCCACCGCATCGTGGCCGCGCAGGTGGATGCCTCGGATCCGGACAGTGTCGCGGCCCTGGCACGGGAGCACTCGGCGACGCACGTCATGAATGCCGTGGAGCCGAAGTTCGTCCCGACGATCTTCGCCGGCGCGCTCGAGGCCGGGGCGGACTACCTGGATATGGCCATGAGCCTGTCCGAGCCGCACCCGGTGAACCCTCACGAGGAGACCGGGGTGAAGCTCGGCGACGACCAGTTCGCGCAGGCGCCGGACTGGGAGAAGGCCGGCCGGCTCGCCCTCGTCGGCATGGGCGTCGAACCCGGGCTCTCCGACGTTCTCGCGCGCTACGCGGTCGACCACCTGTTCAGTGAGGTCGACGAGCTCGGGGTGCGCGATGGCGCGAATCTCGTCGTGCGCGACGAGGCCGGCAACGAGATCTTCGCACCATCCTTCAGCATCTGGACCACGATCGAGGAGTGCCTGAACCCGCCGGTGATCTGGGAGAAGGACAGGGGCTGGTACACCACTGAGCCGTTCAGCCAGCCCGAGATGTTCGACTTCCCGGAGGGCATCGGCCCGGTCGAGTGCGTGAACGTCGAGCACGAGGAGGTGCTGCTCATGCCGCGCTGGCTGCCGGCGAAGCGCGTGACGTTCAAGTACGGACTCGGTAACGAGTTCATCGGCATCCTGAAGACCCTGAACCAGCTGGGTCTCGACAAGACGCAGCCGGTGAAAGTGCGGTCGGCTGATGGCCCCGTCATGGTCGCGCCACGCGACGTCGTGGCTGCGGGGCTTCCCGACCCGGCGACGATCGGGCCTCGGATGACGGGCAAGACCTGCGCGGGCGTGTGGGTGACCGGCACGGGCACGGACGGCAAGCCGCGCTCGAGCTACCTGTACCACGTGAGCGACAACGAGTGGACGATGGCGGAGTACGAGAGCCAGTGCGTCGTGTGGCAGACCGCGCTGAACCCGGTCATCGCGCTTGAGCTTCTCGCGACCGGGGCATGGTCGGGTACGGGCGTGCTCGGGCCTGAGGCGTTCGACGCGAAGCCGTTCCTCGACCTCATGGCGGCGCCGGAGGCCGAGGGCGGTTACGGGCAGGCTTGGGGAGTTCGGGAGCAGTAAGTCCCGTCCGGCCGTTTGCCGGAGCGCGAGTGCTACGACCCGGAGGGCGCCGGCGAGTGTGCCCGAAACGGACGAGCGAGGGCGCCGCGGCATCCACATTCGTCCGGATGACCACCACTGGCCGTCACCACCGGCGTCGAGGCCCATCCCGGGCATCGGTTCCGGGCAGTGACGTCAGAATAAGCTTTACCGCATGACAGACGCAGCGGATCGGGTGGCGGCAGCTCAGAAAGCGCTCGAAGAAGCTCAGGCAGCGCTCGCCAGGGCCCGGGCGGACGCCGACGCGGCGGCGAAGGCAGAGGTCGAGGCTGCGTCTCCGGTCGAGCCTGTCGAGACCCGGGATTTCGACAAGCTCAATCCGAGGAACTCTGCGTCTCCGGTCGAGCCTGCCTCGTCTCCGGTCGAGCCCGCCGAGACCGCCGC
>DATCXP010000235.1:0-4237 GCA_036565765.1 Terrimesophilobacter sp.
GAGCGCACCGCCGCCGAGCCTGGTTTCCGGCAGGCGCTGGAAGCCTGAGACGTCGAAGGGGCGCCCGGAGGCGCCCCTTCGAGCACGCGAGACGCAGGGCGCCTACCCCGAGTACTCGGTGTCGGCCGGAACCTCGTAGGCCGTCGCCGTCCGCTCCTCCATCTGCTCGAGCTCCTCCGCCGTGCCCATCCGCACCGGTCCCTTGAACCAGTTCTTCGCGGAGATGAGCCACCAGCCGCCGAAGAAGAGCAACGCCCCGCCGACGGTCAGCGGCGCGTAGTTCGCGACGTCCCAGTTGAACCCGTCCTTCCACGGGATCCCGGTCGGCGCGACCGGCCCGAGGAAGAGGATCGAGATGATCGCCACCCAGATGATCGCGACGACGTCGATCCACTTGTAGTGGTTGCCGAGCGACCAGGCTCCGTGCTCGAACCGGTCGCCCATCCGGAAGCGCAGGATCACCGGGAGGATGAACGCGATGTAGAGCCCGATGACGGCGATCGAGGTCCCGACGAGGTAGCCCGTCGCGGAGTTCCAGTACGTCGGGATCATCAGGGCCCAGGCGAGGAAGCCGATCGCCCACACGGCTGCGACCGGCACGCGGTTCGCGGCGACCTTCCGCCAGAGCCTGTGCCCCGGGACGGCGCGGTCGCGCGAGAACGCGAACATCATCCGCGACGCCGAGGTGACCGACGCGGTGAGGCAGAACATCTGCGCGACGCAGCAGATGAAGAGCAGGATCTCCGCCCAGGTCTCGCTCATCGACGTCGTCCAGATGTAGGTGACGGCGCCGCCGACCGCGTCGAGCACGCCCTGCGTGTCCGGCACCGCGAAGGTCACGGCCAGGAGCAGGATCCAGCCGAACACGACCGAGGCGACGACCGACATGTACATGCCGACTGCGGCCATCCGCGAGGCCTGGTGCGTCTCCTCGGCCATGTGCGCGGACGCGTCGAAGCCCGTGATCGTGTACTGCGACATCAGCAGGCCGAGACCGAACACGTACCAGAAGACGATGCTGCCGAAGTTCGTGCCCGAGAACCCGGAGTTGTTGATCGTCTCCGTGAACACGTAGCTCACCGACTGGTGGTTGTCGGGGACGATGATGAGCACGAGCACGATGAAGAGCACGCCCACCATGTGCCAGTACGCGGAGATCGTGTTCAAGAGTGCGGTGATGCTGACCTTCATCATGTTGAGCAGAACCGCGATCAGCATCACGACGCTGTACGTGAGCAGCGTCCATTCCTTCGTGTTCGGGTAGTCGAACCAGAGGTTGATCAGCGAGGTCGAGAAGATCGCGAGGCCGTAGCCGATCGCTGCGGTGACGGCGATCTGCCCGACGAGGTTGAACCACCCCGTGAACCAGCCCCACGCGGGGCTGCCGAGCTTGGACGACCAGTAGTAGAGACCGCCCGCGGTGGGGTAGGCCGAGGCGATCTCGGCCATCGCCAGCGAGATGATCGTGCTCATCAGGCCGACCCAGAGCCAGCCCCAGGAGATCGCGATCGGGCCGCCGTTGTTGAAGGCGATGAAGTACGAGGTCAGACAGCCGGCGAGGATCGAGATGATCGTGAAGCTGATCGCGAAGTTCTGGAACCCGCCCATCGCGCGGAAGAGCTCCTGCGCGTAGCCCAGCCTGTGGAGGATCTGCTCGTCCTCCGAGGTGCGGTACCCGCCGCCTGCGGGCCCTGTACTCATTGCCTGCCTCCTTGTGGGGACCGAAACAGGGGTATTCACCTATGCGCCGCGCCGCATGTCAAGACATGTCAGCGATTACGTGTCCGGGACGGCACGCGCGAGTCTCGTCGCGGAGTCGGACGGAAGCGGTTTAGGATCGCCGCAATGCTGACGTTCGCGGAGCTGCAGGAGCTCGTAGCCACAGGTGAGGTCGACACGGTCGTGGTCGCGTTCACCGACATGCAGGGCCGCCTGCTCGGCAAGCGCCTGCACGCCGAGTTCTTCGTCGAGGAGATGGAGGCGGAGCATCCGGTCGAGGGGTGCAACTACCTGCTCGCCCTCGAGATGGAGATGGACCCTGTGCCGGGCTACGAGATCGCGAGCTGGGAGCAGGGGTACGGCGACTTCGCGATGCGGCCCGACATGTCGACGCTGCGGCGCATCCCCTGGCTCGAGGCGACCGCGCTCGTCCTCGCCGACGTCGAGTGGCACGACGGCTCGCCGGTGCAGCCCTCGCCGCGTCAGGTGCTGCGCGCGCAGATGGAGCGGGCTGCCGCGCTCGGCTTCACGCCGATGGTCGGCTCGGAGCTCGAGTTCTACCTCCTCAAGGAGACCTACGCCGAGGCGCACGCGAAGGGTTACACCGGACTGACGCCGTCGGTGCCGTACATCCTCGACTACCACATCCTCGCGACGACGTACGACGAGCCCCTCCTTCGTGCGATCCGGAACGGGATGCACGCGGCCGGGATGCGCGTCGAGACCTCGAAGGGCGAGGCCTGGCCCGGCCAGCAGGAGGTGAACTTCCGCTTCTCCGACGCGGTCACGATGGCCGACAACCACGTGATCTACAAGAACGGGGCGAAGGAGATCGCGTTCCTCCACGGTTGCTCCATCAGCTTCATGCCGAAGCCGTTCGAGGACTGGATCGGGAACTCGTGCCACATTCACTCCTCGCTCTTCCGCGGGGACGAGGCGGTGTTCGCCGAAGACGACGCGGTGTTCGGACGGTGGCTCGCCGGCCAGATCGCCTGCGCGAAGGAGCTCGCGATCTTCTTTGCTCCGACCGTCAACTCGTACAAGCGCTATGCGGCCGGCAGCTGGGCGCCGACGACCCTCGCATGGGGCAACGACAACCGCACCTGCGGCTTCCGCGTCGTCGGCCACGGCGCGGCGAGACGCGTGGAGACCCGCATCCCCGGAGGTGACGTGAATCCGTACCTCGCCTTCGCGGCGATGATCGCGTCCGGGCTGCACGGCATCGAGCAGGAGCTCGAGGCGCCTCCGCCGCTCCAGGGCAACGCGTACGAGTCGGATGCCGAGCGCTTCCCGTCGACGCTCCGAGAGGCGATCTCGGCGCTCGAGGGAAGCGCGATGGCGCGCGCCTCGTTCGGCGACCAGGTCGTCGGCCACTATCTCAACTACGCCCGCACCGAGCAGGGGCTCTTCGATCGCTTCGTCACCGACTGGGAACGAAAGCGCTACTTCGAGCGCATCTGAGCACCTCCCGGGCCACCGAGCGAAGCGCGCGCTCGACGTCGCGGTCTCGGGTGCGCTGCTGGTCGCGCTCGCCCCGGTGGGCGCCTTCGTGCTGGGCGCCGTCGGGCTCGACATGCTGCGTTGCCCACGCGATCGTGGCCGGCTCCTCTACCGCGAGAGGCGTGTCTCGCGTGGGCGCCCCTTCGAGCTGCTCAAGTTCCGCACGCTCCGCGAGGACGTCCTCGTCGAGGCAGACGGCCACGTTCGGCCCTACGAGGCCGACCATTCCAACCTCACGTGGGCGGGAAGACGTGTCCTCAAGCCGATGTACCTCGACGAGCTTCCACAGCTCTGGAACGTGCTCCGCGGCGAGATGAGCCTCGTCGGTCCCCGTCCCTGGCCGCAGGAGCTGGTCGACCGGCAGCTGGGTCGCAACCTCGACTACCGCCTCCGCGTCACCGCGGGCTGGACGGGCCCGGCGCAGGTCTCGAAGGGTCGCGCACGGGACTACGAGCAGCTCGACCTCGCGTACGTCGAGTTGCTCGAGACCGGGACCGGCTGGGAGGTCGTGCGACACGATCTCGGCGTGCTACGCGAGACGGTGCGGACGATGCTACGGGGCGAGGGGCTCGAGAACTGACGTGGTGCACGAGAAGAGGATCGAGATCCGCTGGCGTGACCTCGACGCGCTCCGCCACGTGAACAACGCCGTGTACGCGACGTACCTCGAGGAGGCGCGCGACGAGTGGATGCAGCGCGCGCTCGGAGGTGCCGGCGATCTCTGGGACTACGTCCTCGTCCGCGTCGCGATCGATTTCCGGCGCGAGCTGACCCAGGACGACGACGCGGTGCTCGTGCGCACGGCACTGACGCGCATCGGCACGTCGAGCCTCACGCTCCGGGAGGAGATAGTGAAGCTCGACGGGACGCTCTCCGCCGAAGCGGAGTCCGTGGTGGTCGCCCGGGATCCGGCGACCGGCGGTTCGCGGCCGCTGACGGCGGCTGAGCGTGAGGCGTATTCCGCCGCCCTCGAGCCCTGACGGTCGCCGGGCACCGCGGAGGCCCGCCGGTGCCCGGC
>DATCXP010000244.1:0-7210 GCA_036565765.1 Terrimesophilobacter sp.
CCACGGCCGGCTCGCCTGTCACGACGACCTCGAGCCGCACCGGATAGTCGAGCTCGATCGCGGCGGCGACCGTACGCAACTCCGTTGCCAGATCCTCCCCCGTTGGTGCGGTGCCCGCGAACAGCCAGTCGCGCAACTCCCGCTCCTGCGCTCTGGCGAGTCTGGCCACCTCGCTCGATGCGCCGGCCCGATTCTGGATGAGCGCGAGGGTCTGCAGCACGGAGTCGTGCAGGTGGGCGGCGATCTCCGCGCGCTGCTCCTCGCGGACGCGTCCGGCCCGCTCGGCCATGAGTTCCGTCCACAGGCGGACAACGCCGGGTGCCGCGGCCACCCCCGCGCCGACCACGATCATGAGCACGGCGAGAACCGCGGTCACGGCATCCGGTCGCGCACCGCGGGACACCAGAAGGAGCATTCCGCACAGGATGAGGAGGGCGGCCCCGAGCGACCGGATGACCACTCCGTACCGTGGGCTGCGCGTCGGGTCTGGCCGGTCGAAGCCGAGGCTCCAGGCCACGGCGGCGCCGGTGAGCACGATGGTGACGGCGACCGCGAGGTACGGGCTCCTGTCCGAGTTCGACAAGCTGATCGCGACAACGGCGGCAAGGGAGCCGGCGCCGAGCAGGATGCCGCCCATGGGCACGCGCCGGGTGACCGCATCATCCGGCCCGGTCGCCGACTCTACCGGCACGAAGGCCCAGAGCCAGGCGTAGAGCAGGAGTCCCGCGCCTCCCAGCACGGCGAGCAGGACGAATACCGTACGAACAGTTCTCTCGCGCCAGCCCAGGTGGAGCGCGATACCCGCGCACACGCCCGCGATGACCATGCGCCGGGGCCGGGCCAGGTGGGGTGCAGCGGTGATGGTCACGACTAAATCCAATCAGACCCTGAGGGAACTGAACCCGGTCGGATACAGAAATCAGGGTTCGATCAGGGGAGACCCCGATGGCGAGAGGTGCTGGAGAACGACACGATGGGTTCATGCCAACCACAACACCTCCCACCATTCCGCCGGCCCCGACCGCAGGGCACAGATTCTTCGACTGGATGCGCGGTCTCGGGATCACGCGCGAGCCGGGCTGGATCGGCGGCGTGTGCGCCGGCGTCGCCGCTCGCCTCGGGATCGACCCGATCATCGTTCGCGGAATCGCCGTCGTCGTCGCCGTGCTCGGCGGCCCCGCGCTGCTTCTGTATGCGGCGGCCTGGCTGCTGCTGCCCGACCAGGAGAACCGGATTCACCTCGAGCGCCTGCTCCGCGGCGAGTTCTACGGCGCGATCGCCGGCATCGGCGCGCTCGTGCTCGTCTCGCTGCTGCCGTTCTCGCAGGGCTTCTGGTTCGCCGGACCCTGGTTCTGGGACGGACCGTACTGGGGCGCATCCGTGTTCCGAGTCCTGTGGACGCTCGCGATCATCGGGAGCGCCGTCTGGCTCGTCATCTGGCTGGCAACGCGCCAACGTCCTCGTGGCGTCCCGGCCCAGGGAGGCAGTTCACCCTTCGCGGCGACAACGGATGCCTCACGGCCCATCGTCGACCCGGCTGGGGATGCTCCCCCACCACCGCCCGCGGTCCCGCCGAAGGATCCGGAAGAGCTCGCCGCCTGGAAGGCCCAGCAGGCGGAGTGGAAGCGTGAGCACGCCGCCTGGAAGGCCGGGCAGGCACAGTCAACACAGGCCCGCCTGGCCGAGGAGCGCCGCATCCGGAACGAGCAGCACACCGAGCAGCGCCGCGTGTGGGCGGAAGAGCAGCGCAGGACACGTTCCAACCCGCTGTTCTCCGCCGTCGCGATCGGCATTGCGCTCATTGCGGGCGCGGCAACGGCGCTCACGGTCGGTGCCGGCGCATGGACGTCGACGGCCACCATCAGCGGACTCGCGGTCACGCTCGGAGTGCTCGGGCTCGCCATCGTCGTCAACGGGTTCGCCGGCCGTCGCAGTGGAGGCGCGAGCGGGCTCGCCGTGCTCGTCGCGATCGCCCTGACCTTCAGTTCCCTGTTCGGCTGGATCGGAGGTCCGGTCCTGATCGATCGCAACACCGCGTGGGCCCCGAGCTACTCGGATGGCGACACCCAGCGACGCACCGTCATCAGTGGCGATGCCCAGCTCGACCTCACCGACTACTTCGACGGGGCATCCTCCCGCTCCGGCCACGACAACGGGCGGGTCTACCTGACCGTCGTGTCCGGTGACGCGGAGGTGATCGTGCCGGCAGACGAGTTCAGTGAGGTGCAGGGGCATGCCGTGAGCGGCAGTGTGACGTTCGACACCGTCCCACAGCGCACTCGCAGCGGTTCAGTCGTCCGATTGAATCAGTCGTTCGAACCCCTCGACAGCAGTAGCCCGAGTCGCGATGTCTACGTCGAGGTCTGGGTCATCAGCGGCGACCTCACGGTCAGCCAGGCAGCGAAATAGGAGAGACACATGTCCAACATGACCACTGACAACCCGTCAGCACGGACCGTGCGAGTCGCCACGGTCGTCTGGGGATTCATCCTCATGGGGATCGCTGCGGCGTTCTTCGCCTTCGCCCAGTTCGACCTGAGCGGAGTGGCTCCGGGAGTCATCGTCGCCTGGATCGTACTCGGCATCGGAGCGCTCGCCATCGTCGGCGGACTCCTCGGCGCCCTGTTCCGGCATCGCTGACCGCCTCGATCGAATTGCCCGCTGTGCCCCGCGTTTCGCGGGCGAAGCGGGCGATTCGCGTGTCGGCAGCCCACATCCGGTGTTATGCCGCGACCATGGTGAAATGACGAATTCAGACGCCGTCGTGAGCGTGCGCGACCTTCGCAAGAGCTACGGGGAGGTGGTGGCACTCGACGGCGTGAGCTTCGAGATCGAGCGCGGAGAGACGTTCGCCATGCTCGGCCCGAATGGTGCGGGCAAGTCGACGACGATCGAGATTCTCGAAGGGTATCGGGACCGGTCCGGCGGCGAGGCACGAGTGCTCGGCATCGATCCACAGCGCGGCGGCATCGACTGGAAGGCCAGGCTCGGCATCGTGCTGCAGAACACCGGTGAGAGCGGGAACGTCACCGTCCTGGAGCAGCTGACCCACTTCGCCGGTTACTACCGGAATCCACGCCCCGTAGGAGAGGTGATCGAAGCGGTCGGGCTGAAGGAGAAGGTGAAGACGAGGATCGGCAACCTCTCGGGCGGGCAGCGGCGGCGGGTGGATGTCGCCCTCGGCATCATCGGCAGACCGGAGCTGCTCTTCCTGGATGAGCCGACAACCGGATTCGACCCGGAAGCCCGGCGCCAGTTCTGGAGCCTCATCGATTCCCTGAAGGCGGAAGGCACCAGCATCCTGCTCACCACCCACTACCTGGAGGAGGCCGCCCACCTGGCAAGCCGCGCCGCGGTCATCAACGGCGGACGCATCATCGACATCGGCAGGATCGACGAGCTCGGCGGGGCGGATGCCCGGGTGCCCCTGGTCCGGTGGCGGCAGGGTGGGCAGTCGCACGAGAAGCGCACGAGCGAACCGGCCGCGCTCGTCGCCGCCCTCTTTGCCGCGCACGGCGGCGAGCCGGACGGACTCGAGGTCATCCGGCCCAGCCTCGAGGACATCTACCTCGAGCTCGTCGGGGCGGACTCGAAGCTGACGGCGGCCGACGACGCGACGGAGGAATCACTATGAACGCGCACACCGCGTCGCACGTCGACACGAGGCACATCGGCGCTGGGCACATCGACACCCTGCCCCGCGCCATCCGGCTCGGCCTCTCGCGCGTCGGGTACGAGCTCAGGGTCTACTTCCGTCAGGGAGACTCCGTGTTCTTCACGTTCCTGTTCCCGATTCTCATGCTCTCGGTGTTCGCGGTCGCGTTCAGCAATGCGGGGAATATCGGACAGGGTCCTGACGGCACCGGCGGCGTCACCTGGGCCGCCTTCTACCTGCCTGGCATGGTCGCGGCCGGGATGCTGCTCAGCGGGGTGCAGAACCTGGGGGTGGACATCGCCGCGGAGAAGGGCGACGGAACGCTCAAACGCCTCGGCGGCTCTCCCTTGCCGGTGATCTCCTACTTCATCGGCAAGATCGGCATGGTCATGGTGAGCGCTGTGCTGCAGGCCATCCTGCTGCTGCTCGTGGCCCGGTTCGCGTTCGGCGTGGAGCTGCCGAACGACCTGGACAAGTGGCTGCTGTTCGCCTGGGTGTTCCTGCTCGGGGTGATCACAAGCTGTGTACTCGGCATCGCCATCGCCGCTCTCCCGCGCAGCGGCAAGAGCGCGACGGCGGTCGTCATCCCGATCGTGCTCCTGCTGCAGTTCATTTCCGGGGTCTACCTGCAGTTCAGCATGTTGCCGGAGTGGCTGCAGAATGTCGCCGCCGTCTTCCCGCTCAAGTGGATGGCGCAGGGCATGCGCGCGGTGTTCCTGCCGGAGACTTTCGCCGCGGTCGAGCAGACCGGCGACTGGAACCTCCCCTGGGTGGCGATCGTCATGGGCATCTGGTTCGTGGTCGGGCTGCTGCTGTGCCGCTTCACGTTCCGCTGGATCCGCAAGGACAGCTAGGAGCCCCCACCCTCCGGAGCCCTCTCATCCGTTTGTGCGCGGTGAATCAGAGCTGGATGTCGACGAGCTGGGGTTCGGGCTGCAGCCGCACGCCGAACTGGCTCAGCACTCGCAGTTGCACGTAGCGGGCGAGCTCGGCGACCTCCTCGGCGCTGGCCCCGCCGGTGTTGACGAGGGCGAGCGTGTGCTTCGTGCTGATCGCGGCGCGCGAGCCAGGAAGAGAGAATCCGCGGCTGATGCCCGAGTGCTCGATCAGCCAGGCCGCACTGAGCTTCACGGGAGATTCCGGGGCCTCCGGGTCGAGGATCCAGCGGGGCGCGGCGGACGGGAGCGCGCGCGCGAAGTTCTCGTTCACGATCGGGTTCGTGAAGAACGATCCGGCGCTCACCGAATCCGGATCGTCCGGCGAGAGCAGCATGCCCTTCGAGGCGCGCAGGCGCAGGACGGCGGCCCGGACATCCACCAGCGGCACACGGTCGCCGACGGCGACGCCGAGGGTGTCGGCCAGCTGCGCGTAGGCGAGAGGTCGGCTGAGCCCGCTCGGCTCCAGCTGAAGATCGATCGAGAGCACGAGACCCCGGCGCCCCTGCTTGAGCGCGGAGGTGCGATAGTCGAGTGCGAGTTCGGCGGCCGGGATTCGGCGCTGCTCGCCGGTCAGGAAGTCGACGAACTCGACGCCCAGGAGCACCTCGGACAGCTCCTGCCCGTAGGCCCCGATGTTCTGCACCGGGGCGGCACCGGTCGAGCCGGGGATGCCCGACAGTGCCTCGATGCCCGCCAGGCCGTTCTCGACGGCGAAAGCGACGACGGCATCCCAGGGCTCACCGGCCTGCACGCGGAGGATGTCACCGTTGCGCTCGATGCCCCGGGTGAGCACCCGGATGACCGTGCCGTCGAATCCCTCATCCGCGACGAGCAGGTTGGAGCCCCCGCCGAGCAGCAGCCACGGTTCGCCGCTCGCCCAGGTGTCGATGGTCTGCCGAACTAGCTCGGCCGGGGTCTCGGGACTGAGCAACTCGCGCGCCGGGCCACCCACCCGCAGCGTCGTGAGCTCTGCGAGATCCATGCTCATTCCAGCCGGACGCGCAGCTGCGCCTTGCCGAGCACCGTCTCACCGGCGAAGGTAACGGTCAGGTCGATACGAACGACTCCTGACTCGATCGCGCCCACCTTCGCGCTCACGTTGACGGTCGCACCGTCTGCCGCGTCGACGGGCACCGGTCGCGTGAACCGCACCTGGTAGTCGAGTATCCGGCCGGGGTCGCCGATCCAGTCGACGACCGGCTGCGCCGCGATGCCCATCGTGAGCATGCCGTGCGCGAGCACACCGGGGAGGCCAACGCTCTGCGCGATGTCGTCGCGGTAGTGGATGGGGTTGAAGTCGCCGGATGCTCCCGCGTACCGCACGAGGGAGTCGCGGGTCAGGCGGAACTCGCGCTCGGCGACGACCTCCCCGACCGAAACCGTGTGAGGGGTCAGTAACTGCTCTTCGCGGGCCCCGGGAACAGCAGTTACTGACCCCTCACGAGCGGCGGCTTGCCCTGAGGAGGTCGCCCCGCGACCGTCTCGAAGGGTCATGACTCGTCACCTCGCACGACGAGGGTCGAGGTCGCGGTGACGACGTGGGCGCCGTTCGCATCCACGATCGCCGACTCCGAGGTGACCATCGAGTGGCCGCCGAGCGACTTCACGCTCGAGACCGTCAGGGTCGCCGTGAGCTCATCGCCCGCGACGATGGGTCGCGTGTAGCTGAACCTCTGGTCGCCGTGCACGACGCGCGTGAAGTCGATCCCGGCATCCGGCTCGGCGAGCAGCTGGGCAAGCGTGCGCTCCTGGACGACGATGGGAAAGGTGGGCGGAGCGACGACGTCAGGATAGCCTGCGGCGCGCGCGGCATCCGGATCGTGATTGATCGGACTCTCCGAGAACACCGCGCGCGCGAACTCTCGGATCTTCTCGCGCCCCACGAGGTACGGGGCAGCCGGTGGAAACACGCGGCCGGCGAGCTCTGGGTTAACTGGCACGCGGCAATCCTACTTGGCCCCTTCCGGCTGTCGCCGCCCCGTCGCCGAGACCGCGCTTTCCGCGTTATTCGGGCGGATTTGGCGCGGAAACTGCGGTCTTGCGGGGAAAAGGCCGCGGGCGGAAACGACGAAGCCCCGGATACCGTCACGGTGTCCGGGGCTTCAAGAACCCTGTATGCGGCTGCCTACTGGCAGCTGTCGCACTGCAGGAGATCCATCGGGTCGACGGGAACTGCATAGCCGCCGACGGTGTCGGTGTCGTTCTCCATGGTGACCTCCTTCTAAGTCTCTTCAGAACCGGTTATCCCAAAAGCTGGATAACCAGCCCCTGCGTGGATACCTACTATATAACGGGAATCACACGCTTGTCATTCCCCACATGTAGTGTTTTCGGCGTGTCGCGCTATTTCTTCAAGACTAGGACGAGCCCCTGACATTCAGGCCGGGATCACCGCCTCCGACCACGGGTCCGGGTTGCCGAAACGGTGTGCCGTGATGGCGATCGCCTGCTCGCGCAGGAACGGAAGGAGCTCGATGCGGCCGGCCTCGGTCACGGCGTCGGAGTAGATCGCCACATCCGGGCTGCCGCCGAGCGCAACGGCGAGTTCGGTGTGTCCGCCTCCCACGAGCCGCACTCGACTCGTCCCGACCACGCCCGCCTTCGCGCGCGCGAGCCA
>DATCXP010000002.1:0-3917 GCA_036565765.1 Terrimesophilobacter sp.
CCGAGACTGACTGGCCCGCTACGCGCATCCGCCGCTACTCAAACGGCGGCGTGAGCGAGCTCGGCAGCCTTGTCCGCGCCGATATCCATGGTGTCCGCGAGAGTGACGAGCGGATGCGCGGCATCGTTCAGGATGCGGCGCCCCTCTTCGACATTGTTGCCGTCGAGACGCACGACGAGCGGCTTGTTCGCGGCGGCGCCGAGGGTCTTGAGCGCGCCGACAATCCCGTTCGCGACCGCGTCGCACGCGGTGATCCCGCCGAACACGTTCACGAACACGCTCTTCACCTGCGGGTCGCCCAGGATCACGTCGAGGCCGGCAGCCATGACCTCTGCGCTCGCCCCGCCTCCGATGTCGAGGAAGTTGGCCGGCTTCACGCCGCCGTGCCTCTCGCCCGCGTAGGCGACGACATCGAGCGTGCTCATGACCAGCCCCGCGCCGTTGCCGATCACGCCGACCTGGCCGTCGAGCTTCACGTAGTTGAGGTGCGCGGCCTTCGCCTTGGCCTCGAGCGGGTCGGCGGATGCCGCATCCTCGAGGTCAGCGTGGTTCGGGTGGCGGAAGTCGGCGTTCGCATCGAGCGAGACCTTGCCATCGAGCGCGACCACGTCGCCGTCCGCAGTAAGCACGAGCGGGTTGACCTCGACGAGGGTCGCGTCCTCGCCCGTGTAGACCGCGTACAGCTTCTCGATCACGGGGGCGACCTTCGCCACGAGCTCCTCGGGGAATCCTCCCGCGCGGGCGATCTCCGCCGCCTTCTCCGCGGTGATCCCGACGATGGGATCGACCTCGACTCTGGCGAGCGCCTCGGGACGCTCGACCGCGAGCTCCTCGATCTCCATACCGCCCTCGATGCTGCACAGGGAGAGGTAGGAGCGGTTCGCCCGGTCGAGCAGCACGGAGAAGTAGAACTCCTTCTCGATGCGAGCACCGGCCGCGACCATGACGCGCTTGACGACGTGGCCCTTGATGTCGAGCCCGAGGATCTTCTCGGCGGCCGCGTAGGCCTCATCCGGGTTGTGGACGACCTTGACGCCGCCGGCCTTGCCGCGCCCGCCGACCTTGACCTGAGCCTTCACGACGACGGTGCCGCCGATCTTCTCGGCCGCCGCCCGTACCTCGTCCGGTGTGTCGGCGATGATGCCGGCAAGTACAGGCACTCCGTAGGCCTCAAAAAGGTCCCTGGCCTGATACTCGAAAAGATCCACGCTGCCTGTCCAATCCGCGTTGCTGTGGGGGAATGGCGGATGTCTCGATCCCGAGATAGGTCGATATCAAGATACTTTTGCCACAAGAAACTCTACCCGCTCGAGATCGGGGCCATTTCCGCGAGAGTCCAGGAGGCTCCTTAACTTCGCAGATTCCTTCGGATCGAGCGGCTTCGTGCGGCAAGAATGGGGGCATGACGTTGCGGCTCGCGGATGTCGCCCGGGAGGGCGTGCTACTGGCCGGCGGCGCGCGCGCCATCCTCCTGCAGCTCGCGAATCCCGCCGTCGGCCATGGTGTCGCGCGGCACAGCGACTTCGCCTCGAACCCCCTGCAGCGCCTGCGCAACACGCTCAGCTATGTGTACGTCGTCGTGTACGGCACCCCCGATGAGGTCGCGAGAATCACCCGACTCGTGGACGCGACCCACGGCCCGATCCGTGGGAAGGATTACGACGCCCTCGACCCCGGGTTGCAGTTGTGGGTCGCGGCAACGCTCTATGACACGGCGGCCGGCGTGTACCAGCGGGTCTTCGGTCCACTGTCCGCGGAGGACGCGGAGGCGATCTACCAGGACTATGCGATCCTCGGCACCGCCCTGCAGGTGCCGCAGGACCTGTGGCCGCGAGACCTGCCCGCATTCCGGGAGTACTGGGCCGCGGCGGTCACCACGCTGAACACCGACCCCGAGACGCGCGCCGTTGCCCGAGAACTGCTGCACCCGAAGCGGGTGCCGCTGTGGCTGCGTGCGAGCATGCCGCTCGTGAGGCTCGTGACGGCCGGCCTGCTGACCCCGGCAGAGCGGGCCCTGTTCGAGCTGCCCTGGGACGACCGGCGCGCGCGACGCTTCGACCGCGCCCTCCGGACCATCGCTGCGCTCTACCCGCGCCTGCCCCGCCGGCTGCGGCACTGGCCGCGGAACCACTATCTCGGCCGATTCCGAGGGGCCTGACTCATGCCGTTCGGAACAGCACAGTGCCGGTCGCCACGTCGGCGGTCACGAGGCGCACGGTCACGGCATCGCCGGCGACCATCGCCCCTTCGCAGTTCGCGGTGACCGCCAGATCGTCGAGCTGGATGCTGCCCCCGCCGTTCGTGAGGGCGAGCACGGTAGCCGAGAAGGTCTCCCCGATGCGCGTGGAGAGCACGGCCGCCTCCACCGCGCCGATCGCGGCCCGGTCGAGCCGACCGGCCAGGCCATCCGAGGCGGCCATGATCGCCGGCAGGCCGGGCAGCGCCCGGCGCGCCCATCCGGGAATCTCACGACCGTTGGCGAGCGCCTCGCACACCGTGAGCGTGAAGCGGTCGACGAGTCTGCGCAGTGGAGCGGTCGCGTGCGCGTACGGGGCGGCGACGGCGGCCTGCTCCGTGTCGCTGGGAACCTCGCCGTCGAACGCGGTGTATCCGGCGCCGCGGAACAGCGACGCGGCGGCGTGCATGATGGCGAGCTGCTTCGGGTCGTCGGCATCGAGCGTGCGCAGATAGGCCCCGTACCCGAGCCCCTCGGCCCAGGGGCGACCGAGCGCTTTCGCCCGGCGGCGGAACCAGTCGACCGACTGCTCGTCCGGCGGTGGCATCGTGCGCAGAATGCCGACACCGCCGTCGAGCATGAGCTTCGCGGCCGCCATCCCGGTCATGAGCGACACCTGGGCATTCCAGCCCTCGGCGGGGAGCGGGCGCCGGCGAACGAGCTCATAGCGGCCGTTGGCTTCCCGGACTTCCTGGTCGGGACGACCGAGACTCGCACCCCCGCGCTCCTGCTCGAGACTCTCGCGCTTCAGACCGACCTCCTTCAGCAGGACGAGAGACTCGCCGGCAGTACCGGTGTCGAGCGCCTTCTGCACCTGCTCGTAGGTCCACCGGGCGCGACTGCGCACGCGAGCCCTGGTGAGCGTCAACGCGGCGACGCGCGCGTCGCGGTCGAGCTCGAACGCCCACACGAATGCGCCGCGAACCTCGTCCGGCAGCAGGCTCGCCGCGTTCTCCCCGATGACGGTCGGATGCAGCGGGATGCGGCCATCCGGCGGGTACATCGTCTGGCCGCGCCTGCAGGCCTCGACGTCCACGGCACCACCCGGTGCGACGAACGCGGGGACGTCGGCGATCGCGTACCAGACCCGGTAGCCGTCGCCGATGCGTGCGAGGTGCATGGCCTGGTCGAGGTCCATCGACCCCTCGGGGTCGATGGTGAGGAATGGCAGGTCGAGCAGCTCCGCACCAGGCAGGGCGGCAGACCTCGCGGCGGCAGCGGCCTCGGCCTCCACCTGGGGAGGGAACTCCTCGCTCAAACCCAGTTCGCTCCGGATGGCCGCGAGCGCCTTGGCCAGTGCGCCGTCGGCCGCCCCGATCCGAACGGTCGAGAGAGTCAACTCAGTTTCTCAATGGGACTGATCTTGATGAGGAGGCGCTTGCGCCCGGCCTTCTCGAACTGCACCTCGGCGACGCTCTTCGGTCCGGTGCCGGTGACCGCGGTGACCTTCCCGTCGCCGAAATCGACGTGCTGGATGCGATCCCCCACCGCGAGCGTGAGGTCCCCGTTGTCGCGCACCGTGCTCGTGACCCGGCTCGTCCACTCCGTCTTCGGACGCTCGGCGGCACGAGCGGCGGCACGCGCGCGCGCGGTCGCACCAGGCCCTGCCGACTCGATCGCGTAGCCGAAGGCGCCCCCCGCCTCCGCCCCGAAACCGCCACGGCGGGCGTTGAGCGCGCGC
>DATCXP010000013.1:0-7181 GCA_036565765.1 Terrimesophilobacter sp.
CGGCTCGAGTCCGGACGTCGGCGCGGTCGGCCTCACCCTCGGTGGCGGGCTCGGCCCGCTCGCACGCAGCCACGGCTTCACGTCCGACTACGTGCGATCGTTCCGCGTCGTCACGGGCGACGGCGAGGCGCTCACCGCGAGCGCTGACGAGAACCCCGAGCTGTTCTGGGCCCTCCGCGGAGGGAAGGGCGGCCTCGGCGTCGTTACCAGGATGCGCATCGAACTCGTCCCGCTGCCAACGATCTACGCGGGGGCGATCGTGTTCGACGCTCCCCACATCGAGACGGCGCTGCGCGGCTGGATCGACTGGACGGCGAGCGCACCGGCCGACGTGACGACCTCCGTCGCCATCATCCACTTCCCGCCGTTCGAGGAGGTCCCCGAGCCGATTCGCGGCCACCACGGCATCGCGCTGCGCTTCGCCTACCCCGGCTCCCCTGCGGAGGGGGAACGACTCGTCGCCCCGCTGCGCGCACTCGCCCCCGCGCTCATGGACACCGTCGGCGAGCTTCCCACCTCGATGATGGGGCTCATCCACAGCGACCCGACCGACCCGCTGCCGGCCTGGGATCGGGGCGGGCTCCTGAACTCGATCGACCAGGACTTCGCAACCGCGCTGCTCGCCGAGGTCGGCGCCGGCGTGGAGAGCCCCCTCCTGATCACCGAGGTCCGGCATCTCGGCGGGGCTACGGCGAAGGATGTCGCCGGCGGCTCAGCGGTGAGCGGCAGGACAGCCGGATTCACCTTCTACGCGATCGGTGTTCCGGATCCTTCGTTGTTCGATGCCGTGCTTCCCGCGGCGGCCGATCGGCTCTCTTCCGCGATCGCCCCGTGGTTGTCCTCGGAGAGCAACCCCAATTTCGCCGGTCACTTCCCGACCCGGGAGCAGTTCGCGAGCGCCTGGCCCGCGGAGATCTTCGCGCGGCTCGCGACCGTGAAGAAGCACTATGATCCGCTCGGGCTCTTTACCTATGGTCCGGCGGCTGGTTGAATTCCAGCAACAGGCATTTGTCGCAGGACTGACGGGAAGGAGCCTGCCGTGGCCGACTTCGACCCGTTCGCGAATCAGGGCGGCCCTGCCGCGTGGGATCCGCAGCACTCCGACGACTCCAAGAAGCGCGCCGATGAGCTCCTGAAGAACACCGGGGAGGCACCGGGCGCCGAGCCGCGCGATTTCGCGGGCGGCGAGCCCGATCCGGAACTCGACCTCGAGTTCGACGAGCCCTACTCCGAGGATTTCGACGAGGACTGAGCCCGCAGCCTAAACTTCACGCTGTGGCCGTTCACAAGATCCTGCTGTTCTACCGCTTCACACCGCTCTTGGACCCCGATGCCATCCGGCTGTGGCAACGCGAGCTGTGCGAGTCGCTCGGACTTCGCGGACGCATCCTGATCTCGAAGGACGGCATCAACGGAACGGTCGGCGGAGAACTCACGGCGGTGAAGCGTTACCTGCGCCGAATCCGCGATTACGCGCCGCTCAAGGACCTCGATGTGCAATGGAGTGACGGAACCGGCGACGACTTCCCGAAGCTGAGCGTGAGGGTGCGCGAGGAGATCGTGAGCTTCGGCGCACCAGAGGAGCTCAGGGTCGATGCGCACGGGGTCGTCGGCGGCGGCCGCAAGCTCAGCCCGGGGCAACTCCACGACCTGGTCGCCGAGAAGCGGAAGGCGAGGACCCCGGTCACGTTCTTCGACGGCCGTAACGCCATCGAAGCGGCGATCGGCCGGTTCACGGATGCCGTTGTCCCGTCGGTCTCGACGACGCGCGAGTTCACGGCCGAGCTCGACAGCGGGAAGTACGACCATCTCAAGGACCAGCCGATCGTCACCTACTGCACGGGCGGCATCCGCTGCGAGGTGCTCAGCGCCCTCATGATCGACCGCGGCTTCAGCGAGGTCTACCAACTCGACGGCGGTATCGCCCGCTACGGCGAGGCATTCGGCGATGGCGGGCTGTGGCAGGGCTCGCTGTACGTGTTCGACAAGCGGATGTCGGTCGACTTCACCCCGGATGCCGCGGTGATCGGGCGCTGCTCAGGATGCAATGCACCGAGCAATCGGGTGCGCAACTGCCGCGACCTGTCCTGCCGGGAGCAGTTCGTCGTGTGCCCGGACTGCGCTGAGCAGATCGCCTGCGCCGAGCACGCGGCCTGAACGTTTTTGCCGCCGCCCCGATTGCAGCATGATGGAATCATGGCAATCGGCATCCTGACCAGTGGCGGGGACGCGCCCGGACTCAACGCGGTCATCCGCGCGATCGTGTTCAGCGGCATCCAGGTGCACGGGCTCGACTTCGTCGGCATCCGCAACGGCTGGAAGGGTCTCGTTGAGGAGGATCTGTTCCCCCTCGTTCGCCAGCACATCATGGGGATCAGCAAGCAGGGCGGCACCATCCTCGGCACCTCGCGCACGAACCCGTTCGAGCACGGCGGGGCCGAGCGGATCAGCGAGGTCATGGAGAAGCACGGTCTCGACGCCCTCGTGACGATCGGCGGTGAGGGGACGCTCGCCGCCGCGAAACGGCTCGCCGACCTCGGCCTGCCCATCGTCGGCGTCCCGAAGACGGTGGACAACGACCTCGACGCCACCGACTACACTTTCGGGTTCGACACCGCCGTGCAGATCGCCACCGAGGCCATGGACCGCCTGCGCACGACCGGGGACTCCCACGGGCGTTGCATGGTCGCCGAGGTCATGGGCCGCCACGTCGGCTGGATCGCCCTGCACTCCGGCATGGCCGCCGGGGCGCACGTCATCCTCATCCCGGAGAAGAGAACCTCGATCGAGCAGATCTGCGAGTGGGTGACGATGGCCCACAACCGAGGCCGAGCTCCCCTGGTCGCCGTCGCGGAGGGCTTTGCGCTCGACACGATGACGGATGTCCACAACGAACGCGGTCTCGACGCGTTCGGCCGTCCCCGCCTCGGCGGCATCGGAGAAGTGCTCGCCCCGATGATCGAGGAGCGCACCGGGATCGAGACGCGCGCGACAACACTCGGCCACATCCAGCGCGGTGGAACTCCGACCGCGTTCGACCGCGTGCTCGCCACGCGTCTCGGGCTCGGCGCGCTGCGGATCGTGCTCGAGGAGAAGTGGGGAAGGATGGTCGCCCTGAAGGGCACCGACATCGTCGACGTTCCGTTCGAGGCGGCCCTCGGCACGCTCAAGACGGTTCCGGACTCCCGCTACGACGAGGTGCGCATCCTGTTCGGCTGAGCCCGCTACCGCGGATCGAGCTGCGGCCCGATGCGCTCGGGGCGGAAGCCCCTGCCGACCGTTCGTGCCGAAAGGCGCCTCAGAATCGGCAGCAGGATTGAGGCGATCGCTCTCTGCCACCAGCGCATCGGGTTCGCGAGGAACCTGCACGGTGCTCTCCTGAGTGATGACCCTGAGGACGTACCGTGCCACACTAACCCTCATGAACGGATTCCTGCTCGTTAGCGGGGTGGTTTTCGCCGCGCTGGCCGCCCTCATCCACGTGCTCATCTTCTTCCTGGAGAGCGTGCTGTGGGCGAGGCCGGCGGTCTGGCGGCGGTTCGGTCTGAGGTCGCAGGGAGAGGCGGATGTCGTGCGCCCGATGGCCTACAACCAGGGCTTCTACAACCTGTTCCTCGCGCTCGGAGTCGGCTCCGGGCTCGCCCTCATGGGCTGGAGCAGCGCATCTTTCGGCGGCGTGTGGCAGGGCGGAATCTACGTCGTCCTCTTCGCGCTCGCCTGCATGGTGCTCGCGAGTGTCGTTCTCCTGAGCACGAACCGCCGCTTCTGGCAGTCCGCGATCGTCCAGGGTGCCGCTGCACTTCTCGGAATCGTCTTCCTGATCCTGCCGTTCGCCGTTCCGGCGGGTTAGGCCCCGAGGCTCCTCACGTGCTCGACGAGCGCGTCGACGAGCGCGTCCGCCGTGCGGCTCTCCGCGATCACGTCGACGGCGATCCCTGCGGCTCTGGCGTCGAACGCCGTGCGCGGTCCGATCGAGGCGACGACGGTTCCGCCAGGGAGCGGAGCCAGCTGGGCCTGGATCTGACGGGCGACGCTGCCAGAGGTCACGAGGATCGCGCCGATCCGGCCGTCCGCGACGGAGGCGATGACCTCTGCGGCCACGGGGACCCCGACCGTCCGGTAGGCGGTGACGAACTCCGCCTCAAGTCCGAGTTGCTCGAGCCCCGCGACCAGGTTCTCCTCCGGGACATCGGACTGCGGGATGAGCACCCTCCCGCTCGGCTTCACGCTTGGCCACTCCTTGACGAGGCCGCGCGTCGAGTTGTCCTTGTCTGGCGCGAAGTCGACCCGGTAGCCGGCCAGTGCGAGGGCTGAACCGGTCGTCTCCCCCACCGCGGCGATCCTCGTCGCCTCCGGCACCTTGACCTCGTGACTCATGAGGACATCGACCGTCGTGGCACTCGTGACGACGATCCAGTCGAAGGCGCCGGACTGGAGGCGTGCGAGCGCGTCAACCAGGGCGGCGGCATTCTCGGTGCTCGCGAAATTGATCATCGGCGCGATGACCGGGGTCGCACCCTTCAGACGCAGGGTCGCCGCGATCGCGTTCCCCCACTCGCCTCCGCGGGGGACCAGAACGCGCAGACCGCTCAGAGGCTTCGCGGTGCGCAGAGGCGTCATACCGGACTCGGGAAGCGGGAACTCATGCCGTCTATCCTCCCGCTACCCGGCGCGAGAGCCAAAAGCGGGGGTAGAACGACCGCTCTCAGTCGTCGCGGAGGATCGCCCAGGCCACGAGCCCGCCGACGACGATCACGGCAGCAGTGGCGCCGATGATCCAGGGGACGGGGTTGTCCTGGTAGGAGTTCCGTGCCCTCACGCCGAGGCGCCCGATCCGCTTGGGAACGTTCAATTTGTCCTCGATCGCGTCGAGCGTGCTCTCGAGTTCCGCCCGGGCGGCCGAGATCCGGGATTCGACCGGTGTTGTGCTCACGGTGTGCCTCGCTTCACTGTTCCCCTGATACCCCTCACGTCGCGCTGGACGCTCTTGATCGTCTCGGTGGGTGCCGGTGGTGTTCCGCGTTTCAACTGGGCGACACCGGCGGCAACCAGAACGGCGGCGATCAGGAGTAGCGCGACCGCGACGATCAGGGCGGCGAGCCAGCCGGGCAGCGCGACGGCCAGCCCGAGGATGGCTGCGGCGACAAGCACCCCGGTGGCGAAGAAGGCGAACACGCAGGCCACGAGCAGGAACCCGATGCCGATCCCGGCATGCTTGAGCTTAGTGATGATCTCGTTCTTGAGGTGCTCGAACTCGCTCTTGATCAACTCGATGACGAGTCCGGGAAGGCTGCCGATGAGAGCGATAAGCGAGCGCCTCTTGGCGCGGTCGCGAATTGGGTCGGTCACAGGCTTCTCCCCTCGTGGTGTTCGATGTCTACTTCTTCTGGCCGGTGGATGCCGGCGGCTTCCGTGTGGTGGGCTTGCTTGCCGGCGGCGCGCCGGCGTTCGACTTGCGCTGCACGACCTTCTTGGCGCTGTCACTCAGGAAGTCGACGACATCCGGAGCCTTCTCCTTGGCGAACTCCTCGACGTTCTGCACCTGGTGCTGGACACGAGGGTCGTTCCAGAAGCCGCTGACAGCGCGCTTGATCTGTTCGTACCGTTGGCGGCCGGCGCGAGCGCCGAGAACGTAGCCGATTCCGATGCCGATGAGCAGTACCAGCTTGCCTCGCATGATGTCTCCATTCGATCCTTGGCTTCTGACCCCCTGAGTCGGAGTGGATCCGGCCATGGTCCAGCGTAGCCCCGTGGCCACGACCTCTTTTGAGCAACCTCCCAGCAAACTCCACAAGACGGAGTTAAAGGGTTCAGGTGCCCCACCTCCCCACCCGAAGCGGGAGAGCGGGACACCTGAACATTAGGGGCGCCTGCGGCTACCTCCTGGTGATGCGCAGCCGCCTCTCGGAGGCTACGACCACTCCACCGAGGAGCAGCAGGCCACCGGCCAGCAGCAACCCGAGGTCGGTGCCACTCGTGCCGGTGAAGGCCAGCGTCGGGAGGCAGTCGGCCGGGTTGGTGAAGTCGAACGTCCAGGTCTTCTGAGCGTCGTCCTCCCAGCCGTCCTTCACATCGTCCACAAGCTGGGCCTCAACGTTCACCGTTGACGCGTCCGTGACCTTGTAGGTCCCCGCGGGAGTGAGGACTCCGTTCACGAGCCACTTGATGCCCTCGGTGTTGGCAAGCGTGAAGCTGCCGGCGGCCGAGCAGGTGATGTTCTGCATCGACGCCGTGGTGCTCAGGAACGCCAGGGTCGGCGGGCAGAACGCCGGATTGATCGTCATCTCCCAGGACGACGGACCGCTCAGAGTGAAGCCGGAATCGACCGTCACGGAGACCGTGTAGGTTCCCGGCGCCAACTCGTTCCTGGCCTGCGTGGTCGGCACTCCATCGATCGCGTAGTGCACGTGATCCTTCAGGCCGAGCTGAATGTAGCCACTCGCACCAGCCTTCACCCCGACCGGGCAGGTCGGATCGAACGCGGTGGGTGCCAGCGGCGTGATCGTCGGGCAGGGCTCATCGGTGAAGGTGTGAGTCCATGTCGTCGTCACACCTTCCTGGATCACGTTGTTGCCGATCGCGACCACTGTCACCGTCACCGTGGTGTGAGCGTCGTTCCAGGTCTCCGTGTAGTCCAGGGCGTCCGTGTCCGAAGGAGTCGACACCGCATCGTCGGCCGTGCCGCAGACATCCGTGAACGTCGCAGCCGGAACGACCTCGATCACGGTCAGGCAGGGCTCATCGGTGAAGGTGTGAGTCCAGGTCGTCGTCACACCCTCCTGGATCACGTTGTTGCCGATCGCGACCACCGTGACCGTCACCGTGGTGTGAGCGTCGTTCCAGGTCTCCGTGTAGTCCAGCGCGTCCGTGTCCGCCGGAGTGGACACCGAATCATTGGCCGTCCCGCACACATCCGTGAACGTCGCAGCCGGAACCACCTCGATCACCGTCGGAGGACACGGCACGTTCGTGAACGTGAATTGCCACGAGGTGGTCGCACCCGCCTTGAAGAAGTATTTCGAGGCGTCCGAAACGGTCGCCGTTACCGTCGCCACCGTGTGGTCGCCGTTCCACGTCACCGTGTAGACGACGCCCACCATCGAGGTCTGCACCGTCAAGGTGTCGTTGGCGATGCCGCACACATCGTTCGACGAGACGCCAGGTTCCACCGGCGTGATCTC
>DATCXP010000022.1:0-12405 GCA_036565765.1 Terrimesophilobacter sp.
GCCGTGATGCCGGTCGCCGCGGGAGCGCCCGCCGAGGACGCTCCGTCCGAGGTGCCGCAGCGCGTGGCGCTCGTCGTGCAGACGAGCGGGTCGACGGGCAAGCCGAAACGGGTCGCGCTCAGCGCGGACGCCCTGCTTGCGAGCGCCGCGGCATCCGATGCCGCGCTCGGTGGCCCCGGGCAGTGGCTTCTCGCGCTCCCCGCGCACTACATAGCGGGAGTGAACGTGCTCGTGCGCTCGATCGCCGCAGGAACCGATCCGGTTCTCCTTCCGGTCGGCCACTTCGATCCCTTCGCTTTCCTCAATGTCGCAGCAACCATGGACGGCGCCGCGCGCTATGTCTCACTCGTCCCCGCGCAGCTCGCTCGCCTCCTGGCGACGGATGCCGCACTCGAGCCCCTGCGGCGCTTCGACCGCATCCTGGTCGGGGGCCAGGCGATGCCGACCGCGCTTCTCGCACAGGCGCTCGAGCTCGGCCTCAACGTCACGCGCAGCTACGGCTCGAGCGAGACTTCGGGAGGCTGCGTGTACGACGGGGTGCCGATCGGCGGGGTGAGGGTGCGCATCACCGATGACGAGGTCGAGCTCGGCGGCCCGACCCTCGCCGAGGGTTATCTCGACGATGAGGCCAGGACCCTGCGACACTTCTACACGGAGAGCGGCGTGCGCTGGTACCGAACCGGTGACAGCGGGCGACTCGTGGACGGTGTGCTGCAGGTCACCGGACGGCTGGACGACGTGATCATCTCCGGCGGGGTCAAGGTGTCTCTCGGCGCGGTCGAGCGATTCGTGTCAACACTGCCCGGGCTGGTCGATGCCGTGGTGATCGCGCGAGCGGACGCGAGCTGGGGCCAGGTTCCCGTCGTCGTGACCACCACCCGGAACATCGACCTGGTGGCGCTGCGGGCAAGCGTTGTCGCGGAACTGGGCCCGGCGGCCGGACCGGCCGACATCATCGTCATGGAGTCGATTCCGATGCTCCCGAGCGGAAAGCCCGATCGGGCTCGGCTCGCGGCTCGATAGGATACGGGCGTGGCCAGGAACAGCAGACCGAAGCAGCAGCGCATCGACCCGTCGAAGACGCCGGTGAAGGGCGCCGTTCGCGAGCCGGTCAAACAGTCCTCACAGGCGCGGGTCGCGGAGACCGCGACCTACGAGAAGAAGAAGCCGGCCGCGACACGCAAGCGGAAGGGCGGCCGCCCGGGCGGCAGATCCCCGGTTCCGGTCGTGCACAAGGCGACGCTCGGCGACTGGATCGCCGGAGCGCGCATCCGGACCCTCACACTCGCCATCGCCCCTGTCGCCCTCGGCACCGCGACCGCGCACGCGGCCGGCGGATTCCAGGACTGGCACTGGGTTCGCGCGCTGCTCTGCCTCGCGGTCGCCCTGTGCCTCCAGATCGGCGTGAACTTCGCGAACGACTACTCCGATGGGATCCGGGGAACCGATGACCTTCGCGTCGGGCCGTCACGGCTGACCGGCTCCGGCGCGGCGAAGCCCCGAACCGTCCTCGTGGTCGCGCTGTCCTTCTTCGCCATCGCGGCGCTGGCCGGTGTCGCGGTCGTGGTGCTCAGCGGGCAGTACTGGTTGCTCGCCGTCGGGGCCGCCTGCATCCTCGCCGCCTGGTTCTATACCGGAGGAAAGCATCCCTACGGCTACTACGGGCTCGGCGAAGTGTTCGTGTTCGTATTCTTCGGCCTCGTCGCGACCGCGGCGACGATGTACGTCCAGGTCGGCACGGTCAGCCTTGACGCCTGGCTGGCCGGCGCCGCCGCCGGACTCCTCGCCTGTGCCGTGCTCATGGCGAACAACCTGCGGGACTTCGAGCAGGACGCGCTCGCGCACAAGCGGACACTCTCCGTGCTCGTGGGGAGGCGCACGTCCCGGATCCTGTTCACCGTCTTCGCTCTGGCGCCGTTCGTGATCCTGTTCCCGTTCACGCTTCTCTACCTGAACGCCTATTACGTGTATTTCTGCCTTCTGCTCGTGGTCCCCGCCGTCGTGATCGTGGTCATGGGCAAGACAGCGGCCGAGTACCTTATCGCGCTCAAGCTCACGAGTCTCGCAGCGCTTCTGTTCGGGATCGGGCTCGCCCTCACGATCGCTCTCTAGAAGTCTGGGAAAGTTCGTCCGCCCCTTGAACGGGGGCAGCGCGGCGATTAGCCTTTTTCCAGTGCCCGCAATAACCGGCGGGCCATCAGGAACCCACTTTCAGGGAATGGGGACTGACATGCTGGAATCAGCCGACTCCTTCGACCCGGAGGCCCAGGAGCTGGTCGCGCCCTGGGCACCGGTGCCCGCTCTCGGCAGCCCGGCGGAGGATGCGCTCGCTTGCGAGTTGACCGCCGTGCTGCAGAGTTGGCTGCGCGACCAACTGGCCGCGTCGCGCCCTCCGGACATTCCACCCGTGACGCCGATCTCCGATCACGAGAGCCTCGACACCGCTGGTTAGGGCGTGGCCTTCCCGTGCTCGCTGCGGTCGATCGCCTCATTCTCGATGTCGTTGTCCACGTCGCGGTGGTCTCCGTGACGCCACTCGTACACGGTGCTGGCGACCGCGTCGCGCTGCGGACGGAGCAGCAGGTAGGACAGGCACGCGGCGACGATCGCGGCGGCAGGCGCGGAGATCCACCAGTCGATCCGGAGGAGCATCAGGATCCCGAATGGGATGGCGAAGAGAACCAACCGGACGAGGGAGTAGACGATGATTCTGCGTGCTGGGCTCACCGCACCAGTGTAATCGGGGCGACTGCAGGCTCCGGTGGGATTGCCAGCAACCGAGACCTAGAATTGACCCATGGCTCGGTTGTGGGTTGTTCTCGCGGTGGCGCTCGTGTTCTTCACGGTGTACGCCCTCGTCGACTGCCTGGTGACCGACAACGCGCGCGTGCGCGCCATCCCGAAGCCGGTCTGGGTGCTCGTGATCATCCTGATCAGCCCGGTCGGCGGCATCCTGTGGCTGACCATCGGCAAGGACCGCAGCGGCGGCCGTGGTGGCAGTCGGCGCGAGACGGCGCCGGATGACGACCCGGCGTTCCTGCACCGGCTCGGCTCCGATCGCGAGCAGGAGGAGCGCATCCGTCGGCTCGAGCAGGAGCTCGCCGACCTCGACGACGACTCCAAGGACACGTGACCGAGCCGAGTCCGTCCACCGATTTCGCGGTGGCGCTGCTGGGCGAGTTCGTCCGGCTCGGCGTTCGCCACGTCGTGCTGAGTCCTGGCTCGAGGTCGCAGGCGCTCGCGCTCGCCGCTGAGGCGCTCGAGCGGGCGGGCGTTCTGACCCTGAACGTCAGGATCGATGAACGCGTCGCCGGCTTTCTCGCCCTCGGGCTGGCGGTTGAGACCGGGGTTCCGGTGCTCGTCATCACGACCTCGGGCACCGCGGTCGCGAACCTGCACCCTTCCGTCCTGGAGGCACACCACTCCGGCGTGCCGATCATCCTGCTCACCGCCGACCGTCCCGAGGAGCTGCACGGGATCGGGTCGAACCAGACGACTGAGCAGTTCGGGATCTTCGGCCCGGCGGTGCGTTTCGCCCGCGAGGTCGAGGCCCCGAGTCATGGAGGCTTCAGCCGGGCCTACCCGCGCGAGCTCGCGAACGCGGCGTTCCTGGCAGCAGCGGGCCATTCCGGTGCCGCTGGTCCCGTGCAGGTGAACCTCGCGTTCCGTGAGCCGCTGTCCGGACCGATCGATCAAGGCTCCCTCGCGGGGATCGCACCCGGATTCCCGCGGCCGCACGCCGCGGCCGCCCCGCCGTTCCGGATCGGACTGGCCGCGGGGACGGTCGTGATCGCCGGGCACGCGGCCGGGGCACGCGCGGAGGAGGTCGCCCGGGCTCTCGGTGCACCGCTCATCGCCGAGGTCTCGAGCGGCTCCCACTTCGGCCCCAATCTCGTCGTGGCCTACCGCGAGCTGCTGGGCGACCCCGAGTTCGGCGGCCGGGTTCGCCGCGTGGTCGTGTTCGGACATCCGACGCTCAGCCGCCAGGTTCCCGCCCTCGTGGGCCGAGCGGATGTCGAGACGATCGTCGTGCGGGGGCCGGCGGCCGAGGACTACAACCCGGCGCACGGCGTCGCGAGATTCACGGATGCCCTCGAGGTGGACGCCGCGCCGCTGGACAGCGGAGAGGCGCGGGCCTGGCTCGGCAGCTGGGTCGTTGCAAGCCGGGCGCTCCTCGAAGCGGACTCCGGGCCCGTCCCCGTGGATGCCCGCACCGACGACCGCGGTGCCGTCGCCGGGTTCGCGAGAGCCCAGCTCGCGGTGTTCCGCCAGCCGGTCACGCGGCGGATGCTCGTCGAGGCGCTGTGGCAGAAGACCTGGCCGCACGACCGCCTGGTGCTCGGGGCCTCGCGCCTGATCCGCGAGGCCGACCAGTATGTTCCCGGCAAGAAGATCAGGGTGCACTCCAACCGCGGGCTCTCCGGCATCGACGGGACGATCGCCACGGCGACCGGAATCGCGCTCGCGAGCCAGGCGGCACCGGCGGGAGGAAGCGCCGTCGACAACTCCGCGTCCGGGGTGACCCGCGTCCTGCTGGGCGATCTGGCCGCCCTGCACGATGTCGGGGCGCTCCTGTCGTCACCGGGGGAACCCGAGCCGAGGATGCAGCTCGTGATCGGAAACGACGGCGGCGGGACGATCTTCGACGGACTCGAGGTCGCGGCGAGCGCGCGTCAGGATGCTGTCGACCGCGTGCTGTACACGCCGCACTCGGTGAAGTTCTCCGCGCTCGCGGAAGCGTACGGCTGGAACTATGTGCTTGCGGGCAACCGTGGGGAGCTCGACGAGGCGCTCAGCGACGGCGGAGGGCGCACGATCATCGAGGTTCCGCTCCCGCGCTGAGCCGACCCCCCGAGTGTTGGCCGTTCGGACGAGTGAGGCTGCCGAGGCACAGCCGCTCGTCCGAACGACCAACATTCGAGGTCCCGGACACGGAGCTGTCTGGCTCCCTTCGAGGTTCGCAGGCTCGCACCTCAGGGAGCGGGTCAGTAACATCGGCACATGTCAGAATCCACCTGGACCGGTAACCCGGCGCTGCTGCTGAGGGTCGATGACCGTTTCGAGCTGGCGGGGGTCGACACCTCGGAAACGCCGGGGTTCGACGGCGACAAGGAGGCCGGCGAGGAGCTTCTCGCCCAGGGCGCGGGAGAGCTCGCCGATCTCCAGGAGCAGCTCTATGCCGAGAGCAGGGCCGGCGGAACGCGAAAGCTGCTGCTCGTGCTGCAGGCGATGGACACCGCGGGCAAGGGCGGCGTCATCAGGCACGTTATCGGGGCGATCGACCCGCAGGGTGTGAGGATCGTCGGGTTCAAGAAGCCGACGCCGGAGGAACTCGCCCACGACTTCCTCTGGAGGGTCAGGAAGCAGGTTCCTGCGCCCGGCATCGTCGGGGTCTTCGATCGATCGCACTACGAGGATGTCCTGATCGGTCGGGTGCGCGGCCTCGCGCCGGCCGAGGTGATCGAGGCCCGCTACGGGCAGATCGTCGCGTTCGAGGACGAGCTCGTCGCGGAGGGCACGACCATCATCAAGGTCATGCTGCACATCGGCGCCGAGGAGCAGAAGGCGCGCCTCGCCGAACGCCTCGACCGACCGGACAAGCACTGGAAGTACAACCCCGGCGACCTCGCAGAGCGCGCCCTGTGGCCGCGCTACCAGGAGGCGTACCAGATCGCGCTGCAGCGCACGTCCACCGGGACCGCGCCATGGCACGTCGTTCCGGCCGACCGCAAGTGGTACGCCCATCTCGCGGTGCAGCGTCTGCTCCTCGACGCGCTGCGCGGCCTCGACCTTCGGTGGCCTGCCGCCACGTTCGATGTCGAGGCCGAGAAGGGTCGGCTTGCGGCGAGCTGAGCCGGGAGCTAAGTGAACGCCTCGATGATCGGCCGGAACTTCATCGAGGTCTCCGCGAGCTCGTGCTCCGCCACCGACTCCGCGACGATGCCGGCGCCCGCGAACGCCCGGAGCCTCCCGTCGCGCTCCAGCTGCGCGCAACGCAGGGCGATCGCCCACTCGCCGTCGCCATCCGCCCCGACCCAGCCGACCGGGCCGGCGTAACGCCCGCGGTCGAACGGCTCCAGCTCCTCGATCACGGCGACCGCCTCCGCCGTCGGCGTCCCGGCGACCGCGGCCGTAGGATGCAGCGCCGCGACGAGATCCAGGGAGCTCGATCCGTCGTCGAGGGGCCCCTCGACGTCGCTGGCCAGGTGCCACAGGTTCGGCAATTTGAGCGTGAACGGCACCTCGCTCGCCCTCACGCCGGGGCTGTGCGGCCGCAGCGCGGCGAGCACGCTCTGCACCGCGTACTCGTGCTCGTCCTGGTCCTTCGCCGAGGTGGCAAGGGCGACCGATGCGGCCTGGTCGCTCGCGACATCCGTGCCGCGTGCGCCGCTGCCGGCGAGCACGCGCGCGGACACCGTCCCGCCATGCACGCTCACGAGCGTCTCAGGGCTCGAACCGAGAAAACCATCGACGGCGAACGTCCAGCAGTCCGGGTAGCCGGTCGCGAGTGCCGAGAGCGCCGCACGGACATCCATGCCGGCCGCGTCCGCGACGAGATCGCGCGCGAGGACGACCTTGCTGAGCTCGCCGTTCCGGATGCGCGCAATCCCCTCGGAGACCGCCGAGACGTAGCCGACCGGACTCAGAGTGCCAGGCTCGAACGACAGCTGGGACTCCGCGGGAGATTCGAGCTCAGGCGGCATGGCCGCGTCGCAGTCGACGCTCGTGAGCCAGGCTCGCCCGCCCCGGCGCCCGATGACGACCGAGGGAACGATGAGAACGCTCGAGGCTGCGGAACGATCGGAGAACGCGAAGCTCCCGATCGCGATCAGGCCGGAACCCGGTTCGTCGATCGGATCGGTCACCTGCGCGCGTTCGGCCACCGCTCGCCAGGCGGCGGCGGCATCCGTGAACCTGTCGCTGCCGCTGAACTCCAGGCGCAACGCCGTGCCTATACCGATGAGACCGTCCCCGCGCCGCGACCAGAGCAGTTGGCCCTCCGGCGGGAGGAAGCCGAGCAGCGAGCCGGGGTCCGGCACCGCGATGGTGGTGACGCTGAGCGAAGGGACCGGTCGCTCTCGCTGGCTCACCTCATAAGCGTACCGTCCGGTATTCCGCGGCGCCCGGCTCCTCAGCTGCGTTGAATAGACTGGGTAGCATGGCGACCGCGGATCTCAGCAAGCAACCGGAACAGGTTGCCGCGATGTTCGACGAGGTCGCCCGCAACTACGACAGAACGAACTCGGTGCTCTCGATGGGCAACTCCTGGGTGTGGCGCATGCACACGGTGCGTGCCGTGGCGCCAAAGGCCGGCGAGCGCATCCTGGATGTCGCTGCGGGGACCGGGACCAGTTCCGCGGTGCTCGCCCGCTCCGGCGCGGAGGTCGTCGCCGTCGACTTCTCCTCCGGCATGATCGAGGTCGGCCGGCACCGGCATCCGCAGCTCACCTTCGTCGAGGCGGATGCGACGGCTCTGCCGTTCAAGGCCAACGAGTTCGACGCCGTGACGATCTCGTTCGGGTTGCGCAACATCGAGAACCCGAGGAAGGCGCTCAAGGAGATGTACCGCGTCCTCAAACCGGGTGGCAGGCTCGTCGTCTGCGAGTTCTCCAAGCCGCCGCGCGCACTGCTGCGGGCCGGGTACGGGGCCTACCTGAAGTTCGTGATGCCGCGCGTCGTCGGCGTCGCGAGCTCCAACCCCGAGGCCTACAGCTACCTCGCCGACTCCATCAAGGACTGGCCGGATCAGACCACCCTCAGCCAGTGGATCCGTGGCGCGGGCTTCACCAGGGTCGCCTACCGGAACCTGACCGCGGGGGTCGTCGCCTTGCATCGCGGGCACAAACCGGAGCGCAGGCCACGCGCGAAGGCCAAGGAATCGGGAGCGGTCGCACCGTGACGGGCGCGCAGAACGCTCAGCAGGTTCACCGTCGCCACAAGCTCAAGTCGGCGCTCGGGCTGGGGGAGACGCTCTTCGCGTCCGCCGATGAACGTCACTTCGCTCTCGCCCTCGAGGATGGGCTGCAGCTCGTCGAGGACGGTCTTCTCAAGGAGATGACCTTCGCCGACAACCTCGCCGACGTGACCGCGCGCTACCTCTTCGAGGCCGGCGGCAAGCGCATCCGGCCAACGCTCACGCTGCTCACCGCCCAGCTCGGACTCGGGAACACCCCTGAGGTCGTCGTCGCCGCGCAGGCCATGGAGATCACCCACCTGGCCTCGCTCTACCACGATGACGTCATGGATGAGGCGGAGGTTCGACGCGGGGTGCCGAGCGTGCAGTCGGTGTGGGGGAACTCCGTCGCCATCCTCACCGGTGACCTTCTGTTCGCCCGCGCCGGGCGTCTCATCGCGAGCCTCGGCGAGAGGGCGGTGCGCCTGCAGGCGTTGACGTTCGAACGACTCTGCCTCGGGCAGCTGCACGAGACGATCGGGCCGTCCCCGGAGGAGGATCCGATCCGTCACTACATCCAGGTGCTCTCCGACAAGACCGGTTCGCTCATCGCCGCCGCCGCCCAGGTCGGTGTGATCTTCTCAGAGGCGCCCGACGAGTTCCAGGAGCCGGTGCGGGAGTTCGGGGAGAAGATCGGTGTCGCCTTCCAGCTCATCGATGACGTGATCGACCTTTCCGGGGAGGTCGAGGAGACCGGCAAGACTCCTGGCACCGATCTCCGCTCCGGGGTGTCGACGCTTCCCCTCCTCTACCTGCGCGGTCGGGCGGCGACCGATCCCGCTGCCGCGGCGCTCCTCGCCCGCATCGAGCGGGGGGTCGCGGGCGGTCCGGTCGCGACCGAGGAGTTCGTCGGCGCCATCGCAGAATTGCGCGAGCACGAGGTGACCGAGGCGACACTCGTAGAGGCGCGGAGGTGGGCCACGGAAGGGGTTGCGGCGCTCGCTCCGCTTCCGAATGGCCCGGTAAGGAAGGCTCTGACCAGGTTCGCCGACACCCTAGTCGAACGCTCGAACTGAGCATGACCGTGACAACTCTCCGCGTTGCGATAGTCGGCGCCGGCCCTGCAGGCATTTACGCCGCTGATCTGCTGCGCAAGGCCGAGCGCAAATTCACGGTGTCGGTCGACCTGTTCGAGCAGCTCCCGGCTCCGTACGGCCTCGTGCGGTACGGCGTCGCGCCGGATCACCCGAGGATCAAGGGCATCGTGAATGCCCTGCGAGAGGTGCTCGACGGCGGCGACATCCACTTGTTCGGCAACGTGCGCTACGGCGTCGACGTCACGCTCGATGACCTCAAGCGCCACTACCACGCGGTCATCTTCACGACGGGGGCGATGCGGGATGCCGAGCTCGAGATCCCCGGCGTCGACCTTCCGGGAAGTTTCGGCGCGAGCGACTTCGTGAGCTGGTACGACGGGCATCCTGATGTCCCGCGCGACTGGCCGCTCGACGACCGGGCCGTCGCCGTGATCGGCAACGGCAACGTCGCGCTCGATGCGGCGAGGATGCTCGTGAAGCACGCGGAGGACCTTCTCCCCACCGAGGTGCCGAAGAACGTCTACGACCGTCTGGCGAATTCTCCGATCACGGACGTGCATCTGTTCGGCAGGCGCGGGCCGACCCAGGTGAAGTTCACCCCGCTCGAACTGAAGGAGCTCGGGGAGCTGCGTGACGTCGACATCATCCTCGACGAGGGCGACTTCGGCGTCGACCCCGCGGCCGAGCTCGCGATCTCCACCAACAAGCAGCTCTTCGTGATCAACCGCATCCTGAATGAGTGGCGTTCGCGGGAGACCGGGTCGGCCTCACGCCGCGTGCATCTCCACTTCTACTCGAAGCCGCTGGAGATCGTCGGCACCGACCGGGTGGAGGCGTTACGGTTCGAGCGCACCGCGCCGGATGGCGAGGGTGGCGTCGTCGGAACGGGCGAGGTTCGCGAGCTCGCGTTCGATGCCGTGTACCGGGCGATCGGATTCTTCGGGACGCCACTCGAGGGCATCCCGTTCGACCTGCACCGCGGTGTCATTCCGAATCGCGCCGGCCGGGCGATCGACGATGACGACCAGCTCGTGCACGGCGTGTACGCGAGCGGCTGGATCAAGCGCGGACCGGTCGGGCTCATCGGGGCGACGAAGAGCGATGCGATGGAGACCGTGCAGAGTGTGCTGAACGATCAGGCCGAGTGGTGGAACCCGGCGGAGCCTTCCCCGGAGTCGGTCGCGGCCATGCTCCGCTCCCGCGGCATCCGCTACACGGATATCGGCGGCTGGCGCCGGCTCGACGAGCATGAGCGCGCCCTCGGCGAGGCCGAGGGCCGTGAGCGCGTCAAGGTCGTTCCCCGCGACGAAATGGTCGACATCTCCCTCGGTGGACTTTCCCCCGCTCCCTGAGGAGGGAGCGCCAGCGACCGTCTCGAAGGGAGGTCGCTCGTGTGCTCGCTTCGAGCCCAGTTGTCTCTGGTAGAGCTTGTCGAGACCGGACTTCGAGACGTGGGGGTCTCGACAAGCTCGACCGGAGACGGACAAGGGCGATCGGAACCTCTCGGGTCGAACCTGTCTGTCTCCGGTCGAACCTGTCTGTCTCGGGGCGAGCCTGTCGAGACCCGTCCCGAACTGTTCAGGGCCGGCCTGAGCCAACCGATCCACCACTCCCTCACCGGGGTGCTCTCCGCAACAGTGACACCGATCGCTCGGTCGAAGGCGTGGTCCGACCATGCGCTGCTGCACACTGCAGCGTGCCGTTCTTCTATATCCTCACCTGCGCCGACGGAAGCTTCTACTGCGGAAGCACCCACGATCTGAGTCTCCGAGTCCGGCAACACGAGTCCGGGCTGGGGAGCGCGTACACGTCGAAACGACTTCCGGTGAAGCTCGCCTATTGCGAGGAGTACCGCACGATGCACGAGGCATTCCTGCGGGAGAAGCAGGTCCAGGGCTGGGGACGCGCGAAGAGGCGTGCTCTGATTGAGGGCCGCACGGCGGAGCTGCCGGGGCTCAGCCGGAGCAGGGCGAAGGAGGAGTGACGCGTGGGGGTCTCGACAAGCTCGACCGGAGACATCTGGGCCCGACCTGAGACATCCGGAGCAGCTGCAGACTCTCGGGTCGAGCCTGTCGAGACCGTCCCGAACAGCTCGGGTGGAGCCTGTCGAGACCGTCTCGAACTGTCTCTGGTCGAGCCTGTCGAGACCGGCCCCGAACTGTCTCGGGTCGAGCCTTTCGAGACCGGCTCCGGCGAAGCTCTGGTCGAGACGCGCTAAGCGCGCTCCTCAGGGAGCAGGGCTCACTGCACCGCCGCGGTCAGGCGCGCGAGGTTGTCGAGTACCTGCGAGAGGAACGGCCGCGCCAGCCACTCGTCGAGGTGCAGCTCGCGGCTGTTCTGCCGGTAACTCTCCTCCAGCATCCGCAGCTCTCTGACGAACGAATGCCCGCGCACCATGACCGAGATCTCCAGGTTCAGACTGAATGAGCGCATGTCCATGTTGCTCGAGCCGATCACCGCGACCTGCTCGTCGATCGTGAAGTGCTTCGGGTGGAGAACGGTCGGCGACCGGTACAGCCAGATCCGAACCCCGGCCTTGAGCAGCACCTCGTAGTAGCTTCGCTGTGCGTGGTACACGACGGGTTGGTCGCCGACCTCCGAGACGAACAGCTGCACGTCCAGCCCGCTCTGGGCCGCCGTCGTGATGGCGTACAGCATGGACTCGTCCGGCACGAAATACGGGCTGCAGATGATGATGCGCTCCTGCGCAGCGTAGAGCAGCGAATTGAACAGCCTCAGGTTGTTCTCGCCATCGAACGACGGCCCGCTCGGAACCACCTGCGCTCCGACGCGATCCTTGACCTTCGCCTCCCGGATCGGCTCGGTCTCCCTCGTCAGCAGCTCGTCCGTCTCCGCGTACCAGTCGGTGACGAACAGCGCGTTGATCCCGGCGACGATCGGCCCTTCGAACCGCACCATGAGATCCTTCCAGTGCAGGCCGCGCCGCCGGTTCGAGCGCTTGTTGTAGCTCGAGTCGATGATGTTCTGCGATCCGGTGAACGCGACGATGCCATCGACCACGAGGAGCTTGCGATGGTTGCGCAGGTCGAGGCGCTGGAACTTCCCCCGCAGCGGCTGGAACGGAAGCATGAGACGCCACTGCACCCCCATGCGCTTCAGGCGCCGGATGGTGCGCCGATAGCCGGGGTACCGCAGCGACGCGACGTGGTCGAGCAGGACGCGCACCGTGACCCCGCGCGCCGCGGCGGCCTCGAGGGCGTCGAAGTACGGGGCCGTCGTCTCGTCGAGGGACATGATGTAGAACTCGGAGTGCACGTACTTCTGGGCGGCGGCCACGGCATCCGTCATCGCCTGCAGCGACTCCAGGTAGTCGGGGTAGAGGCGCGCGTCGTTTCCTCCCACGAGCGGCATCGCCCCGAGGTTGCGGTTGAGCGTCGCGATCGGCTCGAGCCA
>DATCXP010000027.1:0-8818 GCA_036565765.1 Terrimesophilobacter sp.
CTTGAAGTACGCGGCGACTCCGGCGAAGAACGCGTCCTCGCCGACCCAGGCGACGAGCTGCTTGAGCACGCTTCCGCCCTTCGCGTAGGTGATCCCGTCGAAGTTGACCTGGACATCCTCGAGGTCGTTGATCGTGGCGACGACCGGATGTGTGGACGGCAGCTGGTCCTGGCGGTACGCCCAGCTCTTCTCCATCGCCTGGAACGTCGTCCAGGCCTCCGTCCACTCGGTGGCGTTCGCGGTGGAGATCGTGGATGCCCACTCGGCGAAGGACTCGTTGAGCCAGAGGTCGTTCCACCACTTCATGGTCACGAGGTCGCCGAACCACATGTGGGCGAGCTCGTGCAGGATCGTGACGACGCGGCGTTCCTTGATCGCATCCGTCACCTTGGAGCGGAACACGTAGGTCTCGGTGAAGGTGACCGCCCCCGCGTTCTCCATCGCGCCGGCGTTGAACTCGGGTACGAACAGCTGGTCGTACTTCTCGAAGGGGTAGGGGTAGTCGAACTTCTCCTCGTAGTAGGCGAAGCCCTTGCGCGTGATGTCGAAGAGATAGTCGGCGTCGAGGTACTGGCTGAGCGACTTGCGCGAGTAGATGCCGAGCGGGATCGTGCGGCCGTCGCTGCTGGTCAGTTCGCTGTTCACGACCGCGTACGGCCCTGCAACGATCGCGGTGATGTAGGAGGACATGCGCGGGGTGGTCTTGAACACCCACGTCGCGGCCTCGCCCACGGCGTTGCGCGACTCGATCGGCTGGTTGCTCACGACCTCCCACGCGGCGGGCGCCGTCACGGTGAAGCGGAACGTCGCCTTGAGGTCGGGCTGCTCGAACACCGCGAACACGCGGCGGGAGTCGGGCACCTCGAACTGGGAGTACAGGTAGACCTCCCCGTCGACCGGGTCGACGAAACGGTGAAGGCCCTCGCCCGAGTTCGTGTACTCCGCGTCGGCGACGATCGTGAGCACGTTCTCGGCGGCAAGATCGTTGAGCTGGATCCGCACTCCGTCCGCGGCTGAGGTGTCGACGGCGACCCCGTTCAGCTCGATCGAGTGCACCGTCCGCGTGAACGCGTCGATGAACGTGGAGGCACCGGCCTTCGCGGTGAAGGTCACGGTCGTTGTGCTGCGGAACACCTCCGGTCCCGTCGTGAGGTCGAGCGTGACGTCGTAACTCGCGACATCGAGCAGCGCCTTGCGCTCCTGGGCTTCGAGGCGGGTGAGGTTGTCTCCTGACACGTGCTTCTCCTAGGGTCCGGTGTTGGGCATCGGGCGCTTGTGGCGCGCGACACCGCGGTTAAGCCTAGTCGGCCAGTGTCGGGGGCAAGGGGAGAGGAAGCGCTACAGCGTGTTGACGGGTTGCCTGGCCACTGCAGGCTCGGGGGCGGGACGGAGCACCGCGGTGCAGTCCCGGATCGCGCCGTCCAGCAGTGCGCGCAGCCGGGCGTCGGCGCCGGGGGAGCAGGCCTGGGCGATGCCGAGCACGCCGATGCGGATGACCGACTCCGTCATCCGGGAGACCGCACGCTCCCGTGTGACAGCGGTGTTCTCCGCCACGAAGGTCCGCGCCCACCGCTCGGCGAGTGGAGCCTGGTCGAATGCCCTTCGGATCCTGGCCGCGAGGACCGGGTCGCCGCCATGGCTGAGCTGGGCCAGCCGCAGTTCGCAGGAGAGGATGCCGACGGCGAGGGCGCGCTGACGCTCCTCGCTCGCGATCGGGAGAGCGAGCGTCGCCGCGCGGAGCGCGATGAGAACCTCGACTCTCGGGTCGGAGCCGGTGAGGCCGATGACGGAGGGGATCAGTTCTGCGAGCCGAGACCGTTCGCGGTCGGAGGTGCAGTCGTTCACCATCCGGGCGAGGAACGCCAGGGCGGGATGGGTGCACTCCGGGTGATCGCTCCAGCGCTCGCCGGCGAGGTAGGAGGCGAACTCCATGAAACATGCGCCCTTGCGCGGGTTGCGATGCCGTCCGGCAGACAGCACAGGCAGGAGCACCGGGGATTCGTTCCGTGACGAGGACATCGAGCCTCCCTGCTGAGTGAAAAGGAACGCTGTAACAAGTTTGCTCCTCATCCGCGCATTAGACCAGAGCCATCCGTGTCGACCGCAGTGTCACCTGGGAGCGCTCCTGTTCCGGGATGAACGAGAGAGAGCTCTTCCTCCAGTCGGATGCGGCGTTGCGCTGTGCTGGCCGGGCTCATGTTCGAGGAGGTCGGTGGGTGCCGTAGCGCCCCTCCTGGCAGGGCAGTTCTGAGCTACCTACACTTGAGCCATGCGCATCCATATCGCGACGGATCATGCCGGACTGGAGTTCAGCACTCAGCTGCAGGAGCATCTGCTGGCGGCGGGTCACACGGTGATCGATCACGGCCCGACGAGCTTCGACCCGCTCGACGACTATCCGTCGTTCTGCATCAATGCCGCCATCGGCGTCGTCGCCGATCAGCAGGCCGGGGTCGAGGCGTTCGGCATCGTGTTCGGCGGCTCGGGCAACGGCGAGCAGATGGCGGCGAACAAGGTGCGTGGCGCCAGGGCGGCACTCGTCTGGAACGTGTCGACCGCTGAGCTCGCCCGTCAGCACAACGATGCGAATCTGATTTCGATCGGCGCCCGGCAGCACAGCGTCGCCGAGGCGATCCTGTTCATCGACACCTTCATCGCGACGCCGTTCTCGGGTGAGGAACGCCACGCCCGCCGGATCGCGCAGCTCGCCGAATTCGAGGACACCCGCGCGATCGCGGGCAAGCAGGTCGACTGAGATGCCGGAGGGTCATTCCGTCCATCGCATCGCGCGCCAGTTCGCTCTGCACTTCGTCGGCCACCGCGTGGAGGCCAGCTCGCCGCAGGGACGGTTCACGGTCGGCGCGGCCGAGATCGACGGCCTCGAGATGACGGGGGCGAAGGCCGTCGGCAAGCAGATGTTCCTCGAGTTCGACCACCGGTTGTGGCTCCGCGTGCACCTCGGCATGTACGGGGCCTGGGACTTCGCAGGCGACATCACCGCGGACGCGACGACGGCATCCCTTCGAGACGTCGGCTTCGCCTCCTCCTCAGGGCAAGCCGCGAACGGCCGGATGGGGCAGACCAACCAGCAGGGCACTGTGCTAGACCCGACGACCGAGACGGTCGTCGGCGCTGGGGGCGCGCGAGGGCCAGAAATGGCCCTCGCCTTGAGCGCCACCGCGCCCCACAGCATCGGCGCCCCGCGGCGAACCCGACTGCGTATGGCCGAGTCGGAGACCCTTCGGGAGCTTCAGGGCGAGAGCTCGGAGGGCTTCCCGCCAGAGCCGATCGGCGAGGTTCGCGTGCGCCTGCTGACCGAGAACGCGGTGGCGGATCTGCGGGGTGCGATGGTGTGCGAGGTCCTGTCGCCGGAGGAGGTCGCCGCTGTGATCGCGAAGCAGGGTCCCGATCCGCTGCTCGACGACGGCAAGGAGGCTGAGGACCGCTTCACCCGGGTGGTGCGCAAGAAGCCGACGTCGATCGCCTTGCTGCTCATGGACCAGTCGGTGGTGAGCGGCATCGGCAACGTGTACCGCGCCGAGCTCCTGTTCCGGGCCCGTCTCAACCCGCACACGCCGGGAAAGCTCGTGCCGGAGGAGCTGGTGCGCGAGCTGTGGCGCGACTGGTCGAGGCTTCTGAGGATCGGTGTTGAGACCGGCCAGATGATGACGATGGACGACCTCGACCCCGAGGCGCACCGCAAGGCTCTCGCGAGCCGTTCCGATCGGCACTGGGTTTACCACCGGGAGGGGCTGCCGTGCCGCGTGTGCGGAACGCACATCGTGATGGAGCTCGCGGCGGCGAGAAAGCTGTACTGGTGCCCGCAGTGCCAGGCATAGCGGCTGAAAGGCGCTGTCGCATGCCAAGCTTGATCCCATGAGGTACACGCCGCATTTCGTCACGACCGATCCCGAAGAGGTCAAGCGCCTCATCCGCGAGCACCCGTGGGCGACGATCGTCGCGAACACGACGAAAGGGCTGGTGGCCGCCCATTACCCGGTCATGCTCGAGGAGGGCCGGGACGAGATCAGCATCGTGAGCCATGTCGGTCGGCCCGATGACCGGTCTCTCGAGCTCGGCTCCGCCGAGGTGCTCGTCGTCATCCAGGGCCCTCATGGATACATCTCTCCTGGCTGGTACGGCGACATTCCCGCGGTTCCGACCTGGAATCACGCGACCGCGCATCTGTACGGCGTTCCGGAGATCCTCAGCGATGAGGAGAACTGGCGGGTGCTGGGCGAGCTCGTCGAGCACTTCGAGGGGCGGATGCCGCATCCGAAGCTCCTGAAGGACAACGAGGAGTATGGGCGCAGCATCTTCTCCGGCACGGTCGGATTCCGGATCAGGGTCACGCGCTTCGAGGCGCGACTGAAGCTCAGCCAGAACAAGTCCGAGGAGATCACCGAGAACGTGATCGCGGAACTCGACCACGGCGAGAATTACTCCCACCCCGAACTCGCCGCCGAGGTGCGGCGCGTGAACCCCGCGCCGTGACACCGCTGACGGACGCGGTTCCCCAATGACCACTCTCCGCAACGCCCGCACCGCCGACGGAATCGTCGACGTCGTCCTCGACGGTGGTCGCATCGCCGCGATCTCGCCGGCCGGTGCGACGAGCACGGGACGGTCCATCGACCTCGAGGGTCGCTGGCTGCTGCCGGGCCTGTGGGACAACCACGTGCACCTGAGCCAGCAGGCGCTCGCCCTGCGTCGTGTCGACCTGTCCGAGGCGACGAGTGCCGCCGAGGCCACGCGCACGATGGCCGACCACCTCGCCAGGGTGCGCGTGCTGCCTGGCCAGGTGGTCGTCGGCCAGGGTTTCCGCGACGGGTTGTGGCCGGATGCCCCGACCGCAGAGCTGCTCGATTCGGCCATCGCCGGGGTGCCCACTGTGCTCATCAGCGGCGATCTGCACTGCTGCTGGATGAACTCGGCGGCGCTCGAGAAGCTGGGGTACGCGGGGCATCCGACCGGCATCCTGCGCGAGGACGACTGTTTCGCGGTCGTGGCCGCGCTGCAGGACGTCCCGGAGGCGACGATCGACGAATGGGTCGTCGAGGCCGGCATCGCCGCGGCCGCGCGCGGCGTCGTCGGCGTGACCGACCTCGAAATGACGCACAATCTGCCGATCTGGGAGCGTCGCTTCGGTGCGGGCTTCGACTCGCTGCGCATCGAGGCCGGAATCTACACCGAGCACCTCGACGCGGCCATCGCCGCCGGGTATCGCACGGGCGAGACGGTCGGCGGCACCGGCGGCCTGCTCGGCGCTGGTCTACTGACCGTCGGTCCGTTCAAGGTCCTTACCGACGGCTCGCTCAACACCCGCACCGCCTACTGCGTCGACGTCTATCCCGGGACGCAGGAGCGCGGGCTCCTCACCGTCCCACCCGACGAGCTCGTCCCTCTGATGCGCAAGGCGAGCTCGGCGGGTATCACGCCCGCCGTGCACGCGATCGGCGACGACGCGAACCGGCTCGCCCTCGACGCCTTCGAGGCGGTCGGCTGCCGAGGCCGCATCGAGCACGCCCAGCTGCTGCGGGAGACGGACTACGCCCGCTTCGCGCAGCTCGGCGTCGCCGCGAGCGTCCAGCCGGAACACGCGATGGATGACCGCGACATCGCCGAACGGTACTGGGCGGGTCGCACCGGGCGCTCGTTCGCACTCCGCAGCCTGCTCGACGCCGGCGCGGAACTGCTGCTCGGCTCGGATGCCCCGGTCGCCCCGCTCGACCCCTGGATCACTATGAGCGCCGCGGTGTTCCGGTCGCGCGGCGGGCGCGTCCCGTGGCATCCCGAGCAGGCGATCAGCCTCGACCAGGCGCTCGCGGCGAGCACCAGGACCCGGGTCGCCGTCGGAGAACCCGCCGATCTGATCGCGATCGACCGCGACCCGTTCACGGCATCCGCTTCCGAGCTGCGCTCCATGTCGGTCTCCCTCACGATGATCGCCGGCCGCTCGACCCACTCCAGTCTCTGACTTGCTCCGGTAGCCGGGGGATAACCCCACCCGCGATCCGTGCGCTGGCCGGATGCCGCACGCCGACGCGGATCGCGAGGCTGGATGCATGACTACAGAAACTCTTCATTACCCCCTCGAATCTGTCACGCTGGACGGCGTGAAGGGAAACTCCTATCCGCAGCTGTGGCGCCGCGTTCCACGCGAGCTCGGCTTCCTGCTGCTCGCCATGCCGATCGCGACCGTCGGCTACGGTCTCACCATCGCGTTGTTCTCCGCCGGAGTCGGGACGCTGATCACGTTCTTCCTCGGGGTGTTCCTGCTCGCCGGCCTGCTCTACGTCTCGCGCGCCTTCGGAACGCTCGAACTCGTGCGGCTCGAATGGGCGGGACGGCCCGCCATCACCCGCCCGGAATGGGTCCTGGAGCGCGGCTTCTGGGGATGGATGCGCAGTTTGTTCAGCAACGGCCACTACTGGCTCTATGCGCTGCACACCATGATCGTCAACTACGTCGTTTCGCTCGTCACCTGGACGATCACGGTCGTCTGGGTCTCTGTCGGACTCGGGGGAGTGAGCTACTGGTTCTGGGAGCGTTTCATCCCGGAAGGGAACAACCAGTGGTTCCTGTCGCGGTGGCTGTTTGAGGTGTTCGGCGACCGCGGCGTGAACTGGCGCGCGAGCGGGATCGATTTCAACGGGCTCGACAACCTGCTCCAGTTCGCTCTCGGCCTCCTGTGCCTGGCAACCCTTCCCTTCCTCACCCGCGGTTTCGTCCTGCTGCACCACGCGATCGCACGCGGAATGCTCGGCGCATTCAAGTCGGAAACTCTGAAGCAGAAGGTCGTCGACCTGAGTGCCTCGCGCGGTGCCGCCATCTCCGCTGAGGGGCACTCGCTGCGCCGGCTCGAGCGGGACATCCACGACGGACCGCAGCAGCGGCTGGTTCGTCTGCAGATGGATCTCGCCTCAGCGGAGCGCCAGCTCGACGTGGATCCCTCCGCTGCCCGGGGGCTGCTCGCCGAGGCCAGGAAGCAGTCGCAGGAGGCACTCGACGAGTTGCGTGCCCTCTCGCGCGGATTCGCACCGCCCATCCTCCTGGACCGCGGGCTCGTCGCGGCCCTCGAGTCGCTCGCCGCACGCAGCACGATCCCGGTGGCCGTCGTGAACACGATCGACGATGCCGTGCAGCTGCCCCAGGAGATCGAACGGAACGCCTATTTCCTGGCGAGCGAACTTGTCACAAACGCCGCGAAGCACTCTGGAGCATCCGCCATCGCACTTCAGCTCGCCCTGCGCCGCATCCCGGAGCAGGATGACTGGTGGCTGGACGTGATGGTCTCCGACAACGGCTCCGGCGGCGCGGCGTCCGTCGCCGGCCACGGACTTGCCGGTCTCGAAGAGCGCCTGCGCGGGCTCGGCGGAACCCTTGAGATCGACAGCCCGGCCGGTGGCCCGACCGTCGTCACCGGGCATCTGCCGGTCACCTACTAGCTACTCTGGAGAACATGGATCCCCTTCGCGTTGTGGTGGCCGACGACTCGGTGCTGCTGCGCGAAGGGCTCGTGCGTGTGCTGGCCGAGGCGGGCGTCGAGGTCGTCGGATCGTACGGCGACGGCGACCAGATGTTGGAGGCACTGCCCTCCGTTGCCCCGGATCTCGTCGTTCTCGATGTGCGGATGCCGCCGACCTTCCGCGACGAGGGTGTGCGCGCCGCGATCCAGGCGCGGAGACTCCAGCCGGGGGTCGGCATCCTGCTGCTCTCGCAGTACGTCGAGGTCGCCTACGCACGTGAACTGCTCTCGGACGGCAGGGGCGGCATCGGCTATCTGCTCAAGGACCGTGTCGCCTCGCTCTCCGAACTGCAGTCCGCGATCGAGCGGATCGCCTCGGGAGGAACCGTTCTCGACCCGGAGGTCGTCTCACAGCTGCTCGGCGGACGTCAGAACCCGTTGGAGCTCTTGACGCCGCGGGAGCGCGAGGTCCTCACGCTCATGGCGGAGGGACGCACGAATGCGGCCATCGCCGAGTCACTGTTCATCGGCACCGGCGCGGTCGAGAAGAACGTGACGGCGATCTTCCAGAAGCTCCGTCTCGACGACTCGGGAAGCGATCACCGACGAGTTCTTGCCGTACTCGCATGGTTGCAACGCTGACGTGCTGCAGCATTCACCGCAGCACGTCAGCGCTGCGGGACTCAGGAAGCGAGTTGACTACGACGCGAAAGGTCGTAGGTCTTGTATCCGGCGGCCGGCTGGATCTCGGGGCGGGGAGCCTCGAGTTGATCCGTCCAGGCCGTACCAGTCCACCACCGCAGCATGGGCTGACCACTAGGGTCCGGGTACCAGCCAAATGGGGGGAGGAGTTGTTCTGTTGAGGACATCGTGATTCCTGAGGGTGCCTGCCGCTGGGCGCTTCGGGTGCGGCAATTGGCTCACCGTAAGCCAAGGGGGGTAATGCGGTGTCCCCAGAATAGGGGACTCGATTCACCCTCCGTAGTCCCCCGTTCGGGGGGTGCGACTTTTTGTCGTTATCGCAGTGCGGAGAACCTCATGGCGACGCTCCTGAGGTTGCGGATGCGCTGCTCGTAGCGCGCCGCGAGCACGATCAGCAGCACACCACCGACGCCGAGCCAGAGCCACCACGGGAAGAATTCGTACACCGCGCGCAGCTGCGGCAGGAACGTCGCAATGCCGTGCCAGAGCACGACGACCACTCCGATGACGAACGGCGCCTGCAGTCTGCGCGTAACCGCGATCACGATGACGGCGATGCCGACGACTCCGAGTCCGACGATGCGCCAGACCGGCCGCTCATCGATCGTCGCGAGGAGTGACGGCAGGAGCAGCATGGCCGTTCCCGGC
>DATCXP010000030.1:0-4861 GCA_036565765.1 Terrimesophilobacter sp.
GCGGCATCGGTAGCCGAGGCGGATGCTTCGGTCGCCATCCTCGACATCCCGGTGAAGAAGAGCACACGGGCACCGCGCAGGATCAGCACGAAGGATGCGGAGCTGATCCTCGACTCCGTGCTCGAGGCCCTGCCAGAGCCCAAGGAGCCGGGCAAGGGCCGTCGCGTGTCACGTCGTGCCTCATCGGCGGGGCTCGCTGCCCAGGCGAGCGCGACCTCGGAGTAACAGCAATACGGTTCAGTAGCCGGAAGGGTCCCTGCGGCGCTCGCGCTGGGGGACCCTCAGGCCGCTGGCCTGCAGGCGCTTCACGAGCTCCCGGTTGCTGACCGGCTCCGCACCCGCCGCCACGAGTTGCGCGTGCCTGCGTTCCGGCACGTCGTAGTGGTCCAGGTCGAAGCTCCTGAGTGGCAGCCCCGCGGCCGCGGCGAAGGCGTGCAGCTCTTCGAGGGAACGGTCGCTTACCAGGTGCGCCCAGAGCATCCCATGCGCCGGCCACATAGGCTGGTCGATCAGCACCGTCATGGTGGCAGTATAGGAGCGTGAGCCGGATGCGACGATTTGCCAGCTTGTTCGGCAGGAGGGGCGTGCTGGCCGCTGCAGCCGCCGCGCTTGTGGTGCTCGGCACCCAGATCGTGCTGCAGCTCCTGAGCACACTTCTGTACGCCGGCGTGATCGTTGCGCAAGGCAACCAGGCCGAGATGGTCTCAGCCGGCCTGTGGGGTTTCGTCCTCGGATCGCTCCCGTTCGTGATCGGCGTGTTCCTGAGCCTGTGGCTTCTCGCTCCGGTCGCCGCGGAGCTCCACATCGCCCATGTCATCACCCGTTCCCTGCTCGCCGTGGCGGTCGGAGCCGTTGTCGTGTTCCTCGTCTACCTCTCCGGCGGACTTCTCAGCCAGGTCAGCAGCTCGGAGGGAATGGTCTTCGGATGGGCCTACGCGGTGTTCGGCTCGCTCGTTTCGACCTTCGGATCGGCACTGAGCAACGCGGTGTACGGCGCGCTGGGCACGGCGATCAACCTCATCCCGCTCACCGTCCTGGCCGGGGTTCTGCTCTGGCTGTGGCTGCGGAGCCACCCGGCGAAGCATCCGGTCGCCGGCCTCATCGACGAGGTTTGACCGAGCCGCAGAACATCACGTAGTATTGACCCTTGGTGTGGGCTGGGCTGAGTCCGCTTTCAACGCCAGAGTCTTCGTTCAAGAGACAATCTTTTCAACAGTTAGGGTTCCACGTGGTTTACGCAGTTGTGCGCGCCGGCGGTCGGCAGGAAAAGGTCGAGGTCGGCTCGATCGTCGTACTCGACCGCATCAAGGCGGACAAGGACGGCAACATCGAGCTCGCGCCGGTGCTGCTCGTTGACGGCGACAAGATCACCCACGACGCCAAGGCGCTCGCGAAGATCACGGTGACCGCAGAGGTCGTCGGCGACCTGCGCGGACCGAAGATCAACATCCAGAACTACAAGAACAAGACCGGGTACAAGCGTCGCATGGGGCACCGCTCCGAGCTGACCCGCGTCAAGATCACCAGCATCAAGTAAGGGGCTCGGCACTCATGGCACACAAAAAGGGAGCTAGCTCCACCCGCAACGGTCGCGACTCCAACGCGCAGCGCCTCGGCGTCAAGCGCTTCGGCGGCCAGGTTGTGAACGCCGGCGAAATCATCGTCCGCCAGCGCGGCACCCACTTCCACCCCGGCGTGAACGTCGGACGAGGCGGCGACGACACGCTGTTCGCGCTCGAGGCCGGCGCGGTCGAGTTCGGGGCGAAGGGCGGCCGCAAGGTCATCAACATCGTCGCGCAGCGCGCTGGAGCTTAGAGCGACGACCATTACTGGTCGTCGCTGCGACGCCAGCGCCGACGGCCGTCTCGGCCGTCGGATTCGAAAGTTGCAGCAATACTCCGTGGGCGAGCTTCGGCTCGCCTCCGGTGTTTAAGGGCAGGAAGGAGCAACCCATGGCGACCTTCGTCGACCAGGTCACTCTTCACCTGCGCGCCGGAAACGGCGGGAACGGATGCGTTTCGGTCCGCCGCGAGAAGTTCAAGCCCCTCGCTGGCCCCGACGGCGGCAACGGCGGCGACGGCGGCGATATCGTCCTCCTCAGCGACCCGCAGGTCACGACGCTCCTGGGCTATCACCGCGCACCGCACCGCAGTTCCGAGAACGGCGGGCCTGGCATGGGCGACAACCGCAGCGGATTCAGCAGCGGAGAGCTCGTCCTGGCGGTTCCGGTCGGAACCGTCGTCAAGGATGCGGACGGCACAGAACTCATCGACCTGAACGAGCCGGGCATGCGATTCGTCGCGGCACCGGGCGGCCAGGGCGGACTCGGCAACGCAGCGCTCGCGAACACGAAGCGCAAGGCGCCCGGCTTCGCACTGCTCGGAACGCCCGGCTGGGAGGGCGACGTCGTTCTCGAGCTCAAGGTCGTTGCCGACATCGCGCTCGTCGGGTACCCCTCGGCCGGCAAGTCGAGCCTGGTCGCGGCACTCTCCGCCGCGAAGCCGAAGATCGCGGACTACCCGTTCACGACCCTGCATCCCAACCTCGGCGTCGTGCAGGCGGGGGAGACCCGTTACACGGTCGCGGACGTCCCCGGCCTCATCGAGGGTGCCAGCGAGGGCAAGGGGCTCGGCCTCGAGTTCCTGCGCCACGTCGAACGCTGCTCTGCGCTCCTCCACGTGCTCGATTGCGCAACGCTCGAGCCGGGGCGCGATCCCGTAAGCGACCTCGACATCATCCTCGGCGAGCTCGCCGCCTACCCGGTTCCGGATGGCCAGCTCCCGCTCCTCGATCGCCCTCAACTCATCGCGCTCAACAAGATCGACGTTCCGGAAGGCAGGGACCTCGCCGAGCTCGTCCGCCCGGACCTCGAGGCGCGCGGCTACCGCGTATTCGAGATCTCCACGGTCAGCCGCGAGGGACTCAAGCAGCTCTCCTACGCGCTCGCAGAACTCGTCGAGGCGAGCCGGGCGGCGCTCCCGCCCGTGAAGCCGCGGATCGTCATCCGCCCGAAGGCCGTCGACGACGGTGGCTTCCGGATCAAGGTCGAGGGTGGTTCCGGTGGGAACATCTACCGCGTCGTCGGCGCCAAGCCGGAACGCTGGGTCGCCCAGACCGACTTCACGAACGATGAGGCTGTCGGGTTCCTCGCCGATCGGCTCGCGAAGCTCGGCGTCGAGGAGAAGTTGTTCAAAGCCGGGGCCATCGCCGGGTCTACAGTGGTCATTGGCGCCGGCCACGGTGTCGTCTTCGACTGGGAGCCGACACTCACGTCGACAGCCGAGCTGATTACAAGTCCGCGCGGCGCCGATGCCCGCCTCGACGCATCGGAGCGTCCCACCAGAAGCAAGCGGCGCGACGAATACTTCGCCCGCATGGACGCGAAGGCCGCCGCTCGTGCTGAGCTCATCCGCGAGCGGGAAGCCGGCATGTGGACCGACGACGAGGGCTTCGCCATCGACCGAGACAAGGACTCCTCAGCAGACAATGACTAGCCCCATCACCTCCCGCGCCCAGGTTCCTCATGCTCGGCGGGTCGTGGTGAAGGTGGGGTCGTCATCCGTCAGCGGGGCCAACGCCTCCCAGATCAACGCACTCGTCGACGCGCTCGCGGGCGCGCAGGCGCGCGGCACCGAGGTCGTCCTGGTGTCATCCGGTGCGATCGCGACGGGCCTTCCGTACCTCAAGCTCGACAAGCGACCGACCGACCTCGCCACCCAGCAGGCGGCAGCGGCGGTCGGCCAGAATGTGCTCATCTTCCGGTACCAGGAGAGTCTCGACCGCTATCGGATCGTGGCGGGGCAGGTGCTGCTCACGGCAGGGGATCTCGAGAACCCGGCGCACCGCGTCAACGCGCAGCGCGCCATGGAGCGGCTGCTGAGCTTGCGGATCCTCCCGATCGTCAACGAGAACGACACCGTCGCGACGCATGAGATCCGGTTCGGCGACAACGACCGGCTCGCCGCGCTCGTCTCCCAGCTCGTGAGCGCCGACCTGCTTCTGCTGTTGTCGGATGTCGACGCGCTCTACACGAGACCGCCGCAGGATGCCGGGGCGGTCAAGATCGAGAACGTCGAGTTCGACGACCACTTGGCGGAGATCGAGTTCGGCGGTATCGGCTCCACCGGCGTCGGGACGGGCGGAGCCAGAACCAAGGTGTCTGCCGCGAAGCTGGCTGCGGCATCCGGAACGCCCGTTCTGCTCACGTCGACGCAGCAGGTCACGGCCGCCCTCGCCGGCGAGCAGATCGGCACCTGGTTCGAGGCCCGGTAGCCCGACAGCACAGGGACCCTGCGGCCTCCGGGCGGTGGACTTCCGGCTCAGCGACCGGCCGCGTGCAGCACAGCCAGGGCATCCGCACTGACCCACTCGTTCATGACCGCGGAGCCTGCCGGTCCCCACTCCAGGAGCTCCTGTCCCTGCCCTTCCCCGACACTTCTGGCGAATCGCGCATCGGCGGGCCAGCCTCCTTCCGGCAACCGCCTGCTCTCGAGCAGGTCGAGGGCGGCCTGAGTCCTCTCGTCGGCGATGAGACCGACCTCCATGAGCCCCTTCAGACCGGCGAGCACGTCGTAGTGCCAGTACACCGGATAGTGGAGTTCCGCCCATTCCCTGCGGATCAGGCGGCCAGTGGTGCGGCGGAACAGCACTCGTCTCTCCAGGAAGACCTCTGCCGACTTCCTGGCGGCCTCCATCGCGACCGCGTCCTCGAAGGCATGGGCATAGGCAGCGAGTCCCCGCATCGGCAGGAGAGTCTCGTACACCGAGGAGCTCCTGGCCTCCGGCTTGGCCGCCCAATTCCAGCCGCCGTCCGGCCATTGCCAGTGCAGCAGGCGTTCGACCAGCCGGGGCGCATCCTGTT
>DATCXP010000035.1:0-17017 GCA_036565765.1 Terrimesophilobacter sp.
CCCATCGGCGATGGCCTTCCTGAGCGGGTCCTGGAGACCGAACAGCCGGGACAGCTTGTCCATGACGCTCGACTCGCCACCGGGGATCACCAGGCCGGCGACCTCGGCGAGTTCCTCGGGACGGCGAACCGGGCGCGCGTCTGCACCGAATCCGCGCAGCACGGCAAGGTGCGCACGGAAGTCGCCCTGGAGCGCGAGGACGCCGACGATCGGAGATCTCATTCTTGGAACTGGTTTCTATCTCAAGTGCTTAAACCGCCGCCCGAGACGGGCGTCGGCGCTGGCGTCGCTGCGAAGGCCAGAAATGGCCTTCGCTTTTAGCTCCAGCGCGCCCTCGGACGAACGCCGCCTTCGGCGTCATTCGCCCTTGTTCTTCTGGATGATCTCGTCGGCGACCGCACGCGGCACCTCAGAGTAGCTGTCGAAGCTCATCGAGTACACCGCACGGCCGGAGGTCTTCGACCTCAGGTCGCCGACGTAGCCGAACATCTCGGACAGCGGCACGAGCGCCCGGATGACCTTCACACCGGTGGCGTCCTCCATCGACTGGATCTGGCCACGGCGCGAGTTCAGGTCGCCGATGACGTCACCCATGTATTCCTCAGGGGTGCGCACCTCGACGGCCATGAGCGGCTCGAGCAGTACCGGGTTCGCCTTGCGAGCGGCCTCCTTGAAGGCCATCGATCCGGCGATCTTGAACGCCATCTCCGAGGAGTCGACGTCGTGGGCCGCGCCATCCAGGAGGATGGCCTTGACCCCGACCATGGGGTAGCCGGCGAGAACGCCGACCTGCATGGCATCCTTCATTCCGGCGTCGACCGACGGGATGTACTCGCGCGGGATACGGCCACCGGTGACCTTGTTCTCGAACTCGTACGTCGTCTCGGCGGTGACCTCCAGCGGCTCGAGCGAGATCTGCACCTTCGCGAACTGGCCGGATCCACCGGTCTGCTTCTTGTGGGTGTAGTCGTGCTTCTCGACCGTGCGGCGGATCGTCTCGCGGTAGGCGACCTGGGGCTTGCCCACGTTCGCCTCGACGTTGAATTCGCGCTTCATCCGGTCGACCAGGATGTCCAGGTGAAGCTCACCCATGCCCTTGATGACCGTCTGGCCGGTGTCGATGTTCTGCTCGGTGCGGAACGTCGGGTCCTCTTCTGCGAGCTTCTGGATGGCGATGCCCAGCTTTTCCTGGTCCGCCTTCGTCTTCGGCTCGATCGCGACCTCGATGACCGGCTCCGGGAACGTCATGGACTCCAGTACGACCTGGTTCGCCGGGTCGCACAGGGTGTCGCCCGTCGTGGTGTCCTTGAGCCCGATGACCGCATAGATGTGGCCGGCGGTGACCGAGGGAACCGGGTTCTCCTTGTTCGCGTACATCTGGAAGATCTTCCCGATGCGCTCCTTCTTCTGCTTCGTCGAGTTGGCGACCTGGCCGCCACTGTCGAGGTGTCCGGAGTAGACGCGGATGTACGTGAGGCGCCCGAAGAACGGGTGGACGGCGACCTTGAACGCGAGGGCCGCGAACGGATCCTTCGGGTCAGGGTGGCGCTCGATGATCTTGTCCTCGTCGCGCGGGTCGCGGGCCTCGATGGCGCCGACGTCGAGCGGGTTGGGCAGGTAGTCGATCACGGCGTCGAGCATCGGCTGCACGCCGCGGTTCTTGAACGCCGAGCCGCACAGCACGGGGTAGACCTGGCTGGAGACGGTGAGCTTGCGGATGCCGGCCTTGATCTCGCCGACGGTGAGCTCCTCGCCGGAGAAGAACTTCTCGAGCAGCGCGTCGTCGGTCTCGGCGACCGCCTCGAGCAGCTCCTGGCGGTACTTCGCCGCCTTCTCCTTGAGGTTCTCCGGGATCTCCTCGACCTCGTAGTGCGCGCCCATGGTGACGTCGCCCTTGGAGTCCGCAGGCCAGACGAGCGCGCGCATCTCGACGAGGTCGACGACCCCGACGAAGGCGCTCTCTGCACCGATCGGCAGCTGGAGGACGAGCGGCTTGGCGCCGAGGCGCTTGATGATCGTGTCGACCGTGAAGTAGAAGTCGGCGCCGAGCTTGTCCATCTTGTTGACGAAGCAGATGCGCGGGACGTCGTACTTGTCCGCCTGGCGCCAGACGGTCTCCGACTGGGGCTCTACGCCCTCCTTGCCGTCGAACACCGCGACGGCACCGTCGAGCACGCGCAGTGAGCGCTCGACCTCGACCGTGAAGTCCACGTGGCCGGGGGTGTCGATGATGTTGATCTGGTTCTTGTTCCAGAAACAGGTCACGGCGGCGGACGTGATCGTGATGCCGCGCTCCTGCTCCTGCTCCATCCAGTCCGTCGTGGACGCACCGTCGTGGGTCTCGCCGATCTTGTGGTTGACGCCCGTGTAGAACAGGATGCGCTCGGTCGTTGTCGTCTTGCCGGCATCGATGTGCGCCATGATGCCGATGTTGCGGACCTTGCTCAGGTCGGTGAGCACTTCCTGTGCCACGGGGATTCCTTACTGTCGGATGTTAAGTGGAGCTAATGGCGGCGGAGGCCGACCGGGGCCCGAGACGGGCCCCGCGCTGGCGCCGCAGTGGAGGCCAGAAATGGCCTCCACTCCTAGCGGCGCGCGCCGCGACGTTGGTGAGCCGAAGGCTCACCAACGATAGTGCGCGAAGGCCTTGTTCGACTCGGCCATCTTGTGGGTGTCCTCGCGACGCTTCACCGCGGCGCCGAGGCCGTTCGATGCGTCGAGGATCTCGTTGGTGAGACGCTCCGTCATGGTCTTCTCACGGCGGGCCTTCGCGTAGGTGGTGAGCCAGCGCAGCGCGAGCGTGTTCGCGCGGTGCGGCTTGACCTCGACCGGGACCTGGTACGTGGAGCCACCGACGCGGCGGCTCTTGACCTCGATGGTGGGGCGGACGTTGTCGAGCGCCTTCTTGAGCGTGACGACGGCATCCGCACCGTTCTTCGATGAGACTCCGGCGAGCGCTTCGTAGACGATGCGCTCGGCGAGGGCCTTCTTGCCGTCGAGCAGGATCTTGTTGACGAGCTGGCTGACGATGGGCGCACCGTAAACGGGGTCGCTGACCACCGGGCGCTTGGGTGCTGCTCCCTTGCGTGGCATTACTTCTTCTCCATCTTCGCGCCGTAACGGCTGCGAGCCTGCTTGCGGTTCTTCACGGCCTGGGTGTCGAGGGCGCCGCGCACGATCTTGTAGCGAACGCCGGGGAGGTCCTTCACACGGCCGCCGCGGACCAGCACCATCGAGTGCTCCTGCAGGTTGTGGCCTTCACCGGGAATGTAGGCGGTGACCTCTGTGCCGTTGCTCAGCTTGACACGGGCGACCTTGCGCAGAGCCGAGTTCGGCTTCTTGGGGGTCGTGGTGTAGACGCGGGTGCACACACCGCGCTGCTGAGGGTTGGCCTTCAGGGCGGGCGTCTTGGTCTTGGCGACCTTCGGCGTACGTCCCTTGCGGACCAACTGTTGAATGGTTGGCACTGATTGACTCCTTGGATTTCCTGCACGGTGACAGTTACTGCTTGGTTTGCCCTCGCCACTGTGGAACTGCCCACTGTGACGATTGACTGGACCCACCGCAAGACAAAAAGTCTTTGGCTTCTCTGGTGGGTATGCCGTGGGGGCGCTGGAAAGTTGCGAAACTTTTCAGTCGAGCCCGATTCCGGTCGGTGCCTCAGTGCTCGCCGACACGTGCTTTTGGGCACAGGTCGACGCGCGGCAAAGCGCACACCTCGTCAAGAGTAGTCGCCCGGGGGCTGCCGGTCAAATGGTTTCGCCCTCAGCGGGCGGCCGATCCCGCCATGTCGATGAGCGGGAGCAGCAGGATCAGCACGAGCGCAACAATGGCCGAGGCGATCACGAACGGGCTCGCGAGGTAGTGGGCGAAGAACAGCACCGCCGTCAGCAGCTGGTTATGGCCGAACGCGTAGACGATCGAGCCGATCATCGGGCCGAGCAGGTAGGCGGATGTCGCCGTGCCGACCGCCCGCCCGACCGGCACGCGCAGGCGGGGGCGCCCCGGTGTCGGGCGCAGTCCGCCCAGCACCGAGAAGAACATGATCGTGAGCACGACGACGGCCATGATCGGGCCGATGAGCGGTCCGGCATCCGGCTCGGTGATCACGTCCTGATCGGCCAGCAGGCTGATGAAGCCGTAGACGGCGACCAGGATCGCGCCGTAGAGCACGGTCACCATGACCGCGATCAGCAGCGCCCTCGAGAAGGGGGCGGGCCGTCTAGACGGTCGCTCGTCCGCCAAACCGGGCCCTCTTCTCGGCCTCCTCGCGCTCGAACTCCTCCCACGCCGCGTAGTTGCGCTCGCGCACTCTGCGGCCCCGCACGGCGATCGCCGCACCGAACCAGATGGCGACCTCCCGCGCGATGAGCGCCGCAGCGATCAGCGCGGGGTTCGAGGCGAAGCCGTAGAACGCCTTCGTAGCCGCACTCGCGGTGAGGCTGAAGCCGCCCGCCATCAGGAGCAGGGCGCCGATCGAGGCGAAGTACACGACCACGGCGATCACGAGCGAGCCGATCACCCAGGCCCACCAGCTGGCCCGGTTCGCGAGCAGCACCCAGAGCACCGTGATCACCAGGAATGCGAGTACCGGGATGTAGAACAGCGGTCCGGCCAGGAACGTGCCGAGCGCGTCCGCGACGCCATCCGGCTTCACGAACAGGATGAGCAGGGCGGCGACGCCCGCGTAGACCGCGGCGAATACGACGGCCGCAAGGAGCGCGTACAGCGAGCCGATACCCCGGTTGCCCTTCTTGCGGGGCGGGTTCGGCGCGGTCACGTAGACGGTCTGGACCGGTGGCGCCGGGGTGACCTCGGTCGTCTCGCTCTGCACGACGGGCTCGGCGAGCGGCACGTCGACGGGCTGGTCGACGATGGTGCTCTCGACCTCAGTGTCGGAGTCCACGACCGGAACCTCCGACATGGTCGCGGCAGGCTCTGCCGGCTCGATCAACGGCTCTGGGGTCTCCATGACGGGCTCGGCCTGCACGGACTCGGGGGTCTCCGTCACCGGGTCCACCACGATCTCTTCTGCGGGGGCGTCCGTCTCTACCGGTTCATTCGGCTGCGGTGTTGCGTTCGTGTCGCTCATCGATCCCACTCCCTCACGGGCAGGGCTGCCCTGACCTGTTCAGGGTCACTCTAGCAATTGCAGATCGACCCTGAACAGGTCCGGACGGCTGTAGCGCTACGGCGCGGGACTCGGCGAAGGGCTCGGCTTGGTGTCCAGCGCTCCGACCGGCGTCGGGGTGGGCGGCGGTGCAGACGGGTCGACCAGCACGTACACGAAGCCGGAGATGGTCCCCTGGTAGGCGTCCACCGTGCTCGCGCCCTCCGCGTCCTTGGATGCCGCCTCCTTGGACTGGGCGACCGTGAGTTTGATGACCAGGAAGAGCCGCTTCCCGTACTGCAGGTCGCTCAGGAACTCCATGACCTGAGGGCGCGTGCCCTGCACGGTCAGGTCGATCGGGATCGCGATGAAGTTGTCCTGCGTCACGAGCGGGCTGAGCGTCGTGGCACCTGGCGCGGCGACGTAGTTCTGGCCGTCCCCCGCGCCGAAGGTCGTGAGCACGACACCGCTCGATGCCTCCAGGCGGTGCAGCTCGCCGAGGAACGAGGAGAGCTCGTCGCCGGGCGGCAGCGAAGCCTGTGCGTCCGCGAGTTCGGTCTTGAGCGCGTCGAGCTGCTGGAACTCCTTTTTGAGCTCGACGAGCTTCGCCTCGTGCGCCTGGTTCTGCGCCTCGACCGACGCCCGCTGCTCGTTCGCGGCGTTCATCTCGTCGAGCTTGGGCGAGACCCCGAGGAACCATCCCATGGCGAGGATGGCGACGCCGACGACACCGGCGATGAGAAGCCAGAATTTGTTGTTCATCGTCACTTCCCCCCATCCGTGCTGGTATCGGTCTGGGCCGCGGCTTCCGCATCCGCCTTGGCCTTGTCGCGGGCATCCTTCGCCGCCTGGTCGAAGCGCAGCAGGAGCGCGTCCTGGTTCACGTGCATCGTGATCGTGACCTCGTAGGTCTTTGCCTCTTTATTGAGCGAGACCGAGCCCGGCGAAGCGTCGACGTAGCCGGTCAGCTTCGCGAGGGCATCCAGCCACTTCTCCACGTCGGGAAGCGAGGTGCTCGTCGCGGTGAACTTGAGCTCGCCGATCCTGTCACCCTGCAGCGGCGCGGTGGGAGGCGTGAACGCCGTGACCGGTGTCGCGGTCTCCGCTGACACGTTCGTCACGAGCGTTCCGGCCGGCAGGCTCTTCTGGATGTCGGTGAGATAGGCCTTCCAGTCGATCTCGGTCGAGGTTCCGACCTTCTGCGCCGCGGTCGCCGTCTCGAGCATCGAGGTGACCTGCTTGACCTCGAGGTACTTGCCCTGCTCTGCGACGAGTTTCTGCGTTCTGGCGTTCGCCGCGTCCAGTTGCACCTGGGAGGCGAGCGCGAGCACCGACGCACCGGCGTAGGCCGCGATCACCGCGAGCACGACCAGCACGATGAGCCCGGTCGCGTTGCGACGCATGACACGGCCCTTCGCGGCGATCCCCACCTCGGGCGGGAGGAGGTTCGCCTGCGGTGGGCCGCCGATGATCAGGCGTCCGCCGTCGCTGCCACGAGTCTTCATGCTGCTGCACCTCCCAGGGCCAGTCCGAGTGCGACGTTCAGGCCGAGCTGGCTCTGCGAGCCTCTCGCGGCCTCCTTCGCGACGTCGATGCTGCCGAAAGTGTCGCCGAGAACGACCGGGATCCTGGTCATTTCGGAGAGCGCGTCGGCGAATCCGAGCAACTGGGCGCCGCCGCCGGTGAGCACGATGCCGGAGTACGGCTCGTTCTGCCGGGTGTTCGCGAAGTAGCTGAGCGTGTTCCGCAGGCTGTTCAGGAGATTGCCGGTGACCTCGCGGATGACCGTGACCGCCGGCATCTGCTCCTGCGTCACGTTGATCCCCCCGAGTCCCACCGAGCGCTTCATGTTCTCGGCCTCGGTGTCGGAGACGTCCAGCCGGTCGGCGAGCGCGGCCGTGAGATCGTGGCCGCCGTTGGCGATGATGCGCACGAACTGGGGAACTCCTCCGCTCGTGACGATCACGTTGGTCGTCCGCGCCCCGACATCGATGTGGGCGACATTGCCCATCATCCTCGCCGGGGACGTCAGCCGGGTGAGGGCGAACGGGATGAGGTCGACGCCGACCGGGGTGAGCCCGGCCAGTTGCACGGCCCTGACGTTCGCGAGCACCGAGTCCTTGATCGCCGCGACGAGGAGGCCGTTGACCACCGGTCCGGTCTCGGACGCGGCCTCGGAGATCGGATAGAAGTCGAGCAGCGCATCGCCGACCGGTACCGGGAGCATCTCCTGCACGTGCGTCGGCAGCGACTCGCGGATCTCCCGCTGGCTCAGTTTCGGAACCGAGAGGTCGCGCACCAGGACCTTCGCGTTGCCGACCCCGAGCACCACCTCCTTGCTGCGGAACTTCGCGGCGCCCCACAGTTGCCGCAGCGCGGCGGCGACGGTGTTGACCTCGACGACCTCGCCGCTTCTGACCGCGCCCTCTGGCAGCGGCATGGAGAAGAATCGCACGACCGATGGCCGTTTCGTTCCGACGCCGGTCACCTCGACCGCCCTTATGGTGCCGGAGCCGATATCGACTCCGACGAGTTGTGTGCTTGCCATCAGATCCCCTAACTGATTCCGAACAGGCCGAGATACGTGCTCATGATGTCACTGCCGAACAGGATTCCGAGCCAGGCGCCCAGCAGCATCCACGGACCGAAGGGCACAGCGCTCTTGCGGGACGCCTTCCGCAGCGCAACGAGCACCAGCGCGAAGACTCCCCCGAGGAGGAACGCGGCGAAGGCGCCGACGACGATCGCTTGCCAGCCCACGAACCCGAGGAACAGGCCGAGCAGCCCCGCGAGCTTGACGTCCCCCATCCCCATGCCCTGGGGGTAGGCGATGGCGAGCACGAAGTAGAGCAGGAACAGTGCCGCCGCGCCGATCGCGGCGCTCAGGAGCGCCCCGAAGTCGCCGGCCAGCAGGCCCGACGCTCCGAGAAGCACGGCGCCGACGGCGTAGCCGGGGAGCACGATCCGGTTGGGAAGGGAGCGGGTGTCGAGGTCGATCAGCGCAAGTACGACCGACACCGCCGCGAGATAGAGGTAGGCGATCAGCGCGAGCACCGATGCGATGGATGCCGGGACGGTCGACCACGGCGCACTCGGGAGCTGCGTGAGCAGGAACCAGGCCGTCACGAGCGCGAAGAACAGGCCCGTGCCGAGCTCGACGAGCGGGTAGCGCGCCGAGATCCTGGTGTGGCAGTTGCGGCACCGGCCGCGCAGCAGCAGCCACGACAGCAGCGGGATGTTGTCCGACCAGCGGATCTGCGCACCGCACTGCGGGCAGGAACTCGGCGGCGAGACGATCGAGCGTTTCGCCGGCACCCGGTAGACCACAACGTTGAGGAACGAGCCGATGAGCAGCCCGAATCCTCCGACGAGCAGCGGCGGTACGCTAACCAAGGCTCAGATCCCTCTGGATGACGACGGCTCCCGGCTGCGGCTTCGTGATGATCGTGGTGGGAGTCGAGGTGTCGAAGTCCACTCCCGCCGCTCCCATCGGCACGAAGGTGAACTTCGGGTTGTTCATGGCGTCGCTCGGCCCACCCGCGTAGATCTGGCCGTTCCAGACGAAGTTGTTCTTCGCCGAGAACCCGCACGGCGTGTAGAGCATGGCCGAGATGGGTGCCGCGATAGTGACGCTGTTCTTGATCTCCCAGTTGCCCTGGGTCACCGGGTCGCAGGTCGGCGCCTTGTCGCCGGCCGGCCCGTTGTCAGGGGTGATCAACCACAACCGGTGCCCCGCCGTGGACGATGAGCTGAACGAGAGAGAGTTGCTGGCTGGCCAGGTGTACTTGTTGGCGAAGATCACGACATCGCTCGTCAGCTTGATGTTCGTGTTCTGGTTGATCGTAGGCCCGTCGGGGCAGCCGAGCGCGTTCAGGATGAGCGAGCCACTGGCCGCGGCCGCGCCGAGATTCCCGGACGTCAGCATGCACCCCCCCGTGGTCGTCATGTCCCGCACCTCGAAAGGCGTACCAGCGCTCGTCACCCAGTCAGTCGGCTTGTAGGTGAGGTTGACCCAGTCGGGCGAGGGCGGCACGACCGCACTCTGGGTGTAGATTCCACCGACCTGGTTCGTGGCTTTCGGATCGGCGGGACTCACCGAGCCGGCCGTGAGGTCGCCGTCGATACGGCCGACGCCGAGCGTGGCGGTGCCGGTGACCTTCGCGTTCCCGGTCACATTGCACTTGTTGATGAAGGTGAGGTCGCCGAGCACGACGATACTGCCGTTGATGACGGAGTTGTTCTTGTCGCAGACGAAGGTGCCGTTCTTCACGATGAGCCCGGTGTTACCGCCCTCTGAAAGGTCGAACGAGGAGTTCGGGCCGATGCTGAAGTTGCCGTTGACGTAGATCGCGACTCCGCTCGGATCCACTCCTGGTTGCAGGAACTGGAGTACCGCCTGAACCTTCGTCACGTCCCCGGAGGAGACGCCGGCGGCGCCCTTGGCGGTCGCGGTGCCGGTCGACGTGATGCGCACCTGGGAGGTGATGCTCGTCGGACAACCCATGACCCACCCGGCGCCGTCGTTGCGCTCGACCGTCACCGTGTAGACCGGCGAGGTCGTCGAGACGTACTTTCCCGACGTGGACTGAGTCTGGCAGTTCCCGACCGTGAACAGCCCGGTCCTTGCCGCGACGATGCCGGCATCGGCGGCGGCGTGGGATTCGACCGATGCGCGCGTCGATGTGCTCCATCCGAGTCCGCTCACGACGGAGGACGCGATGAGCGTTGTCAGGATGATCGCGACCGCGAACAGTCCGAGCACGGCTACCAAGGCCGAGCCGCGTTCGTTCCTGAGTGAAGCCAACAGCCTTAGTAACATGTCAAACTCCCTGACGCTCCGGCCCGGCTGGTTGCCGAGCTCGTGATCCTGACTGGCGGATGATCTCCGGCCTTCCCGAGAAATGAGATGGAGACCTGGTCGTCGAGCGCGCTGAAGATTCCCGTTCCGGCGACCGGCTTGACGCCCGTGCCGAGAAGCGTCCAGGTCTGAAGCTGAGCTGCGGTCGGCGGAAGGATCGCGCTGGGCGAGATCTTGTAGCGGACCGATCCGTCGCCGGCCGCTGAGTAGTACCAGGCGGAGCACATCCAGGTCGGCGTCGCGGCGCCCCCTACGGTCCTCGCGACCAGGAACTGGTCGGTGCCGGTTGGCGAGGTCAGCCGGAAGTCCGAGGAGTTGCGGATGCCCTTGACGACCGATTTGGACACCAACTGCCCAGCAGTCGAGGCGTCGTCTACGCTCACGACCGTCTTGGACGTGGTCATGGTGCTGAACATCATCCCCCCGACAATGGCGAGGACGAGTCCGATGAGAAGGCAATAGGCAAGCAGTTCGATGAGGGTGAAACCCTGCTCTGAGTGCAGGTTCCCAGATTCATCGAAACTGGTCGTGTCTGCGTCTCGGCTGCGCTCGGTCATCTCAGGGCCCCGCAATGAACGCGAGTGTCTTGGTTGTTGTGACGACGCCACCGGTGTCACCCCGCGTGACGACGACCGTCACGGGAACGGATACCGGATTCTCGGCAGACGGTGCGCATGCACCCACCGTCGTCGTGATCGTCAGCGAGACCCCGCGGGTGTCTGTGACCGTCGAGTTCGAGGCGACCGCTTCACCGCAGGTCTTCCAGGCGCGCGCCTGTTCGATCTTCTCGTTCGCGAGCTGCGTCGCCGAGGCCAGCGTGGCATTCGATGCCGACTGCTTGAGGCCCTGGACGAGGATCGGGATGAGCGCGACGGCGAGGATGGCGAGCAGCATCATCGAGATCAGAATCTCGATGAGGCCGAACCCCTCTTCGTGCCCGCGACTGATGTCGGGCTTGGCTGGGCGAGTAGCGAACCGCCTGCCGATTGCATTCACGATTCCCTCCCCCAGGGTTCGTTCCGTGCTTCGGGTTTCTCTTACAACTGAGTCAGGGCGGTGAGGTTCAGAACTCGAACCTCACCGCCATGACTTTCCGAACGGGTACTTTACGGGCAGAGACCGGTGTCTGGGGCTCCACTCTCCGTGACGTGCCACGGGTTGCTGTTGGAACCGGTGGCCTGAATGCAGAAGGTCGTGTCACCGGCAGCCGGAGCCGTCTTGAATGCAGGCACGGTGGTGTAGTTCGCTGCATCGATCGTGACGGTGCCACTGAGGTCGCCGATGGCGGCAGGAAGGACCCCTGCATTGTCCGTCTGGTAGGCGACCACAGCCGTCTTCAGGTTGGTCAGGTCGGCCTTCACCGCGCTGTCCTTCGCGCTGCTCTGCACGCCCAGGAAGACCGGGATGGCGATCGCCGCGAGGATGCCGATGATGATGACAACGACCAGGAGCTCGATGAGGGTGAAGCCCTCTTCGCGCTTGAGGCCGGCGCGCCGATCGTTCAGCGCCTTGTTGATGCGTAGAAACATTTCAAATTTCCTGTCTGTAGTAGAAAACATGGACAGGGCCCCCAAAATAACTTGACCCCCACCCATCATGTTGGCCTCCAGCAACGCCTTCCGTAATCCCGCAAAGGGGGTACAACCGGGATTTTGACGGCCCCAGTTGTGGGGGCTCAGCCCCTACTTGATCAATGTGAAGATGTTGAAGATCGGCAGGTACAGCGCGACGATCATCCCGCCGACCACGACGCCCAGGAAGGCGATCATCAGCGGTTCGATCATGGCCGTCAGCTGCTCGGTGGACGACTGCACCTCGTCGTCGTAGAAGTCGGCGATCTTGGCGAGCATCTGCTCGAGCGCGCCTGCGTCCTCGCCGACCGAGATCATCTGGGTGACCATCGACGGGAAGACCTTCTCCTGGCTCAGCGGCTCGGCGACCGTCTTGCCCTGTCGCACGGACTCCGACACTTTGCGCAGGGCCTCCTCCATCACCCAGTTGCCCGCTGTGCTGCCGACGATGTTCAACGCCTGGAGTATCGGAACACCGGCAGCCATCATGGCCGAGAAGTTCCTCGAGAATCTCGCGATGGCGATCTTCTTGAACAAGTGGCCGAACACCGGCAAGCGAAGCCTGAGCGGGTCGACCACCTTGCGCACCCGCTCGGTGTTCTTGTTCTTCTGCCACCAGACCGCGAACACGATGCCGCCGATAACCAGGAGCGGAACAAGCCACCACATGAGACTCGACAACCAGACCAGAATCTGGGTCGGGAGCGGCAGTTCGGCTCCGAAGCTCGCGAACATCTTCTGGAAGATCGGCACGATGAACACCAGCATCGCCACGACCGCGACCAGAGCCATGACGAGAACGACCATCGGGTAGGTCAACGCTGACTTGATCGTGCCGCGAAGCTTCACCTCGGACTCGAAGTTCTTCGCAATGGAGAGGAGTGCATCATCGAGGAAGCCTCCCGTCTCACCGGCGCGGATAAGGCTGAGCATGATCGGGGGAAACACCCGGCTGTGCTTGCCCATCCCGTCCGACAGCGATGCACCGGACTCGACTTCGCGAGTGACCGACGCCAGAATGCGTTTCAGCTCCTTGTTCGGGGTCTGGTCGGTGAGGATCGTCAGCGTGCGCAACAGTGAAAGGCCGGCCGTGATCATCGTCGACATCTGGCGCGTCATGATCGCGAGATCCTTGAGCCCCACCGATGGGCGGAATGCACCGAGGCTGATCTCCATCTGGAGGCCAGTGCCTCCGGATGTCTCCGAGATCGACAGCGGCGAAATCCCCATCGTTCGGAGCCGATTCGCGACGGCACCCTCTGTCGTGGCGTCGATGCGCCCCTTGACGAGCTTGCCTCCCGCGTCACGCCCCTTATAGGCGAAGGTCAGCGCGGTGGCCATGTCAGAACTTTCTCGTCGAGAAGTCGTCGCCGAAGTCGGCTGCGGCGCCGGCCATCTGGCTCGAGGCCATCCCTCCACCGGAATCCGCACGGTGGATCAGCGCCTTGAGCCCCTCGAGGTCGTGCGCCTTCTCCATCGCCGCGGCGTGGGTGATCTTTCCACGGTCGACGAGCTCCGCGAGGTGCTGGTCCATCGTGAACATCCCCAGCTCGCGGCCGGCCTGCAGCGCGGTCTGGATCTGGTAGGTCTTGCCCTCGCGGATCAGGTTCGCGATGGCCGGCGTGATCACCATGACCTCGGTCGCCACCACGCGGCCCTTGCCGCTCGCCACCTTCACGAGCGTCTGGCAGACGACGCCCTGAAGCGTCGCCGCAAGCTGTGCGCGCACCTGGTCCTGCTGGAACGGCGGGAACACGTCGATCACACGGTCGATCGTCTGGGCGGCATCCTGCGTGTGCAGTGTCGCGAACACGAGGTGCCCGGTCTCCGCAGCGGTCAGGGCGACCGAGATCGTCTCCAGGTCGCGGAGCTCGCCGATCAGGATGACGTCAGGGTCCTGCCGCAGGACGTGCTTGAGCGCCGCCCCGAAGCTGTGCGTGTCGCTGCCGACCTCGCGCTGGTTGATCAGTGAACGCTTGTTGCCGTGCATGAACTCGATCGGGTCCTCGACCGTCACGATGTGGTCGGTGCGCGTGCGGTTCACGAGGTCGATGAGCGCGGCGAGCGTCGTCGACTTACCTGAGCCGGTCGGGCCCGTCACGAGGACAAGACCGCGCGCGAGCGTCGCGAAGCGGGCCACCGTATCCGGGACCCCCAACTGCTCGAGCGGCTTGATCTCGGTCGGGATGAGGCGGAACGCCCCACCGATCGCATCACGCTGACGGTAGTAGTTCACGCGGAAACGGGCGTTCTCGGACACCGCGAACGCGAAGTCGAGTTCGAGCTCCCTCTCGAAGATCTCGGCCTGGGCCGGCTTGAGCAGGCTCTCCAGGGCGTTCGAGACGCGCTCGCGATCCCACACCTCCGCGCCCTCGACCGGCTGGAGCGCACCATCGATGCGCAGCATGGGAGGCGCGTTCGAGGTCACGTGAAGGTCGGATGCGGAAAGCCGCACGACCTCCTTGAGCGCGTCGATGAGACCCTGGTCCGCACCCATGTGAGGGCTGAAACCGGTCTCAACGCGGCCGAGCGGGTCGAGATCGTGGGCGAGCGTCTCCGGCTTCGGCGGGGCCATCGCTGGGATCGGCACCGAGGAGGCAGCGGGCGGGGCCATCGGCGGAGCGGATGGCGCAGGCATCGCCTGCGGAACGGGCATTCCTTGAGGTACTGGCATTCCTTGCGGCATGGGTACTCCCTGCGGGACTGGCATTCCCTGCGGCGCCACCTGCGGCGGATTCGCCACGGGAGGAGCCATCGTCGGGAATTGAGCGGCGGGTTGAGGTACGACGGGCTGCTGGATGACGGGCTGCTGAGCGACCGGCTGCTGAGCGACCGGCTGAGGCATGACCGGTTGGGCGACCGGCGGGAACGGAGCGGCCACCTGCGGCGGAGCCATCGGCGGGAGCGGGGCGCCGACCGGCGGAGGTGCAAGAGGCGGGAAGCCGTCCGACGCCGGCGGGTTCGCCACCGGAATCGTGAACTGAGGGCTAGGAGCACTGGGCCCGGTCGGCGGCGGGGCCGTCTGGTACGGGGTCGGCGTCACCGGCGGAGTGACCGCGTGCGCAGCATCCGCATGCCCGTCCCGCACGCGCACGCGCAGGCCGGTCTGCTCGGTCGCGATCGGAATCTCGTGTATCTGTTTGTTCATCAGGTTCCCCCCAAAGGACCTATCCGGCCAGAGTCAGGCCACTACTCGCAAAATCTCTTCAACGGACGTCAGGCCCATCTGGGCCTTCGTCCAGCCGTCCATGCGCAGCGGAATCATCCCCTGCGCCCTCGCGGTACGCGCGATGTCGGCTGCGGAGGAGCGCTCGACAGCCAGCCGCTCGATCTCCTCCGTCACGAGCATGACCTCGTGAACGGCGATACGCCCGCGGTAGCCGGTGCCGGAACAGGTCTGGCAGCCGACCGGACGGAACAGGGTCGGAACCGGCTGGCTCGGGTCGAACCCGACACGCAGATTCGCGAGGTCGATCGGGTCCGGGAGGTAGGCCTCCTTGCACCGGTCGCAGAGGCGACGGGCGAGGCGCTGGGCCACGACGCAGTCGAGAGCGGAACCGACCAGGAAAGGCTCGATGTCCATCTCGGTGAGCCTGGTCACGGCGCTCGGGGCGTCGTTCGTGTGCAGGGTCGAGAGCACGAGGTGGCCGGTGAGAGCCGCTTCGATGGCGATCTGCGCGGTCTCGTGGTCGCGGATCTCGCCCAGGAGCACGACATCCGGGTCGGAACGAAGGATGCTGCGCAGCGCGCTCGCGAAGGTCAGGCCCGCCTTCGGGTTGACCTGCACCTGGTTGATGCCCGGCATCCGGTACTCGACCGGGTCCTCGACCGTGATGACGTTGATCTCGGGGCGCGCGACCGCGTGCAGCGTGGTGTACAGGGTCGTCGACTTGCCGGAACCGGTCGGGCCGGTCACCAGGATCATGCCGTACGGCTTCGTGAACGACGACTGGTAGCTGGACATGTTGTAGTCGAGCATCGCCAGATCGCTCAGCGCCATGTTCGACTCGGCGTTGTCGAGAATACGCATGACGACCTTCTCGCCCCACACCGTTGGGAGGGTCGCGACGCGGAGGTCGATCTTGCGGCCGCCGTGGCTGACCGACATGCGGCCGTCCTGAGGCTTGCGGCGCTCGGCGATGTCGATATCGCTCATGATCTTGAGCCTCGAGATGACGCCGTTCTGGATCGCCTTCGGCGCCTGCTGCATCTCGTGCAGAACACCATCGATGCGGTAGCGGACGTTCAGCGCACGCTCTCCCGGCTCGATGTGGATGTCGGAAGCACGGTCCTGGATGGCCTGGCTGATGAGCAGGTTGACGAAACGCACGATCGGCGCGTCATCCTGCTGGGCCTCCTGCTGGCCGGTGAGCGCGAGGTCGGTACCTGCGCTCTCCTCCTCGAGCTCGGTGGTGAGGTCACTCAGCTCGCCATCCGCCCGGTGGAAACGATCGATCGCACTGATCAGGTCGTCGCGTTCTGCAACGACCAGATGAATCTGCCGCCGCGTCGCCGCCCTCACGTCATCGATGGCGAACACGTTGCCGGGATCGACCATAGCGAGAGTTAGGGAGTCCTCACTCATGGCGATCGGCAACACTTCGTGTCGACGACAGAGAGAAGCAGGCACGAGAGAAACAGCAGTGCGATCGACCGGGTATTCCAGCAGCTCGACGAACGGCAGGCCCGCCTGGGCCGCGCGTGCCGAAGCCACCTGAGCTTCAGTGAGAACACCCTGTTCGACCAGGGCGCGGACGGAAAGCTCCTCCTCGCCCCAGCCACCAGGAACGGTATCGAGACTCTCAATGGGCATTACGCCCCGCAAAATAAGAATCTCCGTCAACGAAGTCACGGAACTCCCCCCTAAAGTTGCCCCCACGACGTGTCCCCTGCCTCGGGTGGCAGGGTGAGATACGTCGAGTTGCAAATGTAACTCGCCGCGCGGGTTGCGCACCATACCCGTTATCGGGGGGTATATCGCGGAATGTCGGGGCCTGCGTGGCGGATGTGGGGCGATTGCGGCGGGCGCCCCCTCCGCTCCCTGAGGTGCGAGCGCAGCGAGCCTCGAAGGGAGCCCGGCGCGTCTCAGGTCGAGCCTGTGCAGACCCTACCCGCTCCGTCTCAGGTCGAGCCTGTCCAGACCGGATTTCGACAAGCTCAATCCGAGACAACCCAACGCAAGTCGCGCTCCTTCGGTCTCGCGTCGAGCCCGTCGAGACCCCACCCACCCGCGTCTCCGGTCGAGCCTCCTTCGGTCTCCCGTCGAGCCCGTCGAGACTCCCACGCAGCAGCGACAGCCTCAAAGGCTGTACCCCCGCGGCATCCGCCCCTCCTCTCCTCCACAGGCTGCCCGACCAATTTGTTGTCCACGGATCACGCCCGAACCCGGTTCTACTGTCGCCCGCTCTGGGAAAATTGATGCATGCCCGACCTCACCACGACTTTCGACACCGCACTCGATGCGGCGTTCGCTGCCGT